>CAWVJG010000147.1:0-9527 GCA_963929465.1 Bacillota bacterium
ATAGAAATCGATATATCTTTGATACAGCAGAAAGATATAATGCTTGGATAGAATCAGATGAAGATGTTAGGATGTCACTTTTTGATGATGGACATGCAGCAATCCAATTGCCAAATGTAAGAGGTGGTATTGTTGTAATAGAAGAATTATGGACAACAAAAACTGTTGAAGAAAACGGAATCAAAGAAAAACAATTAATAGACAAGTATGGAGCCAATGGATATGTATTCACAATAGAGGAATATGAAAAATATAAAGACAGATTTATAACAAAAGATAATAGAATAAAAAGATCACAATTAACTGAACTTATGCAAGAACTTCCTAATTTAGAAGAAAAAGGAATTTTAAGAGAATTGATTCATACCAAAAATAAATATACCAGAGATGTCCAAACATTATTAGGAATTCCAAAGCGTTTGGCTGGTGCAAGAACAGATATACAAAAAGAAAAAGCTCTAAAAACATTAGACGAGAGTACAGAATATACTCCAGAAGAAAAGGCAAGAATAAGAAAAATACATACTATGTGGGAGCAAGTAAAAGAAAGTAGAGATTATTATAAAGAGCAATAGGAATCAAAAGAAATTCCTATCAAGTATTTGGAAATTGTATTATTATGTGATATACTAAAATAGATAAAAAAGAAAGACTTATAAGATATAAGCCTTTCTTTTCATACAATAGGAAAGTTATCCTTTCCTATTGTATGAAAGTCGCTTTGCTCTGACGATTGCACACAAATTTTACTAACGTAAAATTTGGCGCACGAACAATAACGCGGGCTTTAAAATGTTAAGAACAGAAAAAATATTAATAAAAGCCCGCTATTGTTCTCATAAAGCATTTTACAATAAAGGAACTTTGAGAGTAAATACCGCTAATAGAGAAATTCAATAAAGACAAAGGAATGGAATGAAATGTTTGATATAGAAGAAGAATTAAAAAAATTACCAGGAAAACCTGGTGTATATATTATGCATGATAAAGATGATAACATTATCTATGTTGGAAAAGCGATTTCATTAAAAAACAGAGTTAGACAATATTTCAGAAAAACCAATAAAACCGCTAGAATTGAAAAAATGGTTTCTTTAATTGACCATTTTGAATATATCGTTGTAGATAATGAGGCAGAAGCTTTAATCTTAGAATGTAATTTAATCAAAAAAAATAGACCTAAATTTAATGTATTATTAAAAGATGATAAAACCTATCCATATATAAAAATTGATGTAAAATCAGAATATCCAGGAGTTTATTATACAAGAAGAGTCATCAATGATGGTTCGAAATATTTTGGACCATATGCTAATCCAGGTGCAGCAAAAGAAATGTTAGATTTTATTAAAGAGAGATATAAAATTCATCAATGTAGAACATTAAAAGAAAGAACAAGACCATGTTTGAACTATCATATAGGAAGATGTTTGGCGCCATGTATGGGAAATGTAGATAAACAAGAATATCGAAAACAAGTAGATGAAATCATTGATTTATTAGAAGGAAAAACAGATAAAGTTTTAAAAGATTTAGATTTACAAATGCAAGAAGCATCTCAAAAGATGGAATATGAAAAGGCAGCATATTTACGAGATAGAAAACAAGCAATCGAAAGAGCCTCAGCAAAACAAAAGGTATCTAATATATCAGAAAATAGTATTGATGTTATTGGAATTGCAAAATCAGACTTAGAAGTTTGTGTAGAAATCTTTTTCGTAAGAGGAAGTAAAATGATAGGAAGAGAACAATACTTCTATAAAGATTTAAAAGACATGGAAGATAAAGAGATTCTTTCAGGATTTATCAAACAATATTATTTTGATAATCCAAACATTCCTAGTAAAATTATGATGAGAGAAGAAATCGAAGATAAAGAGGCAATTGAAGGTTGGTTATCCACAGAATTAGGAAAAAAAGTGGAAATCAAATCACCTAAAAAAGGCGAAAAATTAAGATTTGTAGAAATGGCAGAAAATAATGCAAGAGTAACACTAGATAATAAAGAAAAGGATAAAAGTGAAATTTTATTAGAATTAAAAGAAGTATTAAAAATGGATATCTTACCAAGAAAAATAGAAACTTTTGATATATCGAATATATCAGGAGAATATATGGTAGCTGGAATGTGTGTCATGCAAGATGGTGTTATTAAAAAGAATCTGTCTAGAAGATTTAAAATCAAAACAGTTTATGGACAAGATGATCCAAAATGTATGGAAGAAGTTATCACTAGAAGATTAAGACATTCTATCGAAAATCCAAATGGTGGATTTGGAAAACTTCCTGATGTCATATTTGCAGATGGTGGTATTACACAAATACGTGCAACCAAACAAGCAATTGAAAATGTTTTGAATGAAGAAAAAGAAAAAATCATGCAAGAAGATATGACAGAGCAAGACAAAAAAGAAAAACTAGAAATGATAGAAAAAGAGTTAGACATTAAAGTATTTGGTATGGTTAAAAATGATAAACACCAAACAAGAGCTTTAATGGATGAAAACAGAAATGAACTAAAAATTTCAGAAAACTTAATGAAACTAATTACCAGATTTCAAGATACAGTTCATGACACAGCTATTACTTATCATAGAAAATTAAGAGATAAAGAAATTACAAAATCAGAATTAGATGATATTCAAGGAATTGGTAAAGTCAAAAAACAGGCTTTATTAAAACAATTTGGAAGTGTAGAAAAGATAAAACAAGCACCAATAGAAGAATTAATGAAAGTAAAAGGGATTACAAAAGAGTTAGCAGAAAGATTGAAATAATAGAATGTGTGAATTTACCTATATTAAAAGATTTTATATAAAAAAGTGGGGAGTCGCCTCCCCGTGTGGATGTACTAGGTACGTCCTCTTTTGATTTTACCATAGACGGTAAATGATGGGTAGCGACTGGCTAACCCATAAATAACCCTGTGTGTCTGTATGATTTGATATAGAAATCCTCCAACCAACAGACCCACAGAAATAAATACAATTGCTTTTTTCATGTGCATAGTCCTCCTTTGGTAAAAAAAAAGCAATATTCACAGAGAGTTTTCTCTGCATTGTCTAAAAATACTATAACATAAAGCACTTAATATATCAATGATTAGATAAGAAATATAATTAAAGTAGAAATTTTATAGTTACAATTCAAAGGATCTGAAATAACTTTGAGTTAACTAAAAAAAGGCAACCAATTCGGATTTCTCCAGACTGGTTGCCTATGGCTCATTTTCTTGTTTGAATCAAGTGCCAAAAAATAGCACATGCAGCAAATGCTAAAGCAGCACCTACTGCGCCAGCAATGAGCCAATCTACTGGGAATTTTTTTATTGTATTCCAAGCAATGCCTGGAATCATTCCCAATGTGGCACCCACGCTCTTAATGTTTAAAACAATCAAAATGATTGCTAAAACAATTATAATTAGTGCCACAAAAATCACAGCAATCCCTATTAACCGTAAGATGGTCTTTTTTTTCATTTTTTTTCTCCTTTCTTGACGAGGGATTTTGAGGAAAATTTTTTCCTGCAACTATATTTATTATAACACAAAAAGGCTAAAAATACAAATTTTTGTACGGTCTTGAAAGATTATATACAAAAAATAAGAAAAGTCTGAAAAGTTATAAAAAAATAAGTAATAAATGAAAATTTAAGTGAATATCATATTATGAAAATAATTCAAGGAGGAATGAAAATGGAATATACAGAAGATAGTTTATTAAATTTGGAATTAGAAAGGACAAGTAATAAAGGAAAGGAAAAAAAGTTTATAAATAAAATTTATGAACATAAATGGATTAGTATGATAGTCGTATCATTAATTATATTATCTAGCATAAATGTAATCATGATATATAATTTTTTTAAAATTTTACAAAACATTTGAATTTATGAAAAAAAGGAAGTATAATATGTAACAAAGAAAGGAACTAAAAATATGAGTATAAAATATAATGTTATGATACAAAAAGAAGAAGAATGGTATGTAGCAAAATGTTTAGACAATAATGTTGCATCACAAGGAAAAACAATAGAAGAAGCATTAAAAAATTTAAAAGAAGCATTAGAATTATATTAATAGATATAGAATTAGAAGAATTTTTAAAATATTTAAAATCGTAAAATTTTTAAATCGTCAAATACCCTTGGAAAAATCAAAAAAATATGGTAAAATATAGCTATTCTAATAATGGGAGGAATAGTAGCTTTTTAATGCTACTTGAAAGAATTATGAAAATAGCAAATGAATGGAAAGATTATAAAATATTAGACATGGCAGATGGACAAAAACTAGAAAAATGGGGAAATGTCATTTTATCTAGGCCAGACCCACAAATTATTTGGAAAAATAAAAGTTTTCCAAACAAGTGGAAAGAAATGAATGCTGTATATAATAGAAGTAAAACAGGAGGAGGTTCATGGGAATTTAAGAAAAAAGTACCTTCTCAATGGCAAATAAAATACAAAAACTTAACATTTAATATAAAGCCAATGGGATTTAAACACACAGGTTTATTTCCTGAACAAGCAGTTAATTGGGATTGGATGATACAAAAAATTAAAAGTGAAAAAAGACAAATAAAAGTATTGAACCTATTTGCCTATACAGGAGGAGCAACTGTTGCTTGTTTATCAGCAGGAGCTTCTGTATGTCATGTAGATAGTTCAAAAGGAATGACTACTTGGGCAAAAGAAAATGTAACATCTTCGAAATTACAAGATAGGCCAGTTCGATTTATTGTAGATGATGTTGTAAAATTTGTAAATCGAGAAATTAGAAGAGGAAATACTTATGATGCCATCATTATGGATCCACCTTCATATGGAAGAGGGGCTAAAGGAGAAGTATGGCAATTTGAAAATAATATCTATGATTTAGTGGAATTATGCACAAAAGTATTATCAGATAATCCTTTATTCTTTTTAATTAATTCTTATACAACAGGAATATCAAGTAAAGTCTTAGAAGATATTTTACATTTAACTGTATCAAAGAAATATAAAGGAAAAGTAGAATCTGGAGAAATTGGACTTCCTATGGAAAATTCTAAATTGGTTTTGCCTTGTGGAATTTATGGAAGATGGGAAAATTAGCCAAATACTAATTCTTTTACAAATTATAGAGAATAAAAGAAAAAATAAACATAGAAAAGGATTGAAATGGAAAAGTTGAAAGTAATATATGAAGATAATCACATAATTGTTGTTGAAAAAATACCCAATATTCCTTCACAATCTGACAAAACTGGAGATATGGATATGCTAACACTTGTGAAGGAATATATAAAGGAAAAATACAAGAAACCAGGAAATGTCTATTTGGGATTGGTGCATAGACTAGATAGACCTGTTGGTGGAGTAATGGTATTTGCAAAAACATCTAAGGCGGCTTCAAGATTAAGTAATCAAGTAAGGGAAAAAGTATTTAAAAAAGAATATTTAGCAGTTGTTGATGGAAAGATTGAAAATCAAAAAGGAACTTTAGTTGATTATTTATATAAAGATGAAAGAAATAATATGAGCAGAGTGGTTAATAAAGAAAAGAAAAATGCGAAAGAAGCAAAATTAGATTATGAAATTCTAAAATATAATGAAGTAAAAGATTTGTCTTTAGTGAAAATAAATTTACATACAGGAAGACATCATCAAATTCGAGTACAATTATCACATTTTGGACATAGCATATTTGGAGATCAAAAGTATGGAACGAGAGGAAAAGGAAAGCAAATTGCTTTATGGGCATATAAATTAACAATTGAACATCCTATAACAAAAGAAATATTAGAATTTAAAGATTTACCAGAGCCAATCGGAACATGGTGCATATTAAAAAATGAGCAGAATTTAATTGAAGAAATATAATTATATTGAATATAGTTGAAAACAAATCAACTATATTTTTTGTTATATATAAAAGATTAATTTTTTATTTTCTTCATAATTTTTTTATAAAATAAATAGATAGAAATTTTTATAAAAGAAAATAAATATTTTATAAAATTATCATTCTATAAAAAAATAAGAGTGTTACAATTGAATTAGCAAGAAGAGGTGAAGAAAATGATAGATACCATCTGCACATTCTTGACTAATAGAATAAGAAAAGAAATGCCAGAAATAGATGACGATAGAGCAGAAGTAATCAATTATGGATTACAAAATATAGTAGGTGAAATACCAAAGATTTTTTTACTATTTATCATTGCAGGTATTTTAGGAATGCTAAAGGAAGTATTATTTATGTTCATTGTATTAATACCATATAGAGGAGCATCTGGAGGATTCCATTTGAAAACGCATTTAGGATGTATACTTGGAACAACTGCTTTCTATTGTGGAATTGTATTTCTTTCACAATATGTTATATTAGAAGGTATAACAAAATATATTTTGATAGGAATTACTTGGATATTTGGAATGGTTATGATAAAGCTATATGCTCCAGCAGATACAGAAAATGTTCCGATATTATCCAAAAAAGATAGAAAAAAGAAACAAATAGTGGCATATATTGCATATTCAATCGGTCTTATTGCTGCTTTCATGATTCAAGATAATGTAATTTCTAATATATTGTTATTTGGAAATCTTTTACAAACATTAACAATAACGAAATTGGCATATAGATTAACAAAAAATAAATATGGATATGAAGTGTATGGTGATGCTTCAGTTTAAACAAGTTAAAAAAACATATACCGGTGTGTTTTTAAAAATATATAATAAGGGGGAATCTAGTATGTTAAAATTTTTAGCTAAAGTAGCAGAAAAATATGCTAAAGCAACTAATACAGCATGTATGTTATGGGTATTACATCAACCTAAAATGCCAGAAAGCATGATAAAAAAGGATTAATTTCTTGGCAAAGATAGGACGAAAAATTATTTTTGCCATCCCATATATAACTTAAAAAGTTATATATTTACAATCCAATATAAGACAGCTTTTGAAAGCTGTTTTTCTTTTTGAATAAAAAATAGATATGAAGCACTAAATTCATATCTATTTTGGATTAATAATATATTTCAATTTGTTGAGAAAAATATTTTTCATTTTTGGTAGTATGCAAGTTTAAATTTTTACTTTTATTTAAAATTTTTCTGACTTCCCATAAACCTAATCCAGTATGATTTTCTTTTCCAGTAAAACCTTTATTAAATATCTTTTCAGTATCAACATTTTTATCTTTATATGTGTTTTCTACGATGATGAGTTGTCTATGATTTTTGGCATCATCTCTAAAAATGATATTCATTATTTTTTCTTCGCACTCACTGCTTGCATCTATGGCATTATCTAAAAGAATACCTAAAACTCTGGTAAATTCATAAATTTTCATATTTAATTTACTCAAATCAAGTAAAAGTGACATATTCACTTTGATTCCTTTTTCTT
This sequence comes from Bacillota bacterium, assembly GCA_963929465.1. GTDB lineage: Bacteria > Bacillota > Clostridia > TANB77 > CAG-508 > CAG-269. The sequence continues at coordinate 7,398 of CAWVJG010000147.1, forward strand.
CAGCTTCATGATATTTTGTAGTTAATAAACTATATACACCAGGATTATTAATTAGTTTAGGGTTTAGAACATATAAATTGTTTACTTTTTGACAATCATCTTCAAGTTGTACATAATATTTTTTTAATCCTTCCATATCATTTGTTTTTACATATCCACCAATGGTTGTTACAATATTATCAAAGTCATGTTTAAAACCTCTAACATTATCATGCAAAATACTTAATGTTTTATTATATTCTTCTGCATTTTGCAGTTTTTGTGTCATGACTGCTAATTTAATAACTCTAGTTAAACTATAAATGCTTACACTAAAATATGCTAGCAAAGATAGAAAACTTAGAAATGTGATAATGATTGGTAAGTTTTCAGTGTAATAGATTGCAATTATGAATTGAATAAATAAAGTTATAAAACCTATCAATAGATTGATAAATAAAACTTTTTTATTCCTTTTGTCAATTGTATAATCAGGGAATTCAATTTTATATTTCTTTAATTTCAATAAGATAATAATACAGAAAACAATGAAATACATAAAGAATAAATAAAGAATTCTATATATAGGAATTGTTGCAGTTTCTTGTAGAGTAATATTAAGTATTGTGAAATATGGATTTAAGATTAAACTTCCTACTAAAGCAATTAATAGAGTTGAAATTAAACTAGCAAATAGTCCTTGTAGAAAAGAGGTTTTAAAAATAAAACATATAAGGACAAAAATACCTATATAATTAATAAAGACATTCCAAGGAGATGGAATAAAATAAGCAGTTAAAAAAGTCAAAATACTATAAGATAATATGTAAGCAATATTTTGTTTCGTTGATGGTTTTAAATTAAAAACAGTAGTAAAAACCATTAAAGTTAATATGGTTTCAATTATTGCGCTAGGCAAAAGGATAATATTTATCAAAGTTTCATTAGGCGTAGTTAACGCATTCCATATATTATTCAATAATTCCATGATTTTTTACAACCTCCATAAATTCTTTCTTATATTTAGGCCCAATGCTACAAAATGTATCATTATTAAAATACACAGTCAAAGCGACAGGATCTACATTTTTGATATTATTTAAATTAACAATATAAGATTTGTGGCATCTTACAAAATTATCAGGTAGCTTTTCCTGAATTTTATTAAAAGAACTATAAGATTCGTAATCACGAGAAGAGGTATGAAAATTCAATTTCATACCATCTCTTTTAATATATTGAATTTGCGTTTCATCTACAAGTGTATTTTTATTATCGATTTTAATATATTTCTTTGGTAATCCATAAATATCATCAAAAAGCCTTTTGACAGTATCTTCTAATCTTTCATAAGTAATAGGCTTTGCTAAATAATCAAATGTTTTATATTTATATGCTATCATAGCATATTCTAAATGACCAGTTGTAAAAATAAGATAAACGTTTTTATCTTTCTTTCTAATTTCTTCAGCTAAATCTAAACCAGTCTTTTGAGATTTTAAATTAATATCTAATAGTAAAACATCGATTTGATTTTCATTGTCAAAACAAGCCAATAAATCTTCAAAATTAGTAAATTTGAAAGATACTTGCCCCTCAAGATTATTTTTTGTAAATATAGCTTCTAAAAGTTTTTCTAATCTATCTAAAATATTTACATTATCATCACAAATGACAAAATTTAACATATGCATATACCCCTTCTTATTTGATAAAATAATATGTTTCGACAACAAAAAAATAATTACCTTATTTTTCCAGCAACAACAACAATATATTCTAAAAAAATCATCTTGTCAATACTCTTATAATAATTTTATATTGCAGATAAAAGCATTAATACCAGTGGAAAATGAAAGTGAAATGAAAAAGGTGACAAAAATAGATTTACAGTAATTAGGAGATTTGACTTGAATGTATTGTAAGAATTAATATATCTTAAAAGAAAAGTATTCAATAAAAAATTAAAAAGAGGCAAAATTTTTATGTTACAGTTCAGTGTAGAATGTCTGGAAAGGTATATATATTATATTTTTCGCTATCCCAACACTTTACATACTGTAGATAAATCAACTCCCACGGGACTGTCGTTGATTTATTAACAGTATGTAGCGTGTCGGTCCCCACGAAACTCGCTTAAAATATAATATA
>CAWVJG010000148.1:0-4123 GCA_963929465.1 Bacillota bacterium
CTTGACATGAACAATCCAAATTCAAAATACTCTTCATCAAATTCATCATTTGGATCATAAGTTTTCATAGGTGTTACTATTTTTGTATTAGAAACTTTAAAGGCTTTTGAAACTATTCCTTGATCCATTGTCTCACCACGAGCCAATCTTTCTACTTCAACAACAAGTACACCTTTCCATTTACCTTGCCTTACATCAGATAGTAATTTTTGCATTTCTGGTCTAGCCTCAATAGTTTCTCCACTTACTATCTCTCTGTATATTTTTCCTATACTTAATCCTTTTTTATTTGCTAATTCTAATAATATATGTTCATGTCTAGCAAGAGTTTCGCCTTCACCTTTTGCTTCTGCCTCTATATCTGCTCTTGATTTTCTTAAATAAATTGCATAATCTCCGAATCACATCTAACACTTTTTCGTTAGAATAACTTTTTATTATGTCTTCCAAAATTCCTCCTTTCTTTTGTCAATTTTATCAACCATTGTGAGTTTAGTATAGGTCAAATAAAATTACAAATCATTTCCAGAGTATTCTGAAATTTTTTTAATAGTTAGACTTAACAATATATCTATTATTTCTTTGTTCTCTTCTTTCGTACCAATATCTCTATCCTCTATTCTAATTATAGTAGAGTCACTTTTATATTCGTCAATTATCATACATTACATACACCTCTTTTTAATATGTATGCACGAGATAATAAAACTTGAATTATATTTTTAATAACTTTTCCAATTTTTTTATCATCCATATTTTTTTACCTCTTTTTGATAATAGAAGTTTCAATTTAAAATACCAATTTTTCATTTTTTATAAATTAAAAGAAGAGCAATAATATAAAAATATATTATCACTCTTTAATCGAGTTATATTAAGTCCTTCATATATAGTTAGATCTATTCTTTCTTTGATCTATAATGTTTTCTCCATATACTTGCTTAAACCCTTGTGGTAATTCTATTTTATAGTCTGTAACTTTGAATAATGGTTTTATTGAACTATTAAATGAATCATTGGTATTTTCTGTTAGTACAAAAAAATTATAATATCTCTTTTCATCTCTAATAATAATGAATTTTTCTGTATATTTTTTTGAATATCTTTATCATCTATCCTTATTATATCAGGTATAGAATTTATATTAACTTTTCCAATTTTCTTCATTAAAATAATATTGTTTTTCAGCTATAATAGGTTTCAATCCTTTTTCATAAATAAGTAACTGCTCTCTTCCTAAATCGTTTTTTATGAATTCATTATCTAATCCTGTAATATCACTAAAATAGTCTATATCAGATTTTAACATAGTTCCTAATAATAATTGTGTATCTATTGTATTTATTATATTATAAAAATCATCTCCATATATTTTATGCAAATTTCCCAAATTATTTGTTGATAAAGTAATTGATATTTTTCTAGCTCTTGCTATTTCAATATTTCTTGGTAATTGATATATTTTTCCAAACATATTAACTTCATCTAATATGAAGTATATGTGTTCTTTACTACTATCAAACATTTTTAATTGCGATAACAATTGGGAAATAAAAATATTTATGATTTTCTTATCTTCTTTGCAGTTTTCTTCACAAATTAAAAATATAGCCATTTTATTGTTTCTTAAATCTGTAAAGTCAAATTTTTCTTCATAGTTTCTATCTTCTGGTATTGCATTTATTACAAATGCTAACTTCATAATAGCTGTTGAAACTACGCTAGAATAAGTTTTCTCTGGATATGTTTTTAATATAGAATAGTATTTTGCTAATTTAGAATTTTCAGAAAGTTTATCCAATTTTTCAAAGAATTTATCTTTTTCTAAACTTATTAATTTAAAGCAAGTTAATAAATCTTTCTTTTCTTCTTTTTCCATAACATAATATAAAATTGTTTTTATGAAGCATTTACAAGACTCATTCCAAAATTCATCATCTTCTTCATTTCCCATTAAAATATCGGTTAATATATCAATATCTCTTTCATCTTTGATATGATTTAATGGATTATATTTATAATTATCTTTACTGTTTTCATAGTTTACTGTTTTCACTATATAACCATTATCTTCTAAATATTTATGTGTTTTCTCATAAACTTCTCCCCATGGATCTGTTATAATATAGCTTCCTAGCATATTTAAAATATTTGGAATTGTATAAGATGCACTTTTTCCTGCTCCAGATCCAGCTACTACTAAAACATTAACATTTCCTCTTTTATCTTCTGGCAAATAAATGTCTTTTCCTAATAGCAATCCATTTTTTTCTTTACTTAAAATAGTATAAATATTTTCCTTTTTTTCTAAAACTTCTTCCATAAACTTACCTCCAATTTTTTCTAATACATAATAACCATATAATTTTTTCCCATATATATAATCATCGGTTTTACATTCTACAGTTATATATTCTTTTCCATTTATTCTTTGATATGTATATTTACACATCGTATCTGGTACAATTAAGTTTTGTATGTAATTTTTAGTATATTTAGATATTCTAGGTTCTTTGTCTTTCATATATATCAATATTGAATTATCTTCTGGATTTACAGTAAGCCTTAGTAATTCAAATTCCCCTTTACTTCTTTGAATTTTATAATTAAATTTTTGTCCTACTTTTATATAATTTACTGTTTTCCAAAAACCTATTATTTTCTGATCTTCTTTATAATAACCATTAAATTTATCTTTTTTTCTTATTTCATCTATGGTATATCTTCTATCATTTTCTTTTTCATATACTGCTACCATATATAGCGCATTATCTTCTGGATATAGTATTTCAACATACATTAAATCACCTTCTATTTCATAAGGATTTTTTCTTCCATTGATGTAAATAAAATCCTTGCTCCATGAAATTACCCAGTAAGATTGCCCGTTTTCCATTAAGTATAATTCTTTTATATTAAATAATATATTTGATTCAAATATGTTTCTTTTGGCTTCTTCTTTAGTATTAGCCATACCTTTTAACGACCATTTTCCTATTGCTCTTTCATCGTTTAAAAATTTTTTTAATCCCCCCTTTTCATTATTTTCATTATGTAAGTTCTCTAAAATGTTAATATTATTTTTTAATCTAATAATTTTTTGCTTATATTCTTCAATTTTTCCTTTCAGTTGTTTTTCATCATAATTTTTTATTTCTTCTAATGAAAATCCCAAATTCTTTAAATATAGTATTCTACTCATTTCATCTATATTTTTTTCATTATAATATCTATAACCAGAATATTTATCTATATAAAAAGGGTTAAATAGTTCTTTTTCTTCATAAAATCTAACCGTTTTTATAGAAATATTAAATAAATTAGCAAATTCTCCTATTTTTAACATTTTGTTCCTCCTCAAATTTAATATATACCTTACCCTAAGGGGAGAGTCAATAGTTTTTTAATTTTTTTTGCTATTATTTAAAATAAAATACCATATCGGCATTTTGATATGGTATCCTTACTTATATTTTTTTAGTTATTTTCTATATTTATTATAAATATTTTTTAATGATAAATTATTTGATGATGTTGAAGTAAATGATTAAAAGGTATATAGAGTTCTATCTCTATACTGCGTTTTCATTATGATTAGCATTTAATGTTAAATCTTCCATTTCCATTGCCTTAATTCCATATTCATCTGTTTTAGGTACTTTTTCATATAATTTATACATTCTTTTCTCCTCTTGCATTTTTTATTTTATACAAGTTATATATGAAATAACTTTTTGAAGAAATTTATTATTTTTTCATAAAATTTTTCTTTATATTCTACTGGCAAGTTATTTACTGTTTGTTCTTCATTCTGTTGTTTTGTATTTTCTTTATTTTGTTCTTTTATTTTCTTATTAAAAATATCATCTGGATTGTATTTATTGGCTTTTTCCTCTTCTATTTTTTGCCTATCATACTTTTCTTTTGCTTTTATTCTTTCCCTTTGATATGGTGTTGTCCAATAATCTCTAAATATGACTGCAAATATATCTTTTGTTTCCTCTAATAAATTTTGTTCTTCAAAACTCTTGTTTATATCAACATAAAATACATAATCTTTGTCCATTTTCTTTTCAAAAGTTTCTAGCATAGTTTTTGGTATTTTGTTCACACTTTCTTGAGG
>CAWVJG010000149.1:0-5343 GCA_963929465.1 Bacillota bacterium
AATGAAAGAAGAAGCGAAGAAAATTGGAAAAGATGGATATTATTTCTGGAAAACAGATATATTAAAAAGTAATGAAGAAATGATAGACTATTTAGTAAACTTATGTAACAAATATCCAATCGTATCTATAGAAGATGGATTAGCAGAGGAAGATTGGGAAAATTGGAAAATCTTAACGGAAAAGTTAGGAAATAAAATACAATTAGTTGGTGATGACTTGTTTGTAACAAATATGTCAAGACTAAAAAGAGGAATAGATAAAAAAGTAGCAAATGCTATTTTAATTAAACCAAATCAAATTGGAACTTTAACAGAAACTTTAGATACAATTCAAATGGCAAAAGAAAATGGATATAAAACAATTATTTCTCATAGATCTGGTGAAACCGAAGATACAACAATAGCAGATATTGCTGTTGGTATAAATGGTATGCAAATAAAAACAGGAGCACCTTGTAGAACAGATAGAGTAGCAAAATATAATCGATTATTAAAAATTGAAAACGAATGTCAATCATGATTTTGTCCTATTGGGGACGTTTCTATTTGGGACATTTTTCAAAAAATGGATACAGAAATAATTAGGATATGTAAGGTTGATTATATTTCTTTATAAGATGATAGTATAAAAATAAAGATATCTAATAAAGATTTCTCAAAATAAGATTTGAGCTTTTTTTATTAGATACCTTTAATTTTTTTGTTCTATTTACATTTTATATTTCATAATGTATGAATTATTTTTCACAATCTGAAATTTAAAAAATGTCCCAAACAGAAACGTCCCCAATTGGACATTAATGTTTCATGATTTTATCTAAAATATTAAATCTTGCAAATGAATAAATTAATGATCCAATTACGACTACAAATAAAGCAATCATAATAGGTGTACCAGCTGCAGGTAATTTAACAGGTGGTTCAGTAAGTTTTAATTTTGGTGTTACATCAGAAGTATCTTCAACTGTTTCACCATTAAAATCTGTATAAGAAATATCAACTCTCTCGTTTGTATCTAAGATAGGTCCAACAATACTACTATCAAAATCTTCTTTTAAACTTAAAGTATATTGAACAGTAGCTGTTTCTCCTGGTTGTAATTCAGAAATTGTCCATGTGATAGAATTATTTTCTGTATTTACATCAGCTGAAACAGTTCCAATGTTTGGTTCTGAAACATAAGCAAATTCAAAGTTATCGATAATTTCTTGTGGGAAATAATCTGTAATGACAATATCTGTTAAGACTTGTTCAATTGGTAATAAGTCATTATATATATCATTTGTAATGGTTTGTTCAATTTCATTATCTTGTATATAATAGAATTTACCAACTGTTGGATTTTCTTCTGTACCAAAAACTTCTTCAATAATATCAGCATATGTTTTATCATCATCTCTTGTTCCAGGAGTAGCATCAGGATTAGAAATTCCTGTAAGCATTGTGATAACATTATATCCAGCAGTTCCTAATGATTGAAGTTCAGCTTTTGTTTTATTAATCACATCATCTGAGAAATACATACCATCATAATCTAAAGCAACATTTGGAATACCATCTGTTAAAACAATAATGTATTTGTTATTATCATCCTCTGTAAAATATTGTGTTGCTAAATTTAATCCTGATTGTAAATCTGTTCTAGGTCCAGTATATTGAATATTAGCAATAGCAGATGTTAATGCTTGAGGGTCTGATGATAACTCTGAAACTAGATTGGCATCTTCAATAGTACCTTCTTTAGAAACATCTGTGTTTGTAGAGAAACTAACAACACCAACTTTTAGATTGTCATTTCCTTCTAAAATGGTATTTACTAAAGTATTAGCAGATTCAATAACTAAATCCTCCCTAGTAGTTGTTCCTTCAACAATATCTTCCATACTCATAGAGTTATCAATTACTAGCATAATTTCTCCAGTTGGTTGTAAAGAAGCTTCTTCATTTGTTACTTGTAATTGAAGAGTAACTTCTTTGTTATTTAAATTTTTTTCAACTAATTTTTTTTCAAAACTTGAATTTTCTCCAATTTCTATCGTACAAACAGGCTCTTCAACAACTGTCATTGTAACAGTATCATAAGATGCTAAAGATATGTTTGCAACTAAAATTAGAATTAAAAATAAGGTAATTAAAACACTTTTTTTCATACGTAATCCTCCCATAATTTATTTCAATATATATTGTAACACAAGAAATAAAAAATACAACAAATTTGTAGAAAAAAACAAAAAAATGTGATAAAATAGAACATGCAAATTAAAATAAAAAGGTGATATCATGTTAGAGAATATAAACTCTCCAGAAGATTTGAAGAAATTAAGTATATTAGAAGAGCAAAAATTAGCAGAAGAAATCAGAAAATACATATTAGAAATTGTCTCAAAAAATGGTGGACATTTAGCCTCAAATTTAGGAGTAGTAGAATTAACATTAGCATTACATAATGTATTTGATTTTAAAAAAGATAAAATTGTATGGGATGTAGGGCATCAAACCTATGTGCATAAAATTTTAACAGGAAGAAAAGAAGCTTTAAAAACATTAAGAACCTTAAATGGGATTGCAGGTTTTCCAAAAACAAATGAATCCCCATATGACTTTTTTAATACTGGTCATAGTAGTACTTCTATATCCGCAGCTTTAGGAATGGCAAGAGCAAGAGACTTAAAAGGAGAAAATTATTCAGTTTTAGCTGTCATTGGTGATGGTGCTATGACTGGTGGTATGGCATTAGAAGCATTAAATGATGTGGGATATAGTAAAACCAAGATGACGATTATTTTAAATGATAATGAAATGAGTATTTCACCTAATATTGGTGGATTAAATATGTTACTAAGTAAATTAAGAACTAAGAAGATGTATACTAGATCAAATATCATCATGAAAAAAAGAATCAATCAAATACCAGTGATTGGAAAACCAATTGTAAAAATGGTACAAATTATAAAAAGAAGTATCAAGCAATTAATTATACCAAAAATGTTTTTTGAAGATATTGGTTTTACCTATTTAGGGCCAGTAGATGGACATAATTTAGAAGAATTACAAAGTATTTTGACATTGAGTAAACAGATTGATAATCCTGTACTAATTCATGTATTGACCAAAAAAGGAAAAGGATATGAAATAGCAGAAAAAAATCCAGATAAATTTCATGCAACTGGACCTTTTGATATTGAAACAGGAAAAAGTAAGAAAGAAAAGGGAAAAGATTATTCTAAAGTATTTGGAGATAAATTAGTAGAATTAGCAAAGAAAAATGAAAAAATTGTAGCCATTACAGCTTCTATGAAAGATGGTACAGGCCTTACGAGATTTAGTCAAGAATTTCCTAATCGATTTTTTGATATTGGAATTGCAGAGCAACATGCATTAGGATTAGCAGCAGGTATGGCAATTGATGGAATGATACCAGTTGTTCCTATTTATTCGTCATTTTATCAAAGAGCATATGACCAGGTGATTCATGATATTGCTCTTCAAAATTTACCAGTCATTATGTGTGTGGATAGAGCAGGTATTGTCGGAGCAGATGGAGAAACTCATCAAGGAACATTAGATATGGCATTTTTTAGATTAGTTCCAAATTTAACAATCTTAGCACCAAAAGATTTTCAAGAATTAGAAGATATGTTAGCATTTGCAGTAGAATTGAAAAAGCCAGTGGTAATTCGATATCCAAGAGGCGGAGAAGATAAAGAGCCATTTGAAAAGCATGAAAACATAGAAGAAGGAAAAGCAGAAATACTAAAAGAAGGAAAAGATATATCTATATTGACAATTGGAAAAACAGTAGCAAGAGGAATAAAAATTGCAAAAAAACTTCAAAATATAAATATAGATGCAGAAGTGATCAATGTTAGATTCTTAAAACCATTGGATGTAGAAACAATAAAGAAATCTATAAGCAAAACGAAAAAGGTGGTTACGATAGAAGATGGAACGATTATCAATGGATTAGGTACAGCTATAAAAGAATTGGTAATAGATAATCATATGGAAGATGTAGAAGTCAAAGCCTATGCTTATCCAGATAAGTTTATTCAACATGGAAGTGTTGATGAGTTAGAGAAAATATATGGTTTGGACAAAGACACTATTGTAGAAGATATACAAAAACATATAGTAGACAAATCCACGGAAGAGAAGATTGATGGAAAAAATGAGTTAAGAGAACAACAAAATAGCAATAAAGAAGAAAAAATAAATGAAAATAAAGGAGAACAAGCAGAGAAAAAAGAAAATATAAAGAAAAATAAACATAAAAACAAAAAACATAAGAAAAGAAACATAAGAGCAATCTAAATAAATGGATAAATCATAATGGAAATGGACAATCTTTAAGCTAGAAAAAATGACATTAAAATTTAGGATTATCCTTGAAATAAAAAAGGAGAGATAAAATTATAAATGAATAAACAAGAACTGTTAAAAGATTACAAAAAGCAAGAAGATAAATTATGTTTGTCACAAGTATTAGACAAAATAGAAATATCATCAAAAAGAGAAAAGATTGAATATACAGATTTTTTAGATATGTATCAAGTATCTTTAGTAGAAAACTTTTTAAGAAAAATACAATTTCAAAATTTTAAATTATATGGTGGATATGAAGATGCAGAAAGAAAAGTACTTATTACTTTCCCAGAAAAATTTGATGATAACATGTTAGAAAAAAACTATGACAAGATTTTAAAAGTTGTAAGGATTCAATTACCAGAAGAAGAAAAAGGAAAATATTCACATAGAAACTATTTAGGTGGAATTGTAAAATTAGGATTAAAAAGAGAAAAAGTAGGAGATATTCTTGTGGGAGAAGAAGGCGCAGATATCATAACTGTCAGTGATTTTGCAGAAGTTTTGAAAACACAATTACCATCACTTACTAGATTTGAAAATGCAAAAATAGAAATAGAAAATATACAAAATGTAAGAAAATTAGAAATAAAAGTAGAAGAGGTTAGCATTATTGTACCTTCACTACGATTAGATAATATTGTATCAGATTTAGCAAGAACTTCTAGGAGTAAAGCTTCTGAAATTATTGCACAAGAAAGAGTATTTGTGAATGGACAAAATGAAACAAAGAATTCAAAACAAGTAAAATGTGGAGATATCATAACCATTAGAGGAAAAGGTAGATTTATTATTAAAGAATTTACAGGTACAACCAGAAGTGGAAGAACGGTCGTGTTAGTGGAGAAATATGTTTAAGGGATTTTGGGGACGGACTCATTTTTCCCTTTTTCGAATTTGATTAGAATAAAAAAATATAGAATATAAAAAAATGAAACGATTTTGCGTATCTAAATTTGAAATTAGAAATTTAGCTTATAC
>CAWVJG010000150.1:0-5429 GCA_963929465.1 Bacillota bacterium
GAAAAAAATGTTGTCATAGAAGGCCATGGACTTATTCAACCTAGAATTGGAATCAATTTAGATATTTCCTATAAAACCATATTTACACAAATATTTGCAGGAGCAGGCGGAATTGATTCTTATACAAATGCGATTTCTGATTTATACCAAGATAATTTTGAAGAAGGTATCTTTATAGGAAAAGGAATTTATGATTTGAGGGTATTTTCAAAAGTATTAAAATATGCGATACCAGAAAATACAGTATTAAGTCATGATTTATTAGAAGGCTGTTATTTACGTTGTGGTTTAGCAACAGACATTATGCTAATGGATGGATATCCTACAAAATATAATAGTTTTATGAACCGATTATCTAGATGGATAAGAGGAGATTGGCAAATTATTAGTTGGTTGAAAGGTAAAGTAAATAGTAAAGTAGGAAATATACAAAACCCATTAAATAGTCTTTCAAAATATAAAATATTTGATAACTTAAGAAGAAGTTTGATTGAAATCATGGTTATCATTTCTTTGGTTTTATTTGTTATACTAGGAAAAGTATATCATTTTGAAACATATCCATTAATTATCATAAGTATCATAGCAGTTGTTATGCCGTATATATTAGAGATTTTCAATACTATGTTAGTAAAAAAAGAGGGAGAGCATAAGCAAAAAAAATTTTCTCCTAGGATATCGGGATATAAAGGAATTGGATTAAGAATATTGATAACCATAGGTGTATTACCATATAAAGCATATGTTTCTTGTATAGCTATCATAAAAACATTGTATCGAAAATGGGTAAGCCACAAAAAACTATTAGAATGGATGACATCAGAAGAAGCGGAAAAACAAGCGAAAAATGATGTAATGTCATATATAAAACAAATGTGGTTTAATATTGCTTTCGGAATTTTAACCATGGGATTGGCACTAGCCACCAAAGGATTTGGAGATTTTATCATTCAGACTATATTAGGTATTGTATGGATCTTTACACCTTTTTTCATGTGGCATATAAGTAAAGAGAAAAAAGAAGTAAAAGCAATTGAAAAATTAAATAAAACAGAAATAGAATATGTTTTAGAAATCGGAAGAAAAACATGGCAATTTTTTAAACAGTATATCAATAAAGAAAATAACTATCTGATGCCAGATAATTATCAAGAAGATAGAAAACAAAAAATTGTTACAAGGACATCTTCAACCAATATAGGATTATCTATTTTGGCAATTGTTTCAAGTTATGACTTACAATATGAAGTTTTACCAGACACAATTGATTTATTGTATAAAGTATTAACTTCAGTAGATAGTTTGCAAAAATGGAATGGACATTTATACAATTGGTATGATACCAAAACGAAAGAACCATTAAGGCCAAGGTATATTTCAACAGTGGATAGTGGTAATTTTGTTGGATATTTGTATGTGACAAAAGCATTTTTAGAAGAAATACAAGAAATATTACAAAATAAAAATATGCTTTCTTCAGAGCAAAATAGAGAAGAAAGTGTAAAATTACAAAATCAAATAAAAGAAATGCTAGAAATTATTGAAAGAATTATTGAGCAAACAGACTTTACTTATTTATATAGTCAAGAACATCAAATTTTTTCTATAGGATATAACATTGAAGAAAACAAATTAACAGATTCATATTATGACTTGTTAGCAACAGAGGCAAGACAAGCAAGTTTAGTTGCTATTGCGAAAAAAGATATTTCGTCAAAACATTGGAATCACTTAAGTAGAACATTAACGGTTTTAGGAAAATATAAAGGATTAATTTCTTGGTCAGGAACAGCATTTGAATATTTAATGCCAAATATGAATATTCCCAAATATAAAAGTAGCTTATTAGATGAATCTTGCAAATTCATGATGATGAGTCAAATGAAATATGCAGAAGAAATGCATTTACCATTTGGTGTATCAGAAGCAGCATTTAATTTAAAAGATTTACAATCCAATTATCAATATAAAGCATTTGGAATTCCATGGCTTGGACTAAAAAGAGGACTAGCAGATGAAATGGTGGTATCTACTTATGGTAGTATGTTAGCTATTATAGATATTCCGAAGGAAGTCGTTAAAAACCTAAAAGTATTAGAACAATATGGTATGTATAGCAAATATGGATTTTATGAATCTTTAGATTTTACTCCAGAAAGAGTTAGAAAAGGGAAAAAGGCAGAGGTTGTGAAGACCTATATGGCACATCATCAAGGATTAATTTTATTATCAATCAATAACTTAATCAATCAACTAATCTTGCAAAAACGATTTACGAAAAATCCAGAAATACAAGCAGTTACCATTTTACTTCAAGAGACAATGCCAGAAAAAGCAATAATCACAAAAGAAGATAAAGAAAAGGTAGAAAAATTAAAATATAAAGATTATGAAGATTATATTGTAAGAACATATACCAAAATAGATGAAAGATTAATCACAGGAAATGTTATTTCTAATGAAAATTATATGATAGCAATGGATCAAAAAGGAGAAGGGGTTAGTAAATATAAAAATATTTATATCAACCATTTTAAACGTACAGATGATTATACACAAGGAATTATATTTTATATCAAAAGTATCAAAAACAAACAAATTATGAGTTCTAGTTATTCACAAAATATAAAAAATGAAAATCAATACCAAATTCGATTTATGCCAGATAAAAATGAACAAGAGATAGTGAGTGGAAATATAAAAACAACGATAAAAACAACAGTTGCCTCAAATGAACCAGTAGAATTAAGAAGAATGATAATAGAAAATTTAGGAAATGAAGAAGAAATTGTAGAATTGACAGGATATTTTGAACCTATCTTGACACCAAAAGAACAATATTACGCACACCCAGCCTTTAATAATCTATTTCTAGTCTATGGATATTATGAAAAAAATGAAGCATTACTTGTTAAAAGAAAGAAAAGAGAATTAGGAGAAAAAGAAGTCTATCTAGCAACAACATTACATGCAAGTAGAGAAGATAGAATTGGTGATTTGGAATATGAAATCGAAGAAGAAAAATTTAATGGAAGAGGAAATTTAAAAATACCAAAAATGGTAAAAGATTCATTGCCATTTTCTAAAAAAATAGGACTTGTGACAGAACCAGTGGTAGCTATGAAAAGAACCATCAAAATAAAGAAACAGGAAAAAGTGGTAATCGATTTTATATTATCTGTAGAAGAGGAAAAAGAACAAGTGCTTCAAAACCTAGAAAAATATACATCATTTGAAAATGTAAAAAATGAATTTGAGTTGTCAAAAGCAAGAGTAGAAGCAGAAACACGATATTTAAATATGAAAGGAAAAGACATTGAAATTTATCAAAAGATGTTATCCTATATTGTGTTTGATGCTTCTATGAAAAGTGTAGAAAAAGAGAAGCTTAGCCATACACAAAATTATAAGCAAAGTGATTTATGGAAATATGGAATATCAGGAGACTTACCAATTATTTTGGTAAAAATGAAAAATGCAAATGATGTGCAAGGATTAAAAGAGGTATTAAAAGCTTATGAATATTTTAGAACCAAAAATGTAGAAACAGAAATTGTCATTTTGGATGAAGAAAAATACAGCTATGAAAATTATGTAAGAGAAGAAATCGACTCTACTATATTAAACCAACATATGGGATATTTAAAAAATATAAAAGCAGGCATTTTTATATTAAATGAAGAGGAAATGGATAAAAAAGACATTGCTTTTCTAGAATTTATATCTGTTATTACAGTTGATTGTGCAAAAGGAAATTTAGAAAATAATTTAAAAGAAATCGAAGAAACCTATTTAGAAAATTATAAAGAAATTAGTGAAGAAGAAAATGTAAATCAATTTGTTGAAGAAAATACAGAAGATGTGGACATTCTAAAAGATACAAAAACTTTAAAATACTATAATGAATATGGGGCTTTTTCAGAAGATGGAAAAGAATATTGGATACGTGCTAATAAAAAAAATCGTTTGCCAACAGTATGGTCACATATTATGGCCAATGAAAAATTTGGAACTATTGTCACAGAAAATATGGGAGGATATAGTTGGTATAAAAATAGTCGATTAAATCGATTAACCAGTTGGAATAATAATCCAAGTTTCGATATTCCATCAGAGGTTATCTATGTAAAAGATATGGACACAAAGAAAAGCTGGTCTTTAGGCTTAAACCCAATGCCAGATAATCGAAACTATAATGTCATCTATGGGTTTGGGTATTGCAAATATATTCATAGTAATTTGGGAATTGTGCAAGAATTAGAAATGTTTGTTCCAAGAGAAGATAGTTGTAAAATTGGTATTTTAAATTTAAGTAATAAAACACCAAATCGAAAACATCTAAAATTATATTATTATATCAAACCAGTAATTGGAGAAGATGAATTCAAAACATCTGGGAATATTAGCATCAAATTTGATAGAAATAGTAATACTTTAACAGCATGTAATTTATATGCTAGTGAAATAGATAATACAAAACTATATGTGTCATCTAGTGAAAAAATAAAAAGTTATACAGGAGATAAAAAATTCTTCTTAGGAAAAAATGGATTATCCAATCCAGATGGTATTAAGAAACTTAGACTAAATAATAGTAATGCGATTGGCAGAGATGCCTGTATTGTATTAGAAATTGAAGTAGAAATTGAGAGTTTTTCAAATAAAGAAATTTCTTTTGTACTAGGAGCAGAAGAAACAATGATTGATTGCAAAAATATAGCATATAAATATAGTAAATTACAGAATTGTAGGCAAGAGTTAGAACGTGTAAAAAATTATTGGAAAGACCTATTGGGAAAACTACAAGTATATACGCCATTAGAATCAACCAATATTTTACTAAATGGTTGGTGTATTTATCAAACGCTAGAAAGTAGACTTCTAGGAAGAAGTGGATATTATCAATCAGGAGGTGCTTTTGGCTTTAGAGACCAATTACAAGATACTATTGCTTTAAAATACATTTCACCAGAAATTTTAAAACAGCAAATTATCAAACATAGTAAACATCAATTTGAAGAAGGAGATGTAGAACATTGGTGGCATGAAGAAACCAATAGAGGAATTCGAACAAGATTTTCAGATGATTTATTATGGTTACCATATCTTGTGCTACAATATATTCATTTTACAGGGGATAATAGCATCTTAGAAATAGAGACGCCATATTTAAAAGGAGCTATATTAGAAGAAGGTGTAGATGAAAGATATGACCAATATCCACAAAGTGAAAAACAAGAAAGCATTTATTTACATTGCATTAGAGCAATAGAAAAGAGTTTCAATTTTGGAGAAAATGGATTACCGAAAATTGGTAGTGGGGATTGGAATGATGGTTTTAGTACAGTGGGAAATAAAGGAAGAGGAGAAAGTGTTTGGTTAGGATTTTTCTTGTATACTATTTTAGATGAATTTATTCCAATATGTGA
>CAWVJG010000151.1:0-5152 GCA_963929465.1 Bacillota bacterium
ACATTTAAAATACCAAATGAAACCATAGAAGGAATGTTAAATAAAATTGAAGCGAAATTTATGGGAAAAGATTTAGAAAAAGAAGAAAATCAAGAAGAGTATTAAAAGAAATAAGAAAAAATTTTGTCTATTCTGTTAAATAGAATAGTAGAAAAAATTCTATAGATTGAAGAATTGAGAAGGGAAAGAGATTACTTATGAGAACAATTCAAACAAATGATATTTTGAAAAATAAATATAGTATAGTAAACAATGAAGTGGTAGAAACAGAAAACGGAGAATATTATAATCAACAGATAGCAAAACAAATCATGATGAGTGAACAACAAAACAAGATGGATTCTGCAAAACAATTAAAAGAAATGGATAAAAAACAAAAACAAAATGCTGTAAAAAAAATTTGTATGGATAAATATAGTGAAGCAAAATCAGAAAATACAGATATCAATATTTGGGAAAAAGAACCCCAAAAAGAGTATGAAATATATAGATTAAAGCTTGATACAGAAGAATTAATGTTAATCAATACAAAATATCTTCCAGATAGCAAAGAAAAAGAAGTGTATTATGACAAAAATATTGCTATGAAAATTTATGATAATATGTTTCAGTTAGAACAAAATATAGAAAATAGTTTTCCAGAATTAATGGAAATGTGTCAAGGAGAAATCACTGAAATACAAGAAACAATTCATAAATTGAAAATAGAAGATGAAGAAAAGTATAAGGAAGCAGTAAATACTTACCATACGATATATAACTCAGGAATTTTAGAAACAATGAAAAATAATTTTAAGCAAATAAAAGTAGAAAAGGACAATTTGAAACAGCAATTAGAAAAATCAAATCATATTATTCAAGACCTATCTAAAAAATTGCAAGTGGCATTGAATAGAGTGGAAGAATTGCAAAATCAAAGAATCGGATTATGGAGCCGTATTTTTAGTAGATTTAAAACCAAAAGGTTAAATGAGAAAAATAATAATTATTAAAACTTGTGGTAAAGGTAGTAGTCTCATTCTGGAATAGAAAATATAATTCAGATAATCTAATAAAACATATAAACAAAGGCATAAAAACAAACACCTCTAATACATATTATTAGAGGTGTTTTTATGAATGAAATCAAACTATCAAGCAAGAAAAAAATGAGAAATATTTTATTTGTATCTTTTTTGATTATTATTTGTTTAATCGTTAGGCTGGGATATATACAACTAATACAAGGAAAAGAATTAGCAGAATTAGCTTATGAACAACAAACATTAGATAGAAAAATCAATCCTAAAAGAGGAACCATTTATGATGCAACAGGAAAAAATATATTAGCCGTTAGTAGTACGGTAGAAACAGTTACAGTCAATCCAGGTAATATTTCTGCTGAAAATAAAGAAAAAGTGGCAAAAGTGTTGTCAGATATATTTGAACTGGATTATGAAACGGTGTTAAAAAAAGTAAAGAAAAGAAGTTCTATTGAAACCATTGTAAAGAAAGTAGAAAAAGAAAAAACAGATGAATTAAGAGAATGGATGGAACAAAATAATATTACGACAGGAATTAATATTGATGAAGATACAAAAAGATATTATCCATATAACAACTTTGCATCACAAATTATTGGATTTTGTGGAAGTGATAATCAAGGATTAGATGGAATAGAGGCAAAATATGAAGAAGAACTAAAAGGAGAGCAAGGGGCCATTCAAAAACATACAGATGCGAAAGGAGTAGAGATTGGAGAAGAAGGAGAAAACTATATACCTGCTGTAGATGGAAATGATTTAGTATTAACTATTGATTTAACGATTCAATCCATAGTGGAAAAATATTCAGAAGAAGCTTGTATTGACAATGTTTGTACAGATGGTGGAAGTGTTATTGTCATGAATCCACAAAATGGAGATATTTTGGCTATGGCAAATTATCCAAATTATAACTTAAATGAACCATATGAACCATGTACAGAAGAATTAAAAGCAACGTGGGATTCTTTAGAACAAGCAGAAAAGACAACGTATTTACAAGCAGTTTGGAGAAATAAAGCCATTGCAGATACATATGAACCAGGTTCTGTATTTAAGCTAATTACTGCTTCTGCAGCATTAGAAGAAGGCATCACAGATACGGATAATGAAGGAGAATTTTCTTGCACAGGTGGTATTGAAGTCGCAGGTGTTAGAATAAAATGTTGGAGATATTATAGACCACACGGTTCGGAGAGTTTAAGGCAAGCTTTGATGAATTCTTGTAATCCTGTTTTTATTGGATTAGGACAAAAAATGGGAGTAACCAAATATTATGAATATTTAGAAAAATTCAAGTTATTACAAACAACAGGGATTGATTTGCCAGGAGAAGCAGGAAGCATATTTTTAGCAAAAGAAAAAGCAGGACCAGTGGAATTGGCAACTATCAGTTTTGGGCAAAGATTTGAAATTACACCAATACAATTAGCAACAGCAGTATCTAGTATTGCCAATGGTGGAACCAGTATAAAACCAAGAGTGGTAAAACAAATCATTAATAGTGAAACAAAAGAAGTGACAGATATTCCAGTAGAAAAAGGAGATACGGTTATTTCAAAAGAAACTTCTGAAAAAGTATTAAGTATGATGGAAAGTGTTGTATCAGAAGGAACTGGTAAAAATGCAAAAGTAGCAGGATATAGAATTGGAGGAAAAACAGGAACTTCAGAAGATGGGGTAAATACCAATAAATATGTAACATCTTTTTGTGGAGTAGCACCAATTGACAATCCGCAAGTAGTTGTTTTGGTTACTTTGTATAATCCAACAGGAGAAGGAGGACATCAAGGTGGTGGAGTAGCAGCACCTGTAGGTAGGCAGATATTTAGTGAAATATTGCCATATTTGGAAGTAAATAAACAAGTATTAGAAGATGATGAAGAAGAAATTATTCATCAAATACAGGTACCAGATGTTATGGGAAAATCATTAGAAGAAGCAAAACAAATTTTAAAAGAGAATAACTTGGAAATGTATTTAGAAAATGAAGAAGTAGATATGGAAAATACCTATGTTAAAAATCAAATTCCAAGTTCAGGAATTACTGTTAATGAACAAAGTAAAGTGGTGGTAGAATATTAGGTCTTTAGCATGATTCAATTTACAACTTTGCTTTAGCCAATCAAAAGTGCTTTAGCCAATCAAAAGTGACTTTTGACAGATTACGAAATACATGTTAAAATGAAAAAGTAATATTTCAATTCGTCCATTCGCGTGATATTACCATAGAAATTGATAATTCTTGAAATTAGAATTTGAATAATAAAGAATGTTGAAAATCTTTCTTTATGAATGGCAAAAATAAAACCATTGACATTATTATGGTTGTTTTTGTCATGAGTTCATAAAGGAGGGTTATTTTTTTACAACCAATAAATTTAAAAAAGAAGGTATTATGGAATAGTGGCAAAGAAATAATAGAAAATTAAAAAATGCATTAACCAATTAAAATTAGTACATTATATACAATTTTAATTGGTAATAAAAGTATATTACTAATCTCATAGAACAGGAAAAAATTGCATATGTAAATTAGAGAAATTTAATCATAAAAATATTGTAAAAAAATATAGAATCATATATAATAAAAAAGATAAATATAATAAACAAAAGAAAGGAAGAAACGAATTGAAAAAAAGATTAAAAAACAAAAGTAAAGTTATTATTAGTATCATTTTTATAGCAATATTAGTCATAGGAATATTATCCATGCATTTAAAAAGTAATACAGAAATTGTATCTTTAGCAGGAAATTGGTTAAATGCAATGAATGCCAATGTGGAACAAAGAACAGTAGGAAGTGGACTAGAATCAGCATATATTGAATGGGAAAATGTTGATGGAGCAACAGGATATAATGTGTATATATGTGATGAGGCCTCTGGTAACTATGAGCAATTAGATAATGAATTAATCAGACAATATAAAGATGGAACAGATTCTTATTGGAGAGCAGATGCTGTTGGTTTAAAAGCAGGAAGATATCATTTCAGAATTGTACCAATCATAAATGATCAAAATGATAGTAGTAAACAAGTTGATTCTGATGTCATAACCGTACAAGCACATGATAGAACAGGATTTGCATGGGTAGATGGAGAAACAACAGGTGCATATAATATAGATGGTACATTAAAAGAAAATGCCAATATTCTATATATTACAGAAGAAACTAAAGATACCGTTTCTTTAGAAGTGCAAACAAGTTCAAATGGAAAAACAGAAACAGCACAAGGATTACAAAATATTTTAGATTTATATAAAAAAGGATATGATAACACACCACTTGCTATCAGATTTATTGGTAAAGTAACAGATCCGTCAACATTAGAAGGTGGAGATATTGTTATTAGTGGAAATGGATCAGATAATAGGATTAATTGTGGAATCACATTAGAAGGAATTGGAGAAGATGCCACTTTATATGGATATGGTATCAGAATTAAAAATGCAACAAATGTAGAAATCAGAAATATAGCTGTCATGTTAACAGATAGCTCAGAAGGAGATAATATCGGATTACAACAAGAAAATGACCATGTCTGGGTACATAATTGTGATTTCTTCTATGGAGAAGCAGGAAGTGATTCAGACCAAGCAAAAGGTGATGGAGCATTAGATTGTAAAAAATCAACTTATGTAACATTTTCATATAATCATTTTTGGGATTCAGGAAAAAGTAACCTTTTAGGATTAAGTGAAGATACAACAGATGGTTTATATATCACATATCATCATAATTGGTATGATCATTCAGATTCAAGACATCCAAGAATTAGATTCTACTCTGCACATGTATACAATAATTATTATGATGGAAATTCAAAATATGGTGTTGGTGCATGTTTAGGTTCATCTGTTTTAGTAGAAGGAAACTATTTTAGAAATTGTAAAAAACCAATGATGATATCAATGCAAGGTTCAGATACAAGTGGAACATTTTCTGATGAAGATGGAGGAATGATAAAAGCATATAATAATTATATGATAGGACAAGATTCCTATATACCATATTCACAAGATAATGAAAGTTTTGATGCCTATGAAGTATCAAGCATAGATGAAACATTACCAAGTTCAGTAAAATCATTGCAAGGAGAAAATACATATAACAATTTTGATACATC
>CAWVJG010000152.1:0-2996 GCA_963929465.1 Bacillota bacterium
AGTGAATATCAAAAATTAATGAGAAACAATAGTGTTAAATTATATAATCATAAGGCATCTAATCATTCAGAAATAGCTATAAAAAAATTAAAAATGATTCCACCAGAATGCGGAAAAGAAAGCTTACCACAAAATTTAATAGGAAAACAAAAATTTTCTGGAACATGGGGAAGACTTAAATGGGATTCAGTATCACCAACAATAGACACAAGATTTGATGCTTCTTCAAATGGAACTAATAATCATCCTTTTTTAAACAGGGCTATTACACCTAGAGAAGCAGCGAGAATACAATCTTTTGACGATAAATTTATATTTTGGGGTACAAAAGTTAATATTAGGGAACAAATTGGTAATGCAGTTCCACCTTTGATGGCGAAAGGAATAGCAGATCAAATATATAAAGTATTAGGGGGAGAAAAATGAATGTAGAAATGGCATATTTAATAGGAATGATTTTAGGAAATGGTGAAATCCAAAGAGGAGCGACGAATACAAATATTACAATAGATATTCCATATAAAAATTTATATACAGATGATTTGAAAGATGTTCAAATTTATGTAAAAGCAAGTATAGTTGATATTCGTGCAATAGTTGAACCTTTGATAGGACATAATTTAGTTGTTACTGAAACAAAACATTCGACAAAAATGTCTTTTTCAAAGAGCAATAATGAGTATGTAATTAGAGAAATCATTAGATTGATTGGGAGTGGTAGACATCATTCAACGATGAGAATGAATCCGGAATTATTTAGTATTACAACAGATGAGAAAAAAGCTCTATTACGAGGAATAGCTGATGTTACAGGATATATTAGGAAAAGTAATATAGCTTTTGGCCAAGAAGGCGCTCATAGAGTATATATTGAAATACCGGGGAATTGGTACTTGGTTATTGATATTGCTAATATGTTGAAAGATGTTGATGTTCCTGTTCAGACAATTGACTTTGGACATCCAAATTTTAGAGATTCACATTTAAAAGATTATAATAAGGGAAAGAAAACTGTGTGGAAAAGAGAACATCAAATCAAAATCTTTGCAAATGAATTTTTACCAATAGGATTTAATATTAAGCATAAACAAGATGCTTTGAAAAAATATAGCGAAGAGTTATTAGAATTTATAGATCCTGAAAAAACACATAAATTTTATTGGGAAAAAGCAACAAGAAAAACTACTAAACCAAGACATCCAGGGGAAGATGATATATCACTGCCAGAAGAAATTAGAGGAAAACACTTTGATTCATGGACAGAGTTAGCAAAGGAGTTAGGATATGGTGAATAATGTAAAGAAAGAAGTCGAACTTTATGAACCAATGAGAATATGGTTTCAACAATATTTAGAAGAAAAATATCAAGGATGGAAAGTAATTACAATAGATTCTCATTCAAGAACTTTAGATTTATATTTAGAGGAAAATGGAGTTATAGATAACTATCCTGAAACTGTAGGATTAGATATTCAAATTGATGTTTTAGGAATATTGAAAAGAAATAATAAAACAATGATTGCGTTTATAGAAGCTAAGAAAACGCAATTGAATTTACATGATTTAGGACAACTATGGGCATATTGTAAACTTTGTGATCCTGCAGAAGCCTTCTTATTATCATCTGATGGATTAGGAAGTTTAAATAAAATATTAAATAATTTAGCACGTACAGATTTATTAGATTTTGGAGATAGTAGAACTATAAAGCAAATGCAAGTTGCTAAATGGGATTTAAATACAAATTCATTAGATTATAAATCTGTAGTTCCTAAATTATAACTAGGAGTATTTAATGAACGTAAAAGATATGATAAAAAAATCTAATATCAATTTTAAAGAGAGAAAATTAAATTTTTTAACTTACTTGATATTTGAAAATGAAACAATGTTGGTTTTAATAAAAAATAATAAAAATATTTTTAAAATTACAAGAGATGATTTTAATGATTTAGAGCAAGAATTATTAGATTATGATTTTTGTTTAATTGATGATTCAAAGAATCAGTTATATTATATGAAAATAAAAGAGCCTAATAACTTTATTAGAAAAGCTTTTGACTCTACAACGAAAAATGAAATATATTTTGGAAAAGAAATTTTGCAAAACAAAATTACAGAAGATGATTTGATAAAAAAAGTAAAAAATATTGGAAGATAAGTTAACTAAATACAAAAAAATACAAAGGCAAAATATGAAAGTATAATTACAGAAGTATTTTGCCTTTGACTATAAACAAATTGAAAAAACAAAAAACTTCTAAAATACCAATTGTACTACAATATCATAAAAAAGTGGTATAATTGTTTTTTACATTTATGCAACATTCGGACTATTTTGAAGCACGATTGTAAATTAACTATTAATCAAAACATCACATAACTAAATAAAAAGAATCAACAAAGCCGTTTCTATAATACTTCTAATTCCAATAACATAAAAAATCTATAAAATTCTCATCGGGTTTATCTAATTGTAGCTTAACATATTTTGACTCTGTTTAGGTACAGTATTTTAAATATTTTCAACAATTTCATCAAAATAAAATATGATTTTTTTATTTTCTTCAGTAAGGATACTAAAAACTTCTTCTTTTCTATAATCTAAAAATATTACTATCATTTACTTTTCTGTCTTCATCATTAATAAAAGAAAGATCTGTTTCTTCTCATAACCCGAAGGTCGTAAGTTCGAGTCTTACCCCCGCAACCACAAATTTTATTAGAGTCGCAAGAGATTGTGGACTCTTATTTTTTGCCCATTTGAAGTTACATAAAATGAATTGGGCACCATTTGGGCACAAATCTATGTAAAAAGGTTATTGGTAAACCTTGAATTTTCGATATTTAAAAGTATATTTGATTAAATTCTATTTGAAATAAATTTTAAAAGTTTCTGCTTAAATTATAAAATTGTAAAATTAATTAAAAGTATTTAAGCAGAAACTGCCATATCTTGATTTACTTCTTTATTATTATAATTTTTCATAGAATTT
>CAWVJG010000153.1:0-3885 GCA_963929465.1 Bacillota bacterium
AATTGCAATGGAAAATTCAAAAGAAGAGGTAAAAAGATTTGCAAATGATGTAACAACTTCTAATAATCATGATGGTGTTGCAAATGCTATTGAAAAGTATATTTTAGGAGGAGAATAGAATGGATAAAGAGTTTCAGATATTAATAGAAGAAGCAAAAAAGATAGCCAAAAAAAGAATACTAAATGAATATGCATCTTGTGGTCATTGTGGTTGTGCATTAATGACAGCAAAAGGTAATATTTATACAGGTATTTCAACTCGTACTAAGTGTAATCTTGGGAAGTGTGCAGAGTATGCAGCAATTGCGGAAATGTTAAAACATAATGAGAGTGAAATTAAAAAGCTTGTTTCTTATTCAGCAAAAGATGTTATATATTCACCTTGTGGAAGTTGTAGAGAATTGATTCGTATGGTGGATACTAAAAATTTAGAAACTGAGATTATGGTAAGTGAAAATAAAGTGTGTAAACTAAAAGAATTGTTACCAGAAATGTTTATAACGAAACAATAGAAAAAGTTAGAAAGAATAGAAGGAACTTGGAAAATTTATGGAAATAATAAAAAGAAGAGAATTATTTAAATACTTAGAAGAAAGATTAGAAAACGATTATTATGTAGGACTCCATGGTATTTCTGATATACCAGATATTCAAAATCAGTATGCCAATATGTCAAAATTAGAAAAAGCTGAAAGTATAATGAAAATTGGCTTGATGAATGAAAGGCATAAATCAATAAAAAGTACATGTAAGATTTATGGAAGATTATCAGATACATACGAAAAATATAAAGATCAAATTTTAGGAATGAATGGATATACTTGTTATAGAACCAAAAAAGAACATGTAATAGTTATTGTGGCAGTACCAACTACTTTCGAACACAGCGATGGAAGAAAAATTTTGGGAGGATGGATGAATGTAAATGTCCTATATAGTGACGATGACAGTCCTGTAGAATGTATTACAGATAAATTATTTAGAGAAGAAATTCCTAAAGAAATGATTTTAGGTTATTATTATTTTGAAAATGAGAACCCAGATGCGCATTTTGTAGGGAATGATGTATTTTATGAAAATTTAGCTCAAGAGCAGAAAGACAAATTTATAGAAAAACTTTTTGATAGAAATGATTTGGCAATAGATTTAAATAATACACATTACATGGAAGAACTTATGAAAAGAGTTAGAAATCAACCTAATGGATATGATGTGAACTTAAGAGAAAATATGATAGAGCAAGCAAATGAGCTCCAACAAGAAAAAGAACATAATTGTGTAGATAAGAAGGATGGATATACATTAGAAGAACTTGAAATGCTTCCATTAGAAAAAGTGAACATTGATAGAATTATTCCTACTTATGAAATGTTAACTTCTAGTAAGTATCAAATAAAAGATATTATACTTAATAAATGTTTTGCAGATGATGGGAATTTAGCAAATGATGTAGGCTATTATAGAGTAAATAGTATTCATAAAAATGAACATGTAGATGTAGAAGAATTTGAAAATTGGGTAAAACAATATAATAATAATCCAGACAATCTTTATCAAGTACAGTATCAAAGATATTATAAAGAACTTGGGGAAGCGTTTAGAAAACATATTAAAACCTTAAAGGAGAAAAAGATGAATAGTCAAAGTATTTATTTAAATGATAAAATACACGAATATATACAATTGGGAATGGAGATAGGTTTATTTAAGAAAGATGAATTGAAAGATATTTATTCACAGTTACAGAATGTAGAAATAGTAGAAGAAAACACACTTTCTGGTGATGCACAAGCAATCATTGCTGATGGAAAAAATATTATAAAAATTAATCGAAAAAGATGTGAAGGACAAGCTCCACATTTTTTTGACGAGGTATTATTTCATGAATTATCGCATTTTACAAATGGAATACATCAAGATTTGTATGGAGATAAACAACATAAAATTATGACATTTAAAAACAAGTATGCTGAATTTTCGAAAGATAATCCATTAGTTAAATATCCAGAGTGGGGAGCAATTTTATTAGATGAAGCGATTTCTCAAAGAGTGGCACAAACTATGGTTGAGAAGAAATATGGAAAAGGAATCTATTCTAAAAGGGGATTTTATTCTAAATTAATAGGAAAAGAATTTGCATTAGTATCTGAATTTGCAGATTATCCAGAATATGAAACACTAGCAAATCAATTTGCAGAAACAATTGTAGGAAAAGAGGGATTAATGGGGCTGGCAAAACTATCTATGAAACCAGAGGGAATAGATACTATTTTTTCAAAATATTCAGAAAGCAAAGATGGAGCAAAAAAACTATATGAAATATTAGGATATATGGGAAATGTAGCAATTGCAGATTATGCGAGTAAAGGACATTTTGTATTACCAAATTCAGAAATAAATAGAGAAAAGTCAAATGTATTAAAATCTATGCAAAGAGCTAGATGGTTGATGAAAGATGAAATCGAGCTAAGTGGACAAAGTGGACATAACTATGGTGATTAATGGGAGAAGAGAAATTGATATACAGATAATTATATAAAAAAGGAATGAGAAAGATGAAAATAAAATTAGATCATATATATTTTTTTGTAGAAGATATGGAAAAAGCAGTTAATTTTTATGAATTATTTTTAGGTATAAAAGCAACACATAGAGAAGGCGATAGATGGGCTGATTTTGAAATAGAAGGACAAGATGGTATGTATTTTGGTTTACTAAATAAAAAAGCAATAGATGAAAAGATAGTAGTAGGAAATAATGCTGTGTTAGGAATTTATACAGAAGATATTCAAAAAGCATTTGAAAAAGCGAAGAGTTTAGGGGCTACTATTTTATATGAGCCAGATGATGTGCAAGATAGCCCATATAAATATGTTTGCTTTGGAATGCTAGATTTAGATGGAAATGTGATAGAAGTGGCAAATTATGAGAGATAAAATTGGAGGAAAATATGTTAGCAGATAGATTAAAAATAGGAGATATCATAGGAATTGTATCACCTTCCACACCAATTATGGGAGATAGAGAAGAGGCATTAAATAAAGGAAGAAAAGTATTAGAAGAAATAGGAATAAATAGTATAAAAGGAAACTATGTCAATAAAAATACATTAGGGTATTCTGCGACAAAAGAGGAAAAAGCGGAAGATATAAATAATATGTTTTCTGATAAAAACATAAAAGGTGTTTTTTCTTCAAAAGGAGGAGAAAATAGTTTTACTTGTTTGGGACTAATTGATTATGAAAATATAAAGAAAAATCCTAAAATTGTATATGGAATTAGTGATGCAACCAATTATTTAAATGCCATATATGCTAAAACAGGCTTAGTTACATTTCATCAATCAGATGTAAAAAGTTTTTCTTTTATAGATAAAAAAAGTTTTGAATTTCAAGATTTTAAGCGAAGATTAGTCGATGGAGAAATAGGAAAGATACATAAAAATTCTGAATGGAAGTGCTTAAGAGAAGGGATAGTAGAAGGAATTGCGGTTGGAGGAAACTTAAAATCTCTAATGAATTTATTAAATACAGAATATATGCCAGATATAACAAATAAAATTTTGTTCTTAGAAGCATATGCTAGTTCTACACCATTAGAATTGGTAGATTGTTATTTATCTGTTTTAAAATATCATAAAGTATTTGATAAAATAAAAGGATTATGGATAGGACATTATCATGGAGACACAGAAACTGTAAAATTTGAAGATGTTATCATGAACAATTTAGAAGATTACCATTTCCCAATATTAAAATGTGATGATTTTGGACATGATTGTGAAGATATAGTGATTCCAATTGGAGGAAAGATTAGATTGGATGCAACAAATTGTGAAGTAGAAATATTAGAAAAGATTGTAAATTAAAAAATGGAATAGGAAGA
>CAWVJG010000154.1:0-2861 GCA_963929465.1 Bacillota bacterium
CGATGTAGAGGCAATGTTACCTAGTGATGAACAACCAGAAAAAATGTGGGTTAGGTTGTTTATGAAGACAAAAGAAGAAAATTTATATGTAGCTGATCTATTAGATGATTCTTTCTTTAATAAATCATATACAGTAGGTAAAAAAGTGGCTGTTGTTTTATACAAAGAAGCAGATTTTGAAGGGTTAATAATCAACGGATTAGTAAAAATGTCTGATGAGTAATTTATAGGAGGTGAATCATATGTCAAAAATAAAAGATGGTGTAATAGGACATGCTATCGGAGATGCGATGGGAGTACCATTGGAATTTTGTATAAGAGAGAAATTATTAGAACATCCTGTTACAAACATGAGAGGATATGGTTCACATCCAGTTCCAGAGGGAACTTGGTCAGATGATACATCTATGGAGATTGCAACTATAGATTCAATAATAAATAAAAAAGAATTAGATTATAATGATATTATGATGAATTTTTATTACTGGCTTAAAGATAATAAATATACACCACATGGTGAAGTATTTGATGCAGGTAGAACTTGTATTCAGTCAATAATAAATTTTTCAAAAGGTTATAGTATTGATGAATGTGGTCAAAGAGATATTAATTCAAATGGTAATGGTTCTTTAATGAGAATATTACCTATAGCATATTATTGTTATTATAAAAAGTTAAAAGAAGATGAGATATATGAAGTTGTCAAAAAAGTTTCATCTTTAACACATGCACATGAAATTAGTGTATTAGGATGTTATATTTATATAAACTATGTTTTGTTTTTGCTGAATAGTAAAGATAAACTTTCGGCATATAATATGACTAAGTTAATTGATTATTCAAGATTTAGTAAAGAATCTTTAGAAGTTTATTCAAGAATTTTAAAAGATGATATAAAAAGATTTAATATTACTAAAATAAAATCAAGTGGATATATAGTTGATACACTAGAAGCATCTATGTGGGTATTATTGAATGCAAAAGACTATAGAGAAGCAATTATAGGAGCTATTAATTTAGGACAAGATACAGATACAATAGGAGCTATTACTGGTTCTATGGCTGGAATAGTATATGGATATGATACAATTCCAGAAAAATGGTTATCTAAATTAGTAAAAAGAGAATACTTAGAAGAATTATGTAATAATTTTGAAGAAGTATTTGTTGAGATTAATAATGAAGAGTCAAACAAGAATAACTAAACACGGTAAACGAAGAATTCGTGAAAGAGTAGATTCTATTCATAATACGAATGCTTTAGCAAGAATTGTTTCTAAAAATGGTAAATCTAAAGGGATGTATCAAGGTAAATTTCATCAATATTTATTAAGTAAATCATCTTTTGGTGCAAGAATTAAAGTTTACCAAAATAACATTTATATTTTATCTAAAAATACCAAAAGACTGATAACAACATATCCAGTTCCAGAAAAATATTTACCAACAGAACAGTTTGAAATATCTGATGAGATTCTTATTTTATCAAATAAAGTAAAAATGTATTTAAATAAACCTGTAATTATAGAATTGAATAATGGAGAAAAAGTTAAGGGTTATATTGATGGAGATTATGATCCAGAAGTAATGAGTAAATTTATTTTAACTACGGATGATGACAATTTATTGATTGAATTAAATGAAATTATGAATATTGATTTAGATTTTGAATTAATGAGTGAAGAATTAAAAGATGCTATCGGTGTGTAGTGTCTTTTTTGTTTACATTTAACTAACATGTACAAAATTGTTTTAAATCAGTAGGGAAAAGTGTAAATTTGTGATATAATGGTATATGTAAAATTGTTTAATGGACTTTAGGAGTGATGATAATGATTAGACATACAGATCCATATAAGGTTTCTCAAATATTTTCTAGTGAAAAAAGCATTTTATACAAGATACCAAAATATCAAAGAGAATATGCATGGGGACAAAAAGATTGGGGATTACTTTTTAATGATATTATAGAAAACGATTATGGATATTTTCTAGGTTCAATAATATGTGTTGATGCAAGTAAGAGTGCAATGGATGATGTTGTACTAGAAGTTATAGATGGACAACAAAGAATTACATCTTTATCAATTTTATTAATTTCATTATATGAAAAACTTTTAAAATATAAAGATAACTTTGATGAAGATCAATTAACAGATTTAAATAATATTAAGAGAGAACTTGTAATCAGAAAAGATGGTGCAAATATTTCAAGATTAACACCACAAGTTCAAAATAATAATAGAGATGATTATTTTAGCTTGCTATGTGAAAAAGGATTATTAACTGATTTTGAAAGAAAAAATAATGCTGGAAATAGAAGAATATATAGAGCTCATTATTATTTCTCAAATGCTATTGATAAATATATAGCAGAAGTTTTAGATGAAGAAAAAAATAAAACAGAAGTTGATGTATTATTTGAATTGGTTAGAAGATTTAATTCAGCTGTTATAGTTTCAATTGAAGTTGAAACACATAAAGATGCTTATATGTTATTTGAATCATTAAATAACAGAGGAGTTCCATTATCAGCAATTGATTTAATTAAGAATTTATTAATTAGTACATCAGATCAAGATGGAAAATCAGAAGAATGCTATTCTAAATGGAAAACAATTTTATCTTATTTAGGTGATGATTATACTGATCAAGAAAGATTTTTTAGACAATACTATAATACATATAGAGATGAATTGAATAAAGAATTTCCTACAGAGGGAAAAACAAAATATGCTTTAGGTTATTTGGCAACTAAAACAACATTATTAGATATCTATGAAAAATTAATAAAAAAAGATTATGAAAAGTTTTTAGATAATATATCAGTAGAAGCTAAAAATTATTCATTATTAATAAAT
>CAWVJG010000155.1:0-3515 GCA_963929465.1 Bacillota bacterium
AGACTAAATTCTAGATAGGTAGAATTTCATTCCAAGACTAAATTCTAGTTTTAAACAAAATCTAGAATTTACTTTTAAACTTAAATATTATTATGAAAATAAATAAAAACTCTTGTAAAATTAACGATAAACCGTTATAATATTAGGTATGCACCAGTAGCTTAGTTGGATAGAGTGTTCGGCTACGAACCGGAAGGTCGGGGGTTCGAATCCCTCCTGGTGCACCAAGTAAACCGTTGAATATATTTATATCAACGGTTTATATTTTTATATTTCTATTTTCAGGTAATGAAAAGATTTAAAATAATCAATTTTAATAAATTACCCCACCTGTTTCTTTATATTTTTTAAATACTTCTAAGCATTCATCTCTATCCATCTTTTCCATATGAATTAATTCAGGATGATTTCCTTTCAAATAATCATAAATCATATCATCTCGAAAACCAATTTCTCCAGCATCATCTTTTGTGCAACCATAGTACACTTCTTTTATATTTGCCCAAATAATTGCTGATAAACACATGGGACAAGGTTCACAAGATGTATATAATATGTAATCTGATAAATCATATGTATTTAATTTTTTACATGCTTCTCTAATTGCAACAATTTCTGCATGTGCTGTTGGGTCATTGTTCTTTATTACTTGGTTATTTCCATCTGAAATAATATTTCCTTCTTTATCTATAATAACTGCACCAAATGGTCCTCCTTCTCCCTTATTGATTCCCTCTTCTGCATTTTGTTTTGCTAATTCCATATATCTATTCATACCTTTCATTCCTTTCTTATTAAACTTTTCTAGCAATATTATTTTACAAGACATATCCTGCCTGTTTTTTATAATTTTTTTACACCTTCTTATAATGACTATCTTGCAACTTTTTACAATTTATAAACATTAAATTCTATAAAATTTTAAATACTGCTCATGCTTATTTTAATATAACTTTTCCCTTTCGTAAATAATTTCACAAAAGATTTTATCACATTATTTTTGCTTTCTTTTCGATTCCTTACACAAGTCGTCGTCATGATTTTCATTTTATTCTCATATATTTTTATGAGGTGTTTAGATTGATTATGAAATCGATACATATAAAAAAGAATTGTATCATATGTATATCTCTACTAATATTAGTTGTCTTTCTATCTTCCACTCTCATTTTTTATTTGGGACAAAAACATTTACAATCAATTGAGGTAAATTCTGATAGTGAAGAAGATTATATAAAATGGGTAGATTTTACCGTTCCTTGTAATGTTTTAAAATCAACTTCTGAATTAGACATCAATTCTCATAATAACAATGAAGAGATTACCTATAATTGGATTGAATTATTGGCCTATTTGGCATGTATTTATGGTGGAAATTTTAAAAACTTTAAATCAAGTGATTTAAACAAAATTGTAGAGAATTTAAAAAATGGCAAAACAATGGAAGAACTTACATCTACTTTAACATTTTATGACTATTATTTAGAAGCTTATTCTGCAGTTTTAAGTGGATTTCTCGGTAATTATGCCATTGAAACAATTAATGAAAATAATGAGAAAGTTTTTGAAAAAAAGTATGGTTTAAAAGCTTTTTCACCGATTGCCAAAAATTATTATTTTACACATTACAAAGATTTTGGAAATTCTAGATCTTACGGCTTTAAAAGAACTCATTTAGGAAATGATTTAATGGGTAGTATTGGAACTCCTATCATAGCAGTAGAATCTGGAATTGTTGAGCAACTTGGTTGGAATCAATATGGTGGTTGGCGTGTAGGTATTAGAAGTTTTGATGGAAAACGATATTACTATTATGCTCATTTACGAAAAGACCACCCTTATGTAGAAGGACTAGAAAAAGGAGATACTGTAAAAGCTGGTGATGTTATTGGATATTTAGGAATGACAGGATATAGCATAAAAGAAAATGTAAATAATATAAATGTTGCCCATTTACATTTTGGTATGCAATTAATATTTGATGAATCACAAGTAGATAGTCCTAATGAGATTTGGATAGATGTTTATGAAATCATCGAATTTTTAAAGACAAATACCTCAGAAGTCTATCTTTCAAATGAAGAAACAAAAGATTATTCTAGGAAATATGATTTAATGGAAGAATTTTTGACAGAGTAATGTCCAATTGGGGACGTTTTTACTTCCCTAATTTCACAACAATTTCTCTTTTGATTTTCCCTCTATTAATTTTTAATGTCACTTCATCATTTGGCTTCTTGGTGTAAATATATTCTCTTAAGTCATTCATTGTATTTAATTTTGTGTCATCTATCTGTGTAATGATATCCCCTTCTTTTATTCCTGCAGTATCTGAGGGTCCATTTTTCGTTACTTCTGTTACATAAATTCCTTCTTGAAAGCTACTACTAGTTCCTGTTTCTAAATATGGTATCACTTCTGTATCATAGGCATATATTCCAATTTTAGCTTCTTGAAAATCTCCTGTGTTTTGATAACTTTCAATAATTGGTTTTACAAAATTAATAGGAATCGCAAAACCAATTCCTTCTGCTGAAGATATTTTGACTGTATTAATTCCAATCACTTGTCCATTGGGATAAATCAATGGTCCTCCACTATTTCCTGGATTAATGGTTGCATCTGTTTGTATCAAATCTGTCATATAAGATACATTTTCCTCTTCTTCTATTTTGATTGTCCTATTTTTTGCACTAATAATTCCTGAAGTAACCGTTCTTCTAAATTCGAATCCAATTGGATTTCCAATTGCATACACAGTTTCTCCTATTTTGATATTGTCTGAATCTGCAAATGTAACATATTTCAAATTATTTGCTTCTATTTTTACAATAGATAAATCAATATTTGAATCACTCCATACAACCGTTCCATTATAATTGTTTCCATTTTCTAATGTCACATAGCATTTACTATATTTGCTTCCTGTTACATGTTCATTACTTAAAATATATCCATTTTCTGTGACAATCACGCCTGTTCCTAATCCTAATTGGCTTTCTGTACTATTCAAGAAAATAGATGTCCCTGCATTTTTTAATTTTGAAATTCCTACAACACTTTCTACTGTTTCCTCAATAACATCTGCCACATTTTTGCTTTCTTCTTCTACTTTTTCCACAGTTTGTTCCTCTATTGTGGATTGTGTCTTTTCCGCGGTATAATTTGAGTCATAAATTTCTATATTATTATATGTAACATATATATAAAATCCTAATAACCATATAATTAATAAAACAATAGTGGTAATAATAATTTTTTTACCCGTACTTTTTTTCTTGGCTCTTCTCAATAAAATCACCTCAAAAATAGTATTCACAATATTTTCAATTTTAGTCAAAATAAAAAGGGATTTTGGGGACGGACTCATTTTTCCCGTTTTCGAAAATTAAGAATGAAAAAAATATAGAATATAAAAAAATGAAACAATTTTGCGTATCTAAATTTGAATTTAGAAATTCTTTAAGAAAAAAATGAGGAAAGCTCATTTTGCTTATGATTTATAGCAACAATGA
>CAWVJG010000156.1:0-4406 GCA_963929465.1 Bacillota bacterium
AAGGAAAAAGAGAAAAAGAAAGATGAAAATATTAAATGGTTTATAGAAGTTTTCATTATGACTTTTATATTATCTATTGTATTTTCATATATATCAACTAATGGTGTATCTAACTTAAGCTTAATACCAGCTATCCTTATCCTAGTGGCTGTTATTTTAGTAGGTATCATATTTGACATTGTAGGTGTAGCAGTGACAGTTGCTAATGAAAATGAATTTCATGCAAAAGCAACAAAAAAGGTAAAGGGTTCTAAAGATTCTATTAAATTAATTAGAAATGCACCTAGAGTTGCCAATATATGTGCAGACGTTATTGGTGACATTTGTGGAGTATTAAGTGGTGCGATAAGTGCATTAATTGCAGTAAAAATTACTAACCAGTTTGGACTAAATTTTGATGTGCAATTCTTATTAAGTGCTTTAGTTTCAGCTTTAACAGTTGGAGGAAAAGCTTTAGGAAAAACGGTTGCAAATAATAATTCAACTAGAATTGTTCATGCTGTTGGTATGGTATTTAATAAATTTAGTAGAAAAAATAAAAAATCTTAGAGATTAGCAAACTCTAAGATTTTTTATATTTTAAACTTGTAAAACTTGAATGTAACTAAAAAATATAATAAAATAGGAAAAAATACGAATAATAAATATAAGAGGTATGTATATGAAAGTTTTAATCACAGGAGCATCATCAGGAATAGGAAAAGATATGGCCAGGGTATTGGCAAAAAAAGCGGATGAATTAGTGCTAGTGGCGAGAAATGTTGAAAAGTTAGAAGAAATCAAAAAAGAATTAGAAAATGATGTGAAAGTAGAAATCATATCTAAAGACTTAAGTATAGAAGAAAATTGCAAAGAAATCCACAATCAGGTACAAAATGTGGATATCTTAATTAATAATGCAGGATTTGGAGATTGTGGAAACTTTACAAAAACCAGTTTAGAAAAAGATATTCAAATGATAAAAACAAATATTATTGCTTATCATATATTAACAAAATTATATTTAACAGATATGAAAGAAAAAAATAGTGGAAAAATATTAAATGTAGCATCCATTGCAGGTTTTATGCCAGGACCGTTAATGGCAACCTATTATGCAACCAAAAATTATGTGGTTAAATTATCAGAAGGAATTCGAGAAGAATTAAAAAAAGAGCATTCTAAAGTACAAATCAGTATATTATGTCCTGGACCAGTAGAAACGAATTTTAACAAAGTAGCTAATGTGAACTTCCATTTAAGAGAAGCAAATAGCATGAATGTAGCAAAATATGCAATTCGAAAATTAGAAAAAGGTAAATTTTATATTGTTCCAGGAATAGATATAAAAATATCAAAAATTGGAGCTAAAATATTGCCGGCAAATATCATCAGTAAATTTGCATATATGGCACAAAAAAGAAAATTAGGTGGAGAATAAAATTCAACCTAGTTTTCTTTTTATGTGTCAAAATCTTAGCAAAACGCTTTATAAGTTTCCAATAGCTGTTTTAATAACCTGTATAGAATTTTCTAATTTCAATTTTTCACTATTTTCCAAATCTAGGGTATTGGATTTTTCGATACCATCTTTTCCAATAATAGAAGGCGTACTTGTAAATATTCCATAATCTTCTAAATAAGAACATATAGGTAAGCAAACCTTTTCGTCAAAGATAATAGCTCTAGTAATTCTGCTTAAAGCAGAGGCAATCCCATATGAAGTAAATCCCTGTGATTTTGAAACATCAAAGCCAGCTTTTTTAACTGCATTTTCAATATTTGTCATTTCTGATTCTGGTAATTTTTCAACATTAACTGTAGACCAAGGAATAAATTGACTATCTCCATGTTCTCCAAGAACAAGACCAGTTACCTCTGTTACTGGCTTATGATATTTCTCTGACAAAACATAACGTAATCTAGCGGTATCTAATAATGTTCCAGAGCCAATTACTTTTTTAGGATTACAATTTGCATATTTCCATGTTACATATGTCATAACATCTAAAGGATTTGTAGCAATTAAATAAATTCCAGAAAAATTCGTTTTATTAATTTCAGAAAGAATATTTTTTAAAATACTGTTTGCCTTATGCAAATCATCCATTCTAGAAGTTTTTATGTCTGATTGTTTAGGACCAGCTGTTATACAAACAATATCTGCATCTTGGCAATCAGAATAATTTCCTAAGATAACTTTTGTAGAAGTATTTAAATTATAGGTACTATGATTTAAATCTGCAACTTTACCTAATAATTTTTCTTTATCTACATCAATTAATATTAATTCTTTTACATCTAAACATTGATTTAATACAGAATAGGCATATGCCATTCCTACATTCCCACAACCGATAATCACAAGTTTATTCAAAATCATTCCCTCCTATGTATATCATAAATTTTTATCAAATAGTGTATCAAACATATTATATACCGAAATGTATAAAAATAAAAGTGAATTTTATAAAAATAAAAGATTGACAAAACCAAACATACATTCTATAATCTAATTGGTGATAATATGGAGCGTCAGATATTACATGTAGATGTGAATAATGCTTTTTTAAGTTGGACAGCATTAGACATGTTAAAAAATGGAAGCAAGATTGATATAAGAGAGATACCAGCTGTTATTGGAGGAGATGAATCTAAAAGATCAGGCATTGTATTAGCGAAAAGTATGAAAGCGAAAGAATGTGGTGTAAAAACAGCTGAAACGATTTATCAAGCAAGAATCAAATGTCCAGGATTAAAAGTGTTTCCATCAAATTTTAAAGTATATAGATATTATTCTAATCAGTTATATCAATTATTATTAGAATATACAGACAAAATTGAAAGATTTAGTATTGATGAATGTTTTTTAGATATGACACATTATTTAATGAATGATACTTTATTAAATAAAGGAAAAGAAATTAATCGAAGAGTAAAAGAAGAATTAGGTTTTACAGTAAATGTTGGAGTAGCACATAATAAACTTTTAGCCAAAATGGCATCAGATTTTACAAAGCCAGATAGAGTACATACCCTTTTTGAAAATGAAATACCAAATAAAATGTGGACACTGCCTGTTTCAGAACTATTTATGTTAGGAAAAAGAACAGTGCCTAAATTGTATAATATGCAAATAAAAACCATTGGAGATTTGGCAAAAACGAATAAGAGAATTTTGCAAGACAAATTTGGAAAACATGGAGCAATGATGTGGGAATATGCTAATGGAATTGATGATTCTGAAGTAAAATATATTCAAGAAAAACCAAAAGGAATTGGAAATTCTGTTACATTGCCAGAGGACATTTCAAATATAGATAAACTAGAGGAAATCGTATTAGCGTTAACAGAACAAGTAACGTATAGATTAAGAAAACAAAACATGCTAGCAAGAGTGGTTAATGTGCAATTGAGAAATAAAGATTTTGTCGATACTTCTCATCAAAGAAAATTACCAAATGCAACAGCAAGTACAAAAGAAATTTTTAACCATGCAAAAGAATTGTTGGAACAAATGTATAGAAAAGGAACAGCTATTAGATTAATAGGTGTTAGAGTAGATGATTTAACAGATAAAGAAGAGATGCAAATATCTTTATTTCATGATGAAGCGAAAAATGAGAAACAAGAAAAATTGGATAAAACAATTGATAAAATAAAAGAAAAATATGGATATAATTTCATAACAAGGGCAGGAAAAATGGGAGTAGAAGATTTAATAAAATTTAGAAAAGAAGACGAGAAATAATCAAGCCACTGTGTCAAAAGAAATTTTTCCGTTAGTTGAAAATCCTTACAAATCTAAGGATAAAAGTTCATAAAAGAACTTAATGACAGGAAACATTTTTCATTTTTTGACTTTTTTTGAGTAATTATAAAGATGAAGTTGAACGGACATAAAAATAAATATTAAGAAAGGGGTAATAAAATGGATTTACAACAGTTAATTGAAGAAATACAAGAAAAGACAGGAGGAAAATTGACAAAAGAGCAAATTAAACAAGTCGTAGATCAATCAAGAATAGAAGATGAAGATTTAAAAGTAAGTGTTACAAGTAATCCATATGAATATGGAGAAGATAGTGTACAAAAGCAAGAGTTTGACAATAATTATTCATTGGAAGAAACAGTAGAGGGAATCATTGGAGACACAAAAGCTGGAGAATATGAAGATAGATATCAAGGAGACTTGATAGATGAACCAGCTAATTTTAGTTTAAATGAACTTCAAGTTAGCATAAAAAGATCAGAAGAGTATATAGATGGAGAATATGTTGATACTACTACAATAAATATATATATGCCAGAAAAAGAATATGATGTAAAAACTTATAAAGAATTAATAGAGAGAGATAAATTAAATCAATTAGTAGAAGAAATACAAGAAAAAACGAAAGGAAGATTAACAGAAGAGCAAATTCAAC
>CAWVJG010000157.1:0-3837 GCA_963929465.1 Bacillota bacterium
TACTACTATTTTTGTTTCAATGTTCGCATTTCCTGATGTATCTCTTACTTTATTTTCTGCAATTACAAATTCGATTTTACCACTATGTCTTCTGAAAATTTCATTTTCTAGATTTTCATCTAGTTCGAAGTTAGATAAGGTTAATGTATATCTAATGCCATTTCCTTCTCCATCTGGTATATCTGAACTTGTTAATTCTTTTGTTAAAGTATTTGTTACATCCATATCATCTACAAGTATTTGTTTAATATCATCAACAGTTAAAATGTCACTTTCTAAGAAGTTTGTATCTACTGCATCAAATGTGATTGTTACTTGTTTATTTTCTTGGTCAATCACTGGATTTACACCTTCTGTATATTGATACTCAATGGTTGGTTTAATAAAGTCTACAATGTTATTTCTAAATGCTGTGTATTTTGGATTATCTGCATCATCTCCAATATCTGTTTCAACCCAATTTGGATTTCCAACAGGTATTTCGGTTACTTTATTTCCAATTCCAGAAGTATCTCTAATGGTGTTTTCCGCAATTTCAATTTTTACAGCTCCATCATATTGACCGAAATTTCCTAATGTTAATTCATATCCTACATTAGCGCCATCCAATTGAGCTTCATCTGTAATTGGCGTTAATATTTTTGTGATAGTTGTGACTGGTTCCTCAGGATTTTCACTGTTATCTACATAGACATTGATGTTATCTGTTGTTAAGGTATTTTTCAAATAGTAATCATCACGTCCTAGTATCTTAACAGTTACAGTTCCTGTTTCTCCTGCTCTATCTCTTGTGATACTACTATCTGCATATTCCCAGGTAGGTCTTGTAAAGTCTACGATACTTTCTCTGAAAGCTGTATATTCTCCATTTGTGTCTCCTGGTTCTGTCCATGTTGCATTTCCTACCAAGATTTCTGTTTCTTTGTTTCCATTTCCAGATTGA
Organism: Bacillota bacterium; assembly: GCA_963929465.1. Lineage (GTDB taxonomy): Bacteria > Bacillota > Clostridia > TANB77 > CAG-508 > CAG-269. Next base: position 944 of record CAWVJG010000157.1, read on the forward strand.
TCTTTTATGACTCCCTCTGGAATAATAATGCTTGTAATACCTTGATTGTCTTCAAAATTACTTAATGTAATTTGATATGTAACTGCAGTTGCCGTTTTACTTACTTGTGCAACTTGTTTTACTATGGTATCTGGATAAACAACTTCTCCATTATGTTTTACAACTTTCACTTTCATATTTTCAATGCTATCAGCGTTTTGTAAAGTTGTTGTTCCTAAGTACTTATCTGTTGCTCTGATTCTTACTGAGACAGTTCCTGTTTCAGTTTCTAAATCTCTGTCAATACCATTGCTTGCATTTACAACACTCAAATTATCTTCTGTCTTTTCAATTAATGGATCAATAACATCGACGATAATACCACTATCTGGATCATCTCCATCATCTGTATCAATTGTGATTGTTGTTGCTGCATTTTTATTTCCTGAAGTATCATCTATTTGTCCTTCTGCAAATACTAATTGTACGACACCACTGTAGTCTTGATATCCTTGTGAATTATATACTAATTCAAAGTTTGATACGACTAATGTGTATTCATATCCATTTTCTATCGGTTGTGATGTAATCGTTGTCATTAAGTCATCTGTGATATCTGTCTCTGCTACATTAATTCTTACATTATCTGTATTTAATGTACCATCTGCATTCATGATTGAACTTTCTACTAAATACTTATCTGTAACTGTGAATTTAACTGTTAGTGTTTTTGCCTCATAATCAATATCTGGGTTTTCTGCTCCTTCAACTGCTGAGTATTGATATTTGATTACTGGTTTTATGAAGTCTACAATATCTTGTCTAAATGCTGAATACCTTGGATAATCTGGGTCTGTATCTTCTAGTGGTTCATTTGCTTCTTCCCAAGTAATATTTCCTACTGGAATAGTTGTTTCTTGGTTTACATTTCCACTTTGGTCTGTTATGGTTCCTGCATCTATAACAATCTTTGTTACGCCACTTAAATCTGCAAAATTTCCTAATGTTAATGTATATCCTACAGCTACATCTTCTAATTGTGCATTTTGTAAATCTGCACTTTCTGCAAGTGTTTGAAGTTCTGTACTATCTGTAATTTCTACTAATTCTTTTGATATTGTTGTCTCTTCTAGATCATCTACAAATACTTTAATATTTGCTGCTGTTAGAGAATTACTTGCATAGTATTTATCACTTCCTAGAATTTTAATTCTTACTGTTTCTTCTGTTCTGTCTATGCTGTTTACATTATGTGGTCCTGTCCATAATGGATTTACTACGTCAACGATGACTGGTTCATCATGATCTTCATGATTTTCTGGGTCATCTATACCAATTGTGATTGTTTTTGCTACACTACTGTTGTTTGATTGGTCTGTGATTAATCCTTCTGGGAATGCCATTGTCATTGTACCACTATATCCAACTCCATTTTCTGTTTCTAGTCCACTGACAACAAGTTCATATCTTTCTCCAATCTTTGTTTGAACTCCGTTTATCGTATAATATATGTCACCATTTGTTCTATATATGATATTTCCAACAATTTGATCTGATGCTATTGTTTTCTTAGTTAATGTTTTTGTTGCTTTTGTCCAATCTGGTTCTGTTCCATCAACTTGTATTGTCATATTATCTGCAGATACTGTTGACTCTTTGAAGTATTTATCTGTTACATCAAATACAACTGTTACCGTTTTTGCATCATAATCTATAACTGTATCTGAGTATTCATATGTATATTCTGGTTTTATATAATCTGTAAACATTGTTCCATCCGTATTTTTATTGGTATTTGTATCTTTTAATTCAATTTTTGTCCAATTTCCATCTTCATCATCAATTTCTTCCATATTTCCATTTCCATATACATCTTTCAATGTACCTTTTAATGGTTGAATGGCTATATTACCACTCCATTCTTTAAAGTTCTTTCCGCTTTGACGTAAAGCTTCTTCAAAGTTTGATAGTGTAATTGTATAGTAGATTTCTTTGTCTGTTGAATTTTCTGTGTCTTTAACAACTGTTCTTGTAATATTTTGATTTTCATCAAGTTCACCATCAATATAGATATTAATTAAATCTCCTGTTAGTGTACTTGTTATATTACTATCATAATTGATGTTTACTCCACCAGTTGTTTGTGTTTCTGTTACATTTCCTTTGATGACTATACTGATTGTTTGATTTTCTTCATCAATTGTGCTTGATACTTTTTCCCATTCTGGTTTGTAGATAGGATTTATCGTTCCTTGCGTATAATTGATTGTTGTTGTAGAATCTGTGCTTGTTTTGAAATTATACATATCATTGTAAATTGATTCTGGTGCATAGATAATTGCTCCTGTTGTTCCACAACCTTCTACAAAGTAATCATGAACATCTGCTATTTTGGTAAATGCTGGTCCTAGGTCTAATGTTGTCATAGCTTCACTTCCTGTTCCATAGAACATACGATTCATATCTGTTACTTTACTTGTATCAAATTTATCTCCTAAATCTAAACTTGTCATAGCTTCATTTCCTGTTCCATAGAACATATGGCTCATATCTGTTACAAGACTTGTATCAAATTTGTCACCTAAGTCTAAACTTGTCATGGCTTGATATCCTGTATCTTCGAACATGCTTTTCATATTAGTTACTTTACTTGTATCAAATTTATCTTCTAAGTCTAAATTTGTCATGGCTTCATATCCTGTTGAATAGAACATAAAGCTCATATTTGTTACTTTACTTGTATCAAATTTATCTCCTAATTCTAAAGTTGTCATACTTGTATATCCTGTACTGTCAAACATACTTTGCATATTTGTTACATTACTTGTATCAAATTTATCCTCTAAGTCTAACTTTGTCATGGCTTCATTTCCTGTTGAATAGAACATAAAGCTCATATCTGTTACTTTACTTGT
>CAWVJG010000158.1:0-15762 GCA_963929465.1 Bacillota bacterium
TTAAAATCTACGAATAGTAGACAATAAAATATAGAATTCTACTTATAATTAGTTTAATATTTTTAGTCTTTTAGTTATATTGTATATAATTATAATTAAAGGAGGAAAATTATGAATCAAGAAAAAATAGGAAAATTTATTGCTCAATGTAGAAAAGAAAAAAATCTTACACAATCACAATTAGCAGAAAAGCTAAATATGTCTAATAAGTCTATTTCTAAATGGGAGACTGGAAAAGGAATGCCAGATTCTTCTATTATGCTAGAATTGTGTACGTATTTGGGGATTAATGTAAATGAATTATTAAGTGGAGAACATTTGGAAAAAGAACAATATCAAGAAAAAGCGAATGAAAATATAATAAATATTGCAAAAGAATCAGATAAAAACAAAAAAATAAAGAATAAAATAATAGTAGCAATTGCAATTGTTGCGATTTGTCTATTAATAGCATTAATTATGAGTGCTATTTATAAACATATAGAGATAAGTTTAGAATATGATAATAGGTTAATAAAAGCTAAAATAGAAGAGGATAGTATCATATGTTCTTTTAATGGTTCAAGCTTAGTTACATTATATTATCAAACGTTTAACACTAATAGCGAAACATTAATATTTGTAAACGGGAAAATGCTATTACAGAATAAAATTCATAGTCATTTTGAGACTTGGGACTCGATGGCTCAACTAAATAATGGAGAAAATTTAAATTTTAATTCAGAATTAATAATAAATAAAAGTAAAGATATTCCCAACTGTAAAGAAAAAATTAAAGTTTATTATACAAATATATCTATTAATAAAATAAAAGAAGCTAATCAAGATGAATTACAATCTATAATAGAAAATTCGAATTTGATGGCGGAAAGCTAATTATAGTAAAATTAGTATGTTTCCATGTATATGCTCTATAATATTTTTAATAGAATACAAGAAAAAGATAGATAGAGAAAAAAACAAGAACAAATTTTCGTAAATGCGTTGAAAAATTGATAGAATTATGATATAAGTATTATATCAATTGAAACACGAGAATATGATAAAAAGTAATAAAAAATTAATAAAAAATTAATATGAAATGGAGAATGAAAATGCAAAAAAATGAAAATAATATAATAATTTATCAAGATGAAGATGGTGTTACAAAAGTTTCAGTAAAATTTAGTGATGAAGATATATGGCTGACACAAAATCAAATTGCTGAAATTTATAAAACAACCCAAGAAAATATTTCAATGCACATAAAAAATATTTATAAAGATGGAGAATTAGAAAATAAATCAACTAATAAGAAATTCTTATTAGTTCAAAACGAAGGAAATAGACAGGTTAAAAGAAATTTTGTAACCAACTGAAAAAAAGTTCTAAGATTTCAATATCATTTTGAAGTTTTAGAACTTTAAAAATATTAAATACACCTTTTATGTAAAGAAAACATAAAATATAACAAAAACATAAAAGGAGGAAAGAAAATGTCTAGCTACATAATACAAGGAGGAAATAAGCTAGAAGGAACCGTAAAAATATCAGGTTCTAAAAACTCTAGTTTACCGATTATTGCAGCAACCATATTGAATGGAGGAGAAACCACTTTATATAATGTACCCAATATTCATGACACACAAATGATGTTTGAAATTTTAAGACAAATAGGAGGAAAAGTAACCAAAAAGAAGAATAAAGTAATCATTAATACAAAAGATATCCATAAATATGAAATACCAGAAGAATTGATGAGACAAATGCGATCTTCTGTTATTTTTGCAGGAAGTTTATTAGGAAAGTACAGAAAATGTACGTTATCTTATCCAGGAGGATGTGATATTGGAACAAGACCAATTGACTTGCATTTAAAAGCATTTGAAAAATTAGGAATAAATATTGACAAAAACTATGGAAAAATAGCATGTAGTTGTGATAAAATAAACGGGAAAAAAATCGACTTTGAATTTCCAAGTGTTGGAGCAACTGAAAATGCAATACTTGCAAGCTGTTTAGGAGAGGGAACTACTGTTATTACCAATGCTGCAAGAGAACCAGAGATTATTGATTTACAAAATTTCTTAAACAAGATGGGAGCAAAAGTAAAAGGAGCAGGCTCTAACAAAATTGAAGTAATTGGAGTGAAACATTTAAAAGATGTTAGTTATAACATTATGCCAGACAGAATTGAAACAGGTACATTTTTATGTATGGCTGCAATGACCAATGGGAATTTAATTTTAGAAAATATTAATAGTGCGCATATTGTACCAATTGTCAATAAATTAGAAGAATGTGGTTGTAAAATTGATATGCAAGCAAATAAATTAGAAATAAATGCGCCAAAAAGATTGAAGGCAACAGATATAAAAACAATGCCATATCCAGGATTTCCAACAGATATGCAATCTATATTTGCAACAGCATTAACGATTGCAAAAGGGACTTCAGTGATTGTAGAAAATATATTTGAAAACAGATATAAATATACACAAGAATTAATTCGAATGGGAGCCAAGATTACAGTTGAAGGAAGAACAGCCATTATAAAAGGAGTTAGAAGACTATATAGTGCAAATGTAAAGGCTACAGACTTAAGAGGTGGAGCAGCTTTAGTTATGGCAGCATTATCGACAAAAGGAGAATCAAAAGTGGAAAATATTGAGTATATTTTAAGAGGATATGACAACTTTGAAAATAAGATACAAAATATTCATGGAAATATGATAAGACATATAGATTACAATGCATAGGAGATAAAAAAGAGGGATATGAAATGACGCGGGCTTTAAAATGTTATAAACAGAGAAAATGTTAAAAAAGCCCGCTATTGTCCAAAACAACAAAAGAGTTTACATTATTGTAAACAAAAATTTACAATGGATTAAGATTAGAAATTTTATACAAGAGAGAAGTATTGTATATGAAAAAGTTCTTATATAAATCAAGAGAAAAGGGGATTTTTTCTATATGATTAAGAAAAGGAGGAGTCAAATTGTCAAAAAAGCAAAAAGCAAAAAAAGAAGAAGAAGTAAATTTATATTATTTTGATAATGGACAAGAACAGGAAGAAACAATTGATGACATCATGAAAAGAAAAAAAGCAAAGGAAAGAGAAAAAAGAATAGAAGAAAGAAAAAAACAAGACTTTGATGATGAATTTGATTTTGATACAGAGACTGTTATTGGAATGACGAATAAGAACAAAATAAAGCAAGAAGAACAAAAGAAAAAAGAATTTACAAAAAAACAAAGAAAAAGAAATCGATTAATCAAAAGAATAAAAGCAATTGTAAAATTTGTCCTATTATTAGGAATTATCATAGGAGCAATTGTGTTTGCAACATGTTCACCAATTTTTAATATAACGGACATAGAAGTATTAAATAATAGTATGGTATCTAGTGACACTGTCATTAGTCTATCAGGAATCAATACAAACGAAAATATATTTCGATTTATCGCGACAAAAGCGAGTAATAATATTAAACAAAATGCATATATAGAAGATGTAAAAATAGTAAGAGTGTTGCCAAATAAAGTACAAATTGAGGTAACAGAAAGAGAGCCTAAATTTAGTATACCAGTACTAGGAGAGTTCGCATATATAAGTACACAAGGATATATATTGCAAATTACACAAAATGAATTAAATCTACCAATTATCTATGGATTGCAAACAGCAGAAGAAAATATTGTTGCAGGAAATAGAATTGTAGAAAAGGATTTAGTATCATTAGAAACCATATTAAAAATTATGAATGCAATGAAGGATTCTGGATTATCTGAAAAGGTTACAAGTATTGACATTAGTAACAAAAATGATTATAGTATATATATGCAAGAAGAGAGAAAAACAATCCATTTGGGAGATGGTTCTGATTTAAGTAATAAGATATTATATGTGATGGCCATATTAGAAGAAGAAAAAGATGTGGCTGGAGAGATTTTTGCAAATGGAGATTTGAACAGTAACTTTAAGGTATATTTTAGAGAAGAACTACAAGATACGTACTAGATTTCAGTTTCAAGAAAGGAATGAGATTAAACATGCCAAATAAAAAGCTAATTAGCATAATTTTAGGTATAATGTGTTTTGCATTAACATTAGGAATTGTTGTACAAGTTAGAACAATTCAAAGTACGAATTCTACAATTAGTCAGAATCAAGAAGCAAATGAATTAAGAGATGAAATATTAAGATATAAAGAACGATATGATAATCGATTTGCAGAATTAGAAAAAGCAGAAGAAGAATTAGAGAAAGAAAGGGAAGAAGCAACAAAAAACGATTCAGAATTAGAACAAGCACAACAACAAATTACAGAGGGAAATAAGTTAACAGGAATGACAGAGGTAACAGGACCAGGTGTTATCATTACTTTAAAAGATGGAACAGGAATTGCAACATCTACATTAAATCCAAGCCAATTAATTGTACATGATATCGATGTCTTAAGTGTCGTAAATGAATTAATTAATGCAGGAGCAGAAGCAATATCCATAAATGATCAGAGATGGGTATTAACAACTGCAATTTCTTGTAGAGGTAATACAATAGATATAAATGGAGAAAGAATAGGAGCACCATTTGTTATAAAAGCAATCGGACTTCCTGAATATTTAGCAGGACTTGAAAGAGTAGGGGGATATTTAGAATATATGAAACGAGATGGTGTAGGTGTTAGTTTAGAAAGATCAAATAGCATTACAATACCAAAATATTCAGGTGTAATTAATTTTGAATATTTGCAAAATGTAGAATAGGGACGTGCCAAATCGTTCAAAAATTGAACAAAAGGGACAGACGTATAAAAAAATTATATAAAATGTCCAAACAGAAACGTCCCCAAAAGGACATTAGAAAGGAATGAGAGAAACATGAAAAAAGGTAAAATTGCTATGATAATTACAATTGGAATTGCCTGTTTTGCATTAGTAACAGTTATGATGATGCAATTTAAAGTAGTAAATGAAACAGATATAACAGCAATTGAAGAAATGCAAGAATCAGAATTAAAAACAGAATTAGCAAATTGGAAGTCAAGATATGAAGAAATTGATGCACAATATCAAGAAGTAACACAAAGAATTGAAGAGTATAAAAATGATGAAGAGTCAAATAGTGAGGCAAGTCAATTAGTACAAGAAGAATTGGAACAGACAAATACATTGCTAGGCTTGACAGATGTTCATGGAGAAGGTATTGTCATAACATTAAAAAGTGGAGAGAATACGACTGCAATTACAGCAGATGATTTATTAATTATTGTAAATGCATTGAAATTTGCAGGAGCAGAAGCAATATCTATTAATGATGAGAGGATTATTAATACAACAGATATTGTATATATAACATCAGGATCTTTTATAAAAGTGAATGGACAAAGAATACTAGAGCCATATGTCATAAAAGTAATAGGAAATCAATCTCATATGGAAAGTGCAGTGACAGGAAATGGTGGTAAAGTAGACGAATTACAAACTTTAGGACATACAGCTACCATTGAAAAGGATAATGATATAACAATAGGAAAGTATAATGGAGAGATTGAAACAAGATATATAGAGTAGGGGGAAATAAAATGATTTTTATTGCGATATTAATAGGATGTATCTTAGGAGCGATTCTAGGATTAAATGCACCAATGATATCCTATACATATTCGAGCTATTTGGCAATTGCCATTATAGCAGCGTTAGATTCTGTTTTTGGAGGAATTGCTTCAATTATCAAAAAGAATTTTGATTTAAAGATTTTTATATCAGGATTTTTTGGAAATGCAATTTTAGCTATATTGTTAACCATTTTAGGACAGAAATTAAATGTAGACATTTATTTAGCAGCAATTGTTGTTTTTGTTTGGAGAATGTTTATGAATTTAGGTACCATTAGAAGATATTATGTTGAAAAATGGTCAGATATAATAAAAGAAAAAACAACAGTTAAAAAGGCAAAAGAAAATAATGAATAAAAATAAATAAGAGTTTATCTTAAATTTAAGAGAGAAATTTATGGGAGAAGCATTTTAAGATTAACTCTTATTTCAACGAAAAAGGCAGAAAAAAGTCGAAAAAAGGTGTATAGAAAGCATAAAAAAGAATGCTTTTAGTGTTACAACATTGTTGCAAAAATGTTACAGAAATATTACAATTACTATTGACATTTTTTTTAAAATGTAATATATATACACTTAGAAAAAATATACTAATAAATGGAGGAATTAACTTGGCGATAGGTGATATCATAGTAGGTATTGACATAGGCACAAGTAAAATTTGCACCGTTGTAGGGGAAGTCAACAATTTTGGTCAAATTGAGATTATCAGCAATACCTCATATAAATGTAGTGGACTAAAAAAATGTAAAATCATTAATGAAGACGAAATAAGCTTAAGTATAGCCAAAACAATAAAAGATGCTGAAGAAGAAACCAATCTAAAAATCAATTCAGCATATGTAACGATTCCAGGAAAATATGTAACAATTGTCCAAAATTCGATAACCAAAGATGTAAAAGACAAGTATTCTGGAATATCTGTTAGAGATGTGCAAAATGCAATTATGCAAGTAAAAGACATTGAAATACCAGATGGCAAGACACTAATTGACATTGTTCCAGATAAAATCACATTAGATAATGGACAAATTGTAACAGATCCAGTAGGTAATTTAAGTTCTAGTTTTACAATTAGTGCACAAATTATATTAGCAGATAAAGATTTTGTAAGACAATTACATAATATATTTAAAAAGGCAGATTTAGAAATTGATGGAATAGTACCAATTACATTAGCTGAAAGAAATTTAGTATTAGATAGTAATGAATTGCATGATAATATTATGTTGTTAGATATAGGAGCAGGAAACATTGATATTGGTGTTTTTGAAGGAAGTAGCTTTATTTATACCAACTCAATTCCATTAGGAGGAGATAATATTACAAATGATATTGCAGTTGTACTAAATATTTCAGAAGAAGAAGCAGACAAATTAAAAAGGCAATATGGATTAGCCTTAAAATCTTTTATTGATAATGATAATGATATTATATTAAATACTTCAAAAGATGAAAACAAAAACAGAATCATAAAAAGTTCTGAATTAATTGAAATCATAGAAGCAAGAATAGAAGAAATGTTTTCAATCATTAATAAAGATATAACAAACAATGGATTAAAGCATAAAATTAATAATGTTGTTTTAACAGGACAAGGAATTGTCAATATCAATAAAAGTGATGTGGCAGGAAAAATCAATCTAAATATTCCTGTAAAAATTTCAACTGGAAGAGCAATCAGTACTGTAAAACCAACATACAGGACAAGTTATGCATTAGTTAGATATATAGCAGCAAGACCATTTGCAAAAACTGTTTCAAGCAGTATAGATACACAAAATAATGAAAATGTATTTAAAACAATCTTAGAAAAAATAAAAGAGTTTTTTTATACATAAGATGTTAATTTTAAAATATATAAAAGATAAGGGAGGAAAAACTAAATGATGGATTACAATGATGACAATAATATTACAATGATGGATGGAACAGCAACAATAAAGGTTATAGGTGTTGGGGGAGCAGGAAACAACGCTGTTAATAGAATGATAGATGCAGGAATAAAAGGAGTAGACTTTATTGCAGTTAATACAGATAGACAAGCTCTTCAAACTTCAAGAGCAAATACAAAAATTCAAATAGGAGAAAAAATTACAAGAGGATTAGGAGCAGGAGCAAACCCAGATATTGGAGCACAATCAGCAGAAGAAAGTAAAGGAGAATTAGCAGAAGTACTAAGAGGAGCAGACATGGTATTTGTTACAGCTGGAATGGGTGGAGGAACAGGTACAGGAGCTGCACCAGTTGTTGCACAAGCTGCAAAAGAAATGGGAATTTTAACCATTGGTGTTGTTACAAAACCATTTACATTTGAAGGAAAGAAAAGACTTTCACAAGCTGAAAGAGGAATTGAAAGTTTAAAAGGAAAAGTAGACACATTAGTGGTTATACCAAATGACAAATTATTACAAATTATTGATAGAAAAACATCAATTATAGAAGCTTTCAAAATGGCTGATGATGTATTAAGACAAGGTGTGCAAGGTATATCAGACTTAATCGCTATTCCAGGACTTGTTAACTTAGACTTTGCAGATGTAAAAACAATCATGTTAAACCAAGGTATGGCACATATGGGTGTTGGTAGAGCTGGAGGAGAAAACAGAGCAGAAGATGCAGCAAAAGAAGCTATCCAAAGCCCATTACTAGAAACATCAATTGAAGGAGCAAAAGGTGTTATCATCAATATTACTGGTGGAGAAGATTTAGGATTACATGAAGTAAATACAGCTGCAGAATTAGTTCAACGCAGTGTTGATCCAGAAGCAAATATTATTTTTGGTACAGTAACAGATCCTTCAATGGAAGATGAAATTCAAATTACAGTTATTGCAACAGGATTTGAAAAAACAGAACCAATATCAAGCATAGGAGTAGACAATATTGTATCAAAAACTTGGGAAAAGAAAATTAATTCAATCCCAGCAAGTTCAGAAGTAAGCAACTCACAAAATGATTTAGACATTCCATCTTTCTTAAGAAAGAACAAAAATAAAAATCTATAAACAACTTGACATTATAATGGATGACAAATTCTAATAGGATTCAGATAGAAAAAGATTTTTTCATAAAATCATAAAAGTATATTAACGAATTGACACAATTCGTATAGAAAAAACTCTATAACAAAGAGAAGTAATCGAAATTTACCGATTATTTCTTTTTTTTTACAATAAGAAAGGACAGCTTTTTTAAATAGATGGTAGTAGAATAGATAAGCAGGTGATTAATAGATGACAATTTATATAGATGTTGTATTAATAGAAAATTTGTTAATGAATTATATCATACTATTTGCTACAGGCGTTATTTTAAAAATTAAAATAAAACATATACGATTATTATTAGCAAGTTTGGTAGGAGCGATATACACAATTATAGCTTATATTTCAAATTTAAGAATATATTCTAATTTTTTCCTAAAATTAATTTTGTCTCTTGTCATCATATATATAGCTTTTAATCCTAAAAGTGTAAAAAAACTATGCAAATTTACATTAATATTTTATTTAACTTCTTTCGTATTTGGAGGAGCAGCTTTTGCATTAATTTATATTGTAAAGCCACAGGAAATATTACGAAACAATACATTAGAGTTAAATTCTAGTTCATTAAAAGTTATATTGATATCAGCAGTTATTGCATTTGTGATTTGTATTATTGGATTCAAAATAGTGAAAAATAAGATATCTGCAAAAGATATGTATTGCACTATAAAAATAAAATTGAATCAAAAAGAAATAGAAACAAAAGCAATGATTGATACAGGGAATTTTTTAAAAGAACCAATTACCAATACACCTGTTATTATTGTAGAGCACACACTTTTATATGATTGTATGCCAAAAGAAATATTAAATCATCTAGAAGATATTTTAGGAGGTGATTTTAGTCAAATACCCCAAAATATTAAAGAAGAATATATGCCAAGACTAAAAGTGATTCCGTTTTCATCTTTAGGAAAACAAAATGGCATGTTATTAGGAATAAAAGCAGAAGTAATCATTATAAAAAATGAAGAAGACTCTGAAACAAAAGAAAATATTATTGTCGGAATCTATAACAAATCATTGACCAAAAGGGGAGAGTATAGAGCATTATTAGGAATTGAATTAATGTAGAGTCCCCAATGGACAAGAAAAGGAGTTGATTAAAATGAAAATTATTGATTTTGTAAAAAATAGTATACATACCATATGTGCAAAATATTTGAATGATGATGATGAAATAGAATATTTGCCGATATTTTACATAGCAGGTAGCCAAACACTACCACCACCATTACCACCTGAAGAAGAAGAATTTTATATAAAAAAACTATCAGAAGAAAACAATTTAGAAGCAAGACAGATATTAGTTGAAAGAAATTTAAGATTGGTTGTATATATTGCAAAAAAGTTTGAAAATACAGGAATTGGTATTGAAGATTTAATATCAATAGGAACGATTGGACTTATGAAAGGGGTAAATACTTTTAATAATGAAAAGAAGATAAAATTAGCAACATATGCTTCTAGATGTATAGAAAATGAAATTTTAATGCATTTAAGGAAAAGTAATAAAATAAAAGGAGAAATTTCTATAGATGAACCATTAAATAAAGATGGAGACGGAAATGAATTATTACTTTCAGATATTCTAGGAACAGAACCAGATGTAACATCTAGAAATTTGGAAGATGAAGTAGATAAAACTTTACTTCGAGCAGCTGTTTTAAAATTAAATGATAGAGAAAAAAATATCATGGAAATGCGTTTTGGTTTCAAAACAGGAAAGGAGAAAACACAAAAAGAAGTTGCAGATGAATTACGGCATTTCACAAAGTTATATATCGAGACTAGAAAAGAAAATTATTAATAAAATGAAAAAAGATATTGTTAGTAAAATTGGATAATTAAATCGGGATTTTGGGGACGGACTCAAATTTCCCTTTTTTATTAAAAATAGATTTAAGAACAAATGAAATAAAACGAATAGAACTTTCTTTTTAGGAAATACTGATAGTAAGTATTTCTTAAAAGGAGGTTTTCTTTTTGCTAAATAAAGTTGAAATCTGTGGAGTGAATACATCAAATTTACCATTATTAAGTAAAGAAGAAAAAGAAGCACTTTTTGTAAAAATAAAAGCAGGAGATGAAGAAGCAAGAAATACATTTATCAATGGGAATTTACGATTAGTATTAAGCGTCATACAAAGATTTTACGGAAGAGGAGAAAATGCAGATGACCTGTTTCAAGTAGGATGTGTCGGGTTAATCAAAGCAATTGACAATTTTGACCTAAGTCAAAACGTGCAATTTAGTACGTATGCAGTTCCTATGATTATAGGAGAAGTAAAACGATATTTACGAGATAATAATAGTATAAGAGTCAGTAGGTCAGTGAGAGATTTAGCATATAAAGTCATACAGTTTAAAGAACGATATACAAAAGAACATGGAAAAGAACCTAATGTAGAAGAAATTGCTAAAGAATTAGAAGTAACCAAAGAAGACATTGCATTTAGTTTAGATGCTATACAAGATCCAGTATCTTTACAAGAGCCTGTATATAATGATGGTTCAGAAAGTATCTATATTATGGATCAGATAAAAGATAGTAAAAATACGGATGAATTATGGGCAGAAAAGATTACAATAAAAGGTGCTATGGAAAAATTAAATGAAAAAGAAAAAATGATAATTAATAAACGATTTTTTGATGGAAGAACGCAAATGGAAGTAGCAGAAGAAATTGGCATATCACAGGCGCAAGTATCAAGACTAGAGAAAACAGCCATACAACATATAAAAAGATTATATAAGTAATAAAAAGGGATATTGGGGACGGACTCAATTTTCCCTTTTTTGTATAAGATTTGGGAAAATATTCAAATTTAAATAAAAAAAGAAAAATTTCTTCTTTTATAAACTTATGAAAATGTTCAAGTTTTATAAATTTGTGAATATACTATAAATAATAAAGTATTGGCAAATAACAGGGAGGTACATAATGCAAGAAAAAGGATTGGATTTTAAACATAAAGAAGTAATTAATATTACTGATGGGAAAAGATTAGGGTATGTGCAGGATGTATGTGCAGATTTAGAAACAGGGAATATTACCCATATCATTGTCCCAGGTTCTGGAAATAAATTAATGAATATTTTTAAGACAAATAATGAAATATCGATTCCATGGAAAAATGTAAAATGTATTGGTGAAGATTTGATTTTAGTAGAATTGTGAAACGGGTCCAAACGGATCTGGTCCAAATGGACCAAAAATCCCTTATAAAGATAAACGTTTTATTAAATAGGAACGCTTTTTCTTTTAAAATAAAAAACAGTTTATTTTCATTTTTTATGATTTTCTTACTTGGAGTTATCAATATAAATAATCCTATACTTTACATAAAAAATCAGGAACTTTGAAAATTTCTACAATTTGAATTATATATATAAATAACCTCTACATGATTTGATATGTCCCTAAATTCAAAAAGGGAAAAATGAGTCCGTCCCCAAAATCCCTTGATTTTTTTCTCTAAATACAGTATAATGCTACTATCGAAATATAAAATATAAAAAAAACAGTCCTAACGGGAAAAATTATGAATTAACATAAAAATGTCCCAAACAGAAACGTCCCCAAAAGGACACAAAAGGGAAAAAGGACAAAAAGAAGGGAAGATTTTGAATGAAAGCAATTGAGATTAGAAACAAATATTTAGAATTTTTTAAAAAACATGGACATGCCGTAATACCATCAGCTTCATTGATACCAGAAAATGATCCATCTGTTTTATTTACAACAGCTGGTATGCAACCACTAGTACCATATTTATTAGGAGAAAAAAACCCAGAAGGAACCAGATTAACAGATTATCAAAAATGTGTTAGAACAAATGACATAGATGAAGTAGGAGATAATAGACATTTAACTTATTTTGAAATGCTTGGAAACTGGTCTTTGGGAGATTATTTCAAAGAAGAATCTATCAAAATGAGTTTTGAGTTTTTAACTAAGGAATTACAAATACCAGTAGAAAAATTATCTGTTACTTGTTTTGCAGGTGATGAAGATTGCCCAAGAGATGAAGTTTCAGCAAAAGTATGGAAAGATGCTGGTATATTAGATGGGCATATTTATTTTTATGGAAAAGATGATAACTGGTGGATTGCAGGAGAGGAAGGACCATGTGGACCAGATACAGAAATGTTTTATGATACAGGAAAACCAGCATGTGGACCAGATTGCCAACCTTCATGTGATTGTGGTAAATATGTAGAAATTTGGAACAATGTTTTTATGGAATATTACAAAGATAAAAATGGATATTCTAAATTAAAACAACAAAATGTAGATACTGGATTAGGATTAGAAAGAATGACGATGTTATTACAAGGTAAAGAAACACCATTTGATACAGAATTATTCTTACCAGTTATGGAAAAAATAAAAGCACTACAAAAAGTGGAGCATATTGAAAGTAGAAGAATTATTGCAGAACATTTACGTTCGAGTATGATGATTATTGCAGATGGTGGAAGACCAAGTAATATTGATAGAGGATATGTATTAAGAAGATTAATTCGTAGAATGATAAGACATATGAATAAATTACAAATTGATTTATCAGAATTATCTAATTTAATTGATATTAATGTTGATAATCTAAAAGAAATGTATCCAGAGTTAGAACAAAATAGAGAAACCATCAAAAATGTGATTAATGAAGAAAAAGATAAATTTGTAAAAACATTAACACATGGTGAAAGAGAATTCCAAAAAGAAATGCAAAAAGCAAAAGAAAATGGAAAAACAGAAATTGATGCAAATGTTGTATTCAGATTATATGATACGTATGGTTTTCCACCAGAAGTAACAAAGGAATTAGCAGATGAAAATGGTATGACAGTAGATTTAAAAGGATTTGAAGAATTATTCAAAGAACATCAAGAAAAATCAAGACAAGGAAGCACACAAAAATTTAAAGGTGGACTAGCTGACCAAAATGAAAAGACAATTGCATATCACACGGCAACCCATTTATTACATCAAGCATTAAGAACTGTCTTAGGAGAACATGTTAAACAAAGTGGTTCTAATATCACAGAGGAAAGATTACGTTTTGACTTTACACATCCACAAAAAATGACAAAAGAAGAAATTCAAAAAGTAGAAGATTTAGTAAATGAGCAAATTCAAAGAGATTTACAAGTTACTTGTGAAGAAATGAGTTATGAAGATGCTAAAAAATCAGGAGCTATTGGTTTATTTACAGATAAATATGGAGACAAAGTAAAAGTATATACTATTGGTGATTTTAGTAAAGAGATTTGTGGAGGACCTCATGTGACACATACAGGAGATATGGGAAGATTTAAAATTAAAAAAGAGGAATCAAGTTCTTCAGGAATCAGAAGAATTAAAGCTGTTTTAATAAAAGATTAGTGCAAAATATTACCAGTAAAAATAATTGAAAAAAATGATTATAGAGAATAAAAAAATGTTTAATGGAATATGAAAAATATAAAAAGGTTGTTGTTGAACAGATAAATACAACAACCTTTTAAAGTTCTCATAAAGTGAAATTTTTTCAAAAAAACAAGAACAAATTTTCGCAAAAATGTTGATTTTTACTTACAAATATAATAGAATATAAAAGATAAGTAAAGGAGATGATGAGACATGAATCAATTAAAAAGAGATCAAACTTATGATAACCATACTTTTGAAGATATTAAACACATTGATGAAAATGGAGTTGAATATTGGTATGCGAGAGAACTAATGAAAGTGTTTAACTACAAAGATTGGAGATATTTTGATGCAGTAATTGCGAAAGCTAAAACGGCTTGCCAAAATTCTGGAATGGATGACATTGACCATTTCGTTGTTGACAACAAAATGGTAGAAATAGGTTCTGGAGCAAGAAGAGAACAGAAAGATTATAGATTAACACGATATGCTTGTTATCTTATAGCTCAAAATGCTAATCCAAGATTAAAAATTGTTGCCTTAGCACAAACATATTTTGCTATTCAAACTAGGAAGCAAGAAATTTCAGAAAAAGAATATAGTTTATTAACGGAAGATGAAAAGAGATTTTATCAAAGAAATTTAACTAGAAAAGGAAATTATTCACTTAATCAAACAGCGAAACAAGCAGGAGTCAAAAACTTTGATAAATTTCATAATGCAGGTTATAAAGGGCTATATAATGGAGAGACAGCAGATGATATAGCCAAAAGAAAAGGACTACGATATAGAGAAGATATATTAGATAACATGGGAAGTGATGAATTAATAGCAAATTTATTTAGGATTTCTCAAACAGAACAAAGATTAAAAAGGGAAAAAATACAGACTGAAAAAGAAGCATGTAAGACACATAATAAAGTCGGAAAAATTGTTAGAAAAGCCATAAAAGAAGCAGGCGGAACTTTACCAGAAGAAATGCCAACACCAAAAAAGAGTTTAAAACAATTAGATAAAGAAAATAAGACAAACTTACTAATAAATGCGGAAAATGAAAAATAGATAAAAAAGCCTTGATAAATAGGCTTTTTTATGTTATAATATTAAGTGTAAGGTTATTTTTAATAAAAGAGGTGAAATCTTAGAAAGGAATCTAAGTTAAGATATGAGAAAAAAAATAGAAAAACAACCAATAAATAATGGTGAAAAAGTTAGAATGTCATATGTAATGGCTACCTTAGCATATATAATAGGTGGTTCTTCTTCAAATACCCAAAACGACAAGATAGATGAACAGGTTAAAGAAATCCAAAAAAGTGAAACAAAAGGATATATAGATAATTTGGAAGAGAGAATGTTACAATTATATAAAGAAGGTAAAGTGAAAGTACAAAAAGGACCTAAAATCAAGAAAGCAGAGATTAAAAAGCAGGATTTAGATAAAATAAAAGAAATTCAAGCAAGAAAGAGGGAAACCGATAAAGAAAGAGAAGAAAGATAAAAATATAAATGATAAAAATGCAAGAATTTTAAAATTCTTGTATTTTTTACTTGACAAAAGGCAAAACTACCAGTATAATATTACTTGCTAGCAAAAAAATAAAGAAATATGGCGAAGTAGCTCAGTTGGCTAGAGCATTCGGTTCATACCCGAAGGGTCATGTGTTCGAATCACATCTTCGCTACCAAAAAA
>CAWVJG010000159.1:0-13345 GCA_963929465.1 Bacillota bacterium
GCTATTAATAATGAAAGGTTAAGAAAAAGAGGTCTAGTATTTCTACTAGACCAATATGAAAAAGTTCATATTTAATATAAATTGAACCGCCACTTGCGAGAACCGCTTGAGTGGTGGTGTGAGAGGGGAGAAACACATTAAGTGTTATCCTCTACTCGATTAATTGAAAGATTGCTAAATAAACTTAATTCCATAACTAAAACTAATCATATAATACTTTTCATTTTAATAGATATAATAATTTAGGAGTTTTTCACTAACGTCATTAAGAATATCAAAAACACAAGCAGAATCTCTGTTTAGAATAACAGTAAGAATTTTTCACAAAAGTATCATAAAACCTAAATGAAGTACAAATTTTTTAAACAATTTACATAATATTACAGATTATATATAAATAAAAAAATGATAATAAATTTATAGAAATAATTAATACATTTATAAAAAAATATTATTTTATAAATTAAAGAGGTGATGATTTGTATGGGAACATTTTTATGTTGTGGTATTGCAAAAACAATAATAGTAAAAAAAGAAAGTAACACCAAAGAAGATATTTTACAAAAAATGAGAAACGCAATAGATTTAAATATTTATAATGAACCATTGGAAAATGAAAAATATTTATTATTAGAGATGAAAAGAGAATATTTGGAAAAATATGTTATTGAATTTATTGAAGAACAATTAGAAATAGCAGTACAAGATACAAATGAAAAAGAAGATCATAAAAGTATCATAGAAAATTTAAGAAACAAAAATTATGATGAATTAATGCAAATTGCAGAAGAAAAACAATATCAAAATTTTCAATTAGTAGAGGGAAATATATATAGTAATGATATATCATATATTGCAAATAAATTAACAATATTTGCAGACATAATAGTATATATGATTGACGGAAAAATTTTAATGGAATGCTACACTGATATGTTCAGATATTTAAGAAATCTTATTTTAAAAAATAGTAATAATCCTATCAAGACATCAGCAGTTATTTCCATAATAGGATAAATATATAAAAGCATGCAATATAAATAGAAACAATAGAAAAACAAATAGGTTTATATCTTTCTAGGAATTGTATATTAGATAATAGCAACAATGGGTATACATTAAGGCAAACCTACAACACCTGCTTCACATGACGAATACGAGGAATATGATTGCTAATAAAAACCTCAATTACATCCACGCGAACAAAAAGATGATGAAGATTGTGACTGTACAAATAATACTGACAAGCTTTAAATAAATGTTTCTGCTTATTTTTATCAACAGCATCAATAGGAGAGCCATATTTAAAGCTTGTTCTAGTTTTTACTTCAATAAAAACTAACTCGTTTTTACGAGTATCTTTGGCAACAATATCAATCTCACCTTGATAACAAGAAAAATTTCGTTCAATAATAATATAATTCAATTTTTTCAAGTATTCACAAGCCAAATCCTCGCCATATTTACCAGTTACTTGTTTAAAATACATATATAACCACCTGCAACTTTCTTTATATAGCCTTCTAATTCTAGTAAGAATAAATCATTAGAAATTTGTGAAATACTTTTAGAAGTTTTTTTACAAATCTCATTAATTGAAATAGGTTCCATCGAGATCAAATCATAAATATATGATAATTTAGGATTTTTTAATTCTTTTTTGTTTTGAATATCTAAAGATTTCAAAGGAGTACTAGAATGAATGTTAGAAGAATTTGAAGAATGAGAATTGATTTGAGAAGCTAATAATGTATCTATGTAAGAATTGATATTAGAAGATTTTGTGAAAGTTGAGGACCTTGAGAGGCTTAAAGAGTTTACAGGCTTTCTAGAACTTTCAAAAACCTCAAAATCAATATCTAAAGAGCTTAAATCTATTTTTTGAATATCTTTCAATTTTTTAATCAATTTCCTTAAACATTTCAATTCCTGCAGAATATCTTCTGTGTCAGTAATTATAATAGCACCATTTTTAATTAATCTATTGGTGCCTGTCCCATGAGAATTCCAGATTTCATGAGGTAATGCAAAAATTTTTTTATTCTGTGAAATCGCTAATTTTGCAGTGACACTTGTACCACTTCGATGCACAGCTTCTATTACGAGAATACCCAAAGATAATCCACTAACAATACGATTCCTTTCTAGAAAGTATGTAGATTGACATTTGGTATCAGGAGGGTATTCACTAATTATTAGTCCACCAAAATCTAAAATTTTTTTATATAATTCTTTATTTTCTGAAGGAAAAATATGGTTAAATCCATTTCCTAAAACAGCAATTGTTTTCCCAAGTTGATTATATGAATATAAATGAGCAGTTGTATCAATACCGTTCTGCCAATCCACTAACGATAGTAATTCCGCAATTGAGATAGCTCGTAAGAAAATTTCTGGGCTAACAGTCTGCCATTTTTGGTACATTTACGAGAACCAATAATGGCAATGATTGGTTTATTTAATAAATCTAGATTTCCTTCTAAATATAAGGTTTGTGGTGGATTAGGAATTTCTTTCAACTGTTTAGGATATCGTTTTTCATTTATTTTAATCTGTTTTATAAAATCACTCCTTTATCGTAAAAATTGTTATTTCTAAGAATAAACAAATATTTTAAATATTCTAAATTTACTGTATATACAAATAAAAAATTCTGTTATCGACACCAATATTTTCTATCTAAACTCCTATATTGTATAGCCTCTGCTAAATGTTGTGTTTGTATATTATTAGAATTATCTAAGTCAGCAATGGTTCTAGCAACTTTTAAAATCCTACTATAAGCTCTTGCACTAAGCCCAAGTTGATTGAATGCTGTTTCTAAAATTTGTTTACTTTTAGGAGATAGTTTACAATATTTTGAAATTAGTTTCGGAGTTAACTCTGAATTAGAAAAAATATGATGTTTTTTATAACGATTAATTTGCATTTCTCGAGCTTTATTTACTCTTTTTCTGATAGTATCAGAACTTTCCGATGGAATATCATTTCCTAATTTTTGATAGTTTACACTTTCTACTTCTATATGAATATCAATTCTATCTAAAAGTGGACCACTTATTTTATGAATATATTTTTGAATTTGATCTTCACGACAGGTACATTGTTTTTCTTTTGAGCCATAATATCCACAAGGACATGGATTCATACTAGCGATAAACATAAAATTACAAGGATAAGTAGTAGAAAAATCGACACGGCTAATGGTCACAATTTTATCTTCTAGAGGTCCTCGTAAAACTTCTAAAGTGGATTTATGAAATTCAGGTAATTCATCAAGAAATAGAACACCAAAATGTGCTAAACTGATTTCACCAGGTTTCGGAATTCGGCCGCCTCCTACTAAAGAAGTTTCAGTGATAGTATGATGAGGACTTCGAAAAGGTCTTTTAAAAATAAAGGGAGTATTTTCAGATAATAAACCAGAAATACTGTGAATTTTTGTGATTTCTAAAGCTTCATCAAAGGTTAAATCAGGTAAAATAGATGGAAGTCTACGAGCTAACATTGTTTTTCCAGAACCAGGACTACCGAATTAAAAGACAGTTGTGTCCACCTGCTGCAGAGATTTCCAAAGCACGCTTTACATTTTCTTGTCCTTTTACTTCTGAAAAATCAAATTCATAACTGGAGTTGGGATTAGAAATAAAATGTGATGATGGTTCTGGAGAAATGGCAAAATAGCCATTAAGATAATCGATAATTTCATTTAAATTGGAGATGGGTATGATTTCGAGTCCATCTATAATAGAAGCTTCTTTTGCATTTGCTTTTGGCAAAATAATGCGTTTCATTCCTAAATGTTTTGCTTCTATACAAATCGGTAAAATACCTTTAATTGGACAAATAGTACCATCTAAAGAAAGTTCACCAATCAAAATAGTATTGCTTAAATCAGCATTATAAATAAATCCATTTGCAATTAAAATGCCAACTGCGATTGGCAAATCGAAAATAGAGCCTTCTTTTTTTGTATTAGCAGGTGCAAGATTTACTACAATTTTTCTGCTAAGAAATTCTGATGTTGAATTTTTTATGGCTGTTTTGACTCTTTCTTTGGATTCACGAATGCTAGTATCAGGCAGACCAACAATTTCAAAAGAAGGCATACCAGCAGATATGTCCACTTGTATATTTACTAAATAACCTTGCAATCCATGCAAAGCTAGACTTTTTACGATTGATAACATGACATCATCCTTTCATATCATAATATAGTAGTTAGAAAAATATAAATTTTTTAATTGCTGTATAAATTAAGTTAATTTGAATTCGAGAAAATACAGAGCAAATATTTGGAATAAAAAATGTAAAGATAAATTTAATAAAGTGAATAATAAACAAATAGATGCTAATTTATAAAATGTATAGTAATAACAATTAAAAGTGACAATAAATATAAAAAATTAAATTTTAAACAAAGATTTAAATATAAATTATAAATTGGTAAATACAGTATATATTGGTTCCTAAAATTTGTCAATACTTTTATAGATTTTTATTAAAATTGCATAAGCATTTTATAAAGTTTATTTACTTTTAATAAAAAAGTGTTATACTATTACTTATATAAATAAATGATTAGATTTTGTAATTACTAAATAATATAAGTATAATAATTAAAATATTCAAAAAAATGACACGTTTCGACAAAAATAGACAAATAAATATGTTACAATATCTAAGTAAGAATATAAAAAAAGAAGGTGAGAAAATGAGATTAAAGCTAAATTTGGATTTAGAAAATGAATTTTTACCTATACAATATCGCAAAAGTGTAATGAGTTTTATAAAATTATCTTTATCAGAGTACAGTGAACAATACTATAAAAAATATTACAATAATAAAGATACAATAATAAAATCATATACTTTTGCGATGTTTTTTAGGAATCCAAAATTTGAAGATGAGAAAATAATTGTAGAAGATAAAAGATTAGAATTAAACATTTCTATTGCAGATTATGAAACATCAATTATTTTATACAATGCTTTTAATCATCAAAAAAATAAAAAATTTTCATTAGATAAAAATTCATGGACTTTGAGAAATATTAATATGTCAATAGAAAAGAAAATTGATGCGGAAGAAATTACAATAAAGTTTATGTCACCATTAGTGGTAAGAAGTCATATTGAAAAAAAAGACTATTATTATTCATATAATGATAAAGAATTTAAAAATATTTTGAAAATAAACATCAAGCAACAATTGAAAATAACAGATATTCCTAAAGAGTTAGTAGAGAATTTTGATATAGTAGCAATAGAGCCCAAAAAAGTAATTGTTAAATTTTATGAAAAGAAAATAGAAACTTCAACGGGAACTTTCAAAATATCTGGAAACAAGCAATTATTAAAATATTTATATGATGCTGGAATGGGTAGTAAACGTAGTAGTGGATTTGGTATGTTTAAAATTATATAAGATAGGAGGTGCTATTTTGAAGACAACAATATATTTAAATGACTGGTTTTATAATAGTGGAATAGTAGGCTTTTTAAGAATATTAGCATATAATCATGATAATTTTGCAGAAATAAATGAAAATTATATAACATTTGAGACAAAAAAATTAAAAAATTTTCATAAATACTTTTTTAAATATTTTTTTGATAAGTATAATGTAGGATTAAAAACGACAGAAAGAATAAACAATTCTTTTGAAAAGATAGAAAATTATTTAAGGATAGAAACGCAAGATAAGCAAGAACTAAAAAAATTACAAGAAAATATAAAAACAGAGAAAAAACATGTAAAAGATATTATAAAAAAACAATTAGACAAGATAAAAAAATATGAAGATATTACATATACAAATATTTTAAATGAGTACAACAAAATTGATAAAATACAAACAAAAGAAGATATAGAGAAAATTAATCATATAAAAGAAATAATAGCAGAAGAAGTTCAAAAGGAAAGTATCAATAAAAGATTAACTTTGAATTTATTTAAAAGTATTTTAAGTAAAAATTATTTCGGTCAGCAAAGTTTTTTAAATGTAGTAAAAAATGCACTAACATTTGAAGAGCAAGAAGAAATTATGTACAAGGACTATATTAGTAATATTATTGAAACAGATTTCATTCAAGAAATTTTGCAAGAAAAATATACAATAGAGGATTTAAAAATAATATTAAAAGAAAAAATGCAAGATAAATTAATATCAAAAGAAGTTTTACAAATATATTCCAATATACAAAGAAAATACATAGACAAAGGAAAAGATTTAAATGAAATTAAAGAATATATTAATAAAAAAGTATTATCACACTGCTATATGTGTGAAAATGACAAGGCATTAACAGATGATTATTCTGAAGGGAATTTTATACCTCTTGCGGTAAGTAGTGATAATATGAAAAATTTCTTTTGGAATCAAAATGCAGAATTTCCAATATGTGATGTATGTAAATTAATATTATTTTGCATACCAGTAGGTGTTTCTAACATAAGAAAAACAACAAAGGAAAATGTTAATGGACAAGTTGTATATAGAGAAAAAGAAGTAAATAGTTTTGTAAACTATGACACAAGTGTGGAAGAATTATTAAGAACCAATAATTATTTAAGTCAAACATCTGCATTAGATAAATCAACATATAATCCATATGAAGAACTAATATTAAATATAGTAGAGCAAGAAAAAAATATTAGTGAATGGCAACTCGAAAATATATTTATAGTTGAATTTGAAACAGAGTATTTGGCGTTTAGTAGAATGGAATATTTTAACATAAAACGATACATAGCAAAATTTTTTATAAATTATTCCAAAAATACATTAAGTTTAATAAAAGATTATAGATATAAAATACAAATAATGGATTATATATTAAAAAATAAGGATATAAAATTTATCATAAATAATAGATTAAGAGAAGAACTAACAAAGGAAAACAGAAATGGTTTTAATGCTTATATAGCAACAAAGATAAGATTAATATTAAATTTGTTAAAAAAGGAGGATATGAAAATGGATGAAAGAGTAAAGAAGAATAATGATAAGTTATATGTACTATATAATTTAGGTGTATCAATTCATGAAGAATTAAAGGCTAAAAATGAAGATAACAAAATTGATGGATATACATATAAAATGCTAAATAGTATTAAGGCTGGAAATAAAAAAGAATTTATGGATATTGTCATTAGAATTCATATGTCAATGGGAAAAGATATATCACCAATATTTTTAGAAGTTATGCAAGATACAGATTTAGATTTTGAATCAATAGGACACAGTTTTATATCAGGATTAATATCAAATAAGTTTGAAAAGAAAAATGAAGAATAAGGAGGAAAATATTATGGAAGAAATGAAAAAAGGATTATCAATTACAATGATATTTAAGGCACAAAGTTTAAACTATGGAGAGGGAATAGGAAATATATCAGAACTAAAAAAACTATCAAGAGGAGATGGTAGTACATATACATTTGCATCTAGACAAGCTTTAAGATATGATATTGCAAGGCTTGGAAATAAAATGTTTAATTGGAATTTAGAAGTAGTAGACAAATCAAAAGGAACAATACAATTTAAGGATGAATTAACTATAAAAGATTCTCAAGAGATGGACTTGTTTGGATATATGAAAACTGCTAAAAAATCACAAAATGATGAAGGTGGTTCTGATATTAGAAGTGCAGCAGTTAGATTAAGTAATGCGATATCATTAGAAGAATACAAAAGTGATATTGAATTTTTAAATAATAAAGGTTTAGCAGATAGAATAAATGAATTTCCTAATTTAGCAAATATAGAACAACATTTAAGTTATTATACATATACAATTACAATAGATTTAGAAAAAATAGGAGTAGACGGAAATATTGAATTAGATAATACTGTAAAAGCACAGAGAGTGAAAGAATTATTAGAAATTGTAAAAGTTTTAAATAGAGAGATCAGAGGAAGAGAAGAAAACTTAAGCCCTATTTTTGTAATTGGAGGATTATACAAATTGAATTCACCGTTTTTCTTAGGTAGAATTAAATTAACAGGAAAGGATGGAGAATTTAGTTTAGATACAGAAATGTTAAAAGATACAGTAACTTTAAAATTAGGAAATGAGAGTATTGAGAATGATACAAATGTAGGTATTGTAAAAAATAGTTTGAAAAATGAAAAAGAAATAGAAGAAAACTTTAATACGATGAGTATACAAGAATTTTTCGAAGATTTAGAAAATAAAGTAGATGAATATTATATGAAAGGATAATATCCTTAGAAAGGAAAAAAATGAAAATTCTAAAATTAAAATTATTTCAAGAAACAGCATGTTATAAAAAGCCGTTTGCTTTTAAAGTTGCAGAAACATATCCTTTACCACCATATTCTACAATTATTCGGAATGTTTCATAAAATTTTAGGCGCAGATTCAGGTGAATATTTTCCTATGAATATATCTGTTCAAGGAAATTATGAAACTATATTTAATAATTATCAAACTTTAAGAATGTTTAAAGGAAAGAAAGTTACATCAATGCCAAGGAATGTTCATCAACTTTTAAATGTAGAATTAGTTATTCATGTAAAAGCAGAAGACCATATTATAGATAAAATATATGATAATATCATAAATGGAAAAGAAACTTTTACATTGGGAAGAAATGAAGATTTAGTTAGAGTTGATGAAATTAAATTTGTAAATAAAGTAACTAGTGCAAGTGGTTTTATAAATAAATACAATGCATTTGTACCTAAATATATATATGAAGAAGAGGATATTCAAGGAATTAATTACAGGTTAAATACAACTTATACCATACAAAATGATTTAAGAAAATGGGATAAGGTCGATGTGAAATTTATAGAGAAACATACAAATAATGGTGCAGAAAATATGCAAATAGATGAAGACGGAGATTATATATTTTTTTATAAATCAAATAACTAAAAAGGGGTAAAAATATGTATTATGCAAAATCAAATCCAATAGAAACGATAGAAGAGCATACAAACAGATTACTAGAAAATATGAAATTATTGAAGAAACTATATGGAATACAAACTTTAGATAAAGTGAGTTTTGATAAAGAAAGGTTTTGGACTTTATTAGAAATTGTATGTAAATATCATGATTTAGGAAAAGTATATACACCATTTCAAAATATAATAAGAAAAAATTTAAAAGAACCATTATTAAATACAGAATTTAACTATGAAATTATTAAACATGAACAATTGTCTCCTATGTTTATACCAGTTGAAAAATATAATTTATCAAAAGATGAAAAAAAGTTAGTGTATCAAGCAATTTATTACCATCATGAAAGAGATGGTAAAGATATTAACAACATATATGTTCAAGAAATACTTGAAAAAGATATCATTCCACAGTTGGAAAAAATAAAATCTGAAATTTCATACGAAATAGAAGAAAATATGAATTGCATGTATATCAAGTATATTCAAAGTAGAAATAGAATAAAAGAAAATGATTCTTTATTCATAGAATATTGTTTACTAAAGGGAATTCTTCACAGATTAGATCATAGTAGTTCAGCAGAAATGAAAGTTGAAGAAGATACTTTAGAAAATATAGCCAATTATGTGGATGAATTTATGAAAAAAAGGAATTATCATAAAAATGATTTACAAGAATTTTCTTCAGGAAATTCAAACAATAATTTATTAGTAATAGGATCCACTGGAATGGGAAAAACAGAAGCATCTCTATTTTGGAGTAATGGTGGAAAGACATTTTTTACCTTGCCAATAAGGACGAGTATAAATGCAATTTATGATAGAATAAAGGAAGATATAGGATATCCATATATTGGTTTATTACATTCAACGGCTCTAGACTACTTAGAAGAAAAAGATGAGTTTGATAATCAAGAAGAAGTATATAATCAATCTCGAAACCTGTATAAAAAGGTAACAGTATGTACAATAGATCAAATATTTCCATTTGTGTTTAAATATAAGGGATATGAAAAAATGTATGCAACATTGAGTTATTCAAAGATTATTATAGACGAAATACAGGCATATTCTCCAGAAATTGTAGCAATTATTATCAAGGGCTTGGAAATGATATATAAAATTGGTGGCAATTTTATGATAATGACAGCTACTTTGCCAAGAATTTATAAGAATGAATTAGAAAAATTAGGGATTAAAGTTGAGTTTAATAAATTTATAAAACAAACTCAAAGACACAAAATAAAATTAGAAGATAAAGATATTTTAGAAGATATAGAAATTATAAAAAAACAAGCTCAAAATAACAAGGTATTGGTCATTGTAAATACAGTTAATAAAGCAATAGAACTATATTTAAAATTAGAAAGTGAACGATTATGTAATGTTAATTTGTTACATTCTAGATTTATTTATAAAGATAGGAGTAAGAAGGAAGAACAGATAAAAGAATTCTCGCAAAATGGAGAAGAAAAAGGAATTTGGATAACAACACAAATTGTGGAAGCATCATTGGATATTGATTTTGATTATCTGTATACAGAAATGTCTACACTTGATAGTTTATTTCAAAGGTTAGGAAGATGTTATAGAAGTAGAGAGTACAAAGGAAAAGATGAGAATATCCATATTTATATAAAAAATATGAGTGGTGTAAAGTACATATACGATGAGGAAATAAATTCCAAAAGTATAGAGTTACTAAAAGAATATGATGGAATGCTATTAGAAGAAAATATAAAAGTAGATTTGGTAGATAAATTATATTCTGAAGATATGCTAGAAGGAACTAAGTTTTTAAAAGATTTTAGAAGTGGAATGACTGTATTAAATAACATTATAGATTATCAAACAGGAAAAAAAGAAGCTCAAAAATTATTAAGAAACATCGAAAATATAAATGTTATACCTAAAAATATATATGAGGAGAACTTAAATATATTTAAAAATTATGCTAAAGAACTAAATTATAAAGAACGTCATAATTTAAAGCGAAAGATTGATAAATTAACAATTTCAATATCACAAAGTCAGAGAAGACAATTATTTGATAGATTGACTATGAATCCATATATAAATGATCTTTGGATTGCTGATTTAAAATATAATGATAAGATAGGTTTGATACTGAAGAAAGATGAAGAATATGAAGAAGATGAAAAATTTTTATAAGGAGTTTTGAAAATGCAAATAACAGGTATAATGATATATTATTATTTTGTATGTAAAAGAAAATTATGGTATTTTTTGAATCAAATTAATATGGAGCAAAATAGTGAATTGGTATCAATAGGAAAGATAATAGATGAAACAACATATAAAGATGAGAAAAAAGGTATTTTAATAGATAATACAATAAATATAGATTTTATAAAAAATGGAGCAGTATTACATGAAGTGAAAAAAACAAAACAAATAGAAGAAGCAGGAATATGGCAAATAAAATATTATATGTATTATTTAGAGGAAAAAGGAGTCAAAAATATACAAGCAGAAATAGATTATCCTCTTTTGCGCCAAACAGAACAAATAATTTTAGAACAAAATGATAAGAAAATTTTAAAAAAGGTAATAGAAGAAATTGAAGAACTGTATAGAAATGATAAAATCCCTAAAAAAATAGATTCAAAAATATGTAAAAAATGTGCATATTATGATTTATGTTATGTTTAGGAGGAGTTATGAAACAATCATATTATTTATATAAAAGTGGTAGATTACAGCGAAAAGATAATACATTAGAAATAACATATAAAGATAATACAAAAAAAGTAATACCAATAGAAAGAGTAGAAGACATTTATGTAATGACAGAATTTGACTTTAATACAACATTATTAAATTTTTTGGCTCAATATGGAATAAAAATACATTTTTTTAATTATTATGGGTTCTATACAGGGACATATTATCCTAAGGAAACATTAGTATCTGGAAAATTATTAATTAAACAAGTAGAACATTATACTGATAGTAATAAAAGATTAAAAATAGCAAAGGCTTTTATAGATTCTGCATCATATAATATTCATAGAAATTTAATATATTACAAAAACAGAGGAAAGAATTTAGAAGAATATATAAAAGAAATAGAATATCTTAGGAAACAAATCGATAAATGCAAAGACGTAAATGAACTAATGGGGATTGAAGGAAATATCAGAAAAGTGTATTATAGTAGTTGGAACAATATTATTAATCAAGATATAAGATTTGAAAAAAGAGTGAAAAATCCGCCCGACAATGCTATAAATTCATTAATATCTTATGTTAATACAATTATATATACGAGAGTATTAAGTGAAATTTATAAAACACAATTAAATCCAACGATAAGTTATTTACATGAACCATCTGAAAGAAGATTCTCACTTTGTTTGGATATTTCTGAAATATTTAAACCTATTATTGGAGATAGACTTATATTTTCTATGTTAAATAAAAATCAAATAACAGAGAAAGATTTCGAAAAAGGTCTGAATTTTTTATATATTAAAGAAAAAACTAGAAAAGAAATCACAAGAGAACTAGATAAAAGATTACAAACAACAATAAAGCATAAAAAACTAGATAGAGAAGTAAGCTATGAATATTTGATAAGGCTAGAAGTATATAAAATAATTAAATATTTAATCGGCGATGAAGAAAAGTATGAAGGATTTAAAATGTGGTGGTAATTATGTATGTTATATTAGTATATGATATAAACTTGGAAGATAAAGAAGGACAAAAGATCTTAAGAAATGTTTATAAAATTTGTAAGAAATATTTAGTACATATACAAAATTCTGTATTTGAAGGAGAACTCTTAGAATCTCAATTGATGAAACTAAAAACTGAGCTTAAAATGTATATTAGAGATGATAAAGATAGTGTTATTGTTTTTAAAAGTAGAAATCAAAGATGGATGGAAAAAATATTTTTTGGAAAAATAGAGGATGATGTAACTGATAACTTTTTTTAATCTGTCGATGTGGAATAAAGAAGTTTATACAGGATAAAGACAGATGTGATTTTTCTAGCTTTATTGCTATTTTTTGAATAAAAATGTTTTTGCTTTTTTAAAAAACAAATAGTTTTTTGTACTATGGACAGATTTATTTGTTAATATGCTAGAAATACTGAATATTTTTTGCAACCTGTTTTAATATAAATATAGTAGAATGTAAATAAATATTTATCATATAAATTATTCCATTCTTTTATGTTTTAATATAAATATAGTAGAATGTAAATTGAAAGAGTAATAAAAGAATTTGAAAGAAAAGGATTGTTTTAATATAAATATAGTAGAATGTAAATAAGGAAAAGAGAGGAATAGTACAATTTAAAAAAGCGAGTTTTAATATAAATATAGTAGAATGTAAATTAAGAATAAAGATAAGGAGAGGTGGTGGTCTTGGGTTTTA
>CAWVJG010000160.1:0-13551 GCA_963929465.1 Bacillota bacterium
TTTGAATTTAATGGAATTAAATTCTTTAGTAATAAAGGAATGAAAATACCAGACACATTAGAAGAAGAAATAGAAGAAGTTATGGAATCAGGAAAATTAGAAGAATTAACAGCCAAAAATGAAAAAATTGGTGTGGCTGAATATTGTTTCGATTTGATGAATGAATACATATATTTCTTTAGAAAACATTTTGATGATACAATTGAAAAACATTTAAGAGATGATTTTGTTGTAGGAATTGATACAGCCAATGGAGCAACATCAGTTGTAGCAGAAAAAGTATTTAAAGACTTAGGAATCAATTATAGAATTATCAATAATACACCAGATGGCATAAATATTAACGAAAATTGTGGTTCTACACATTTAGACAATTTAAAGAAATTTGTAGTTGATAACAAATTAAGCTTAGGAATTGCCTATGATGGTGATGGTGATAGATGTTTAGCCATTGATGAAAAAGGAAACGAAATTGATGGAGATAAATTACTAGCGATTATCTCTTCAAGCTTAAAGAAAAAAGGAGCTTTAAACAAAGATACAATTGTAGCAACTATCATGAGCAATTTAGGCTTAAATAAATATGCTGAAAATAATGGATTACAATTGAAACAAACAAAAGTAGGAGATAGATATGTATTAGAAGAAATGTTAAAAGAAGGATATAACCTAGGAGGAGAGCAATCAGGACACGTCATTTTATTAGATTATAATCCTACAGGAGATGGTATATTAACTTCTTTAATGTTAATTCAAACCATATTAGAAGAAAATAAAACAGCTTCAGAATTAGCAAGTATTATTAAATTATATCCACAAGTATTAATCAATGCAAAAGTAAATGCAGATAAAAAATATGATTATGAGAAAGATGAAGATATTAAAAAAGCAATTGAAGATGTCGAAAAAGAATTTGCTGGAAATGGAAGAGTTGTTATTAGACCATCTGGAACAGAACCATTAGTTAGAGTAATGATTGAGGGAGAAGACCAAGAATATATAACAAAAAGAGCAAAAGAAATTGCAGATTTAATTGAGAAAAAGTTGAAATAGAGAAAATAATTTAGAACATATAAACCCAAAGAAGACCATAGTAGCTTCTTTGGGTGGTATAAAAAAACAATTTTATGCCATCATCATATTTTCTAAAATTTGAATAGCATTACTTGCAGCACCTTTTCTTAAGTTATCTGCAACGACCCATAAATTAAGTCCATATTTTACACTATTATCTCTACGAATTCTTCCAACAAAAACCTCATCATAACCATCCGCTTTTGTGGCAATTGGATAGTAATTTTTTTCTATATCATCAACCACAATGACACCAGGAAAATTTTGTAATAACTGTCTTACATCATATAAATCAAAATCTTTTTCCAATTCAATATTGATAGACTCACTATGACAATTTAGAACAGGTACACGAACGGTCGTAGCTGTGATTGGTAAATTAGGTCTATTTAAAATTTTTCTAGTTTCATTTATCATTTTATGTTCTTCTTTAGTATATCCATCATCCATAAACACATCAATTTGTGGTAAACAGTTATTAAAGATAGGGTAAGGGAACTTTTTAGGAGCAAAGCCATTCATTCCATTTTCCAAATCTTCAATTCCTTCTCGTCCAGCACCTGAAACAGCTTGGTAAGTTGAATATACAATTCGTTTTATATGATATGTATCATCTAAAGGTTTTAAAGGAACAACTGCTTGAATTGTTGAGCAGTTAGGATTAGCAATAATTCCTTTGTTTTTAAAAGCTTCTTGCATGTTAACTTCTGGAACAACCAAAGGAACTTCTTTATCCATTCTATATGCACTACTATTATCAATACAGATACAATGATGTTCTACAGCTATTGGTATAAACTTCTTAGAAACATTTCCGTCTGCACAAAAGATGGCATAATCAAAAGGTTTGTTAAAAGAATTTTCTGTTAGTTCTTGAAGAATATAGTTATTTCCTAAAAATTCAATTTTCTTTCCAGCAGATTTTTTAGAGGAGAATAAAGTAAACTCAACATTTGGAAAATTTTTTTCCTCCAATACTTTTAAAGCGGTTCTTCCAACTACACCGCTGGCACCAACGATTGCTACTTTAAATTTATTTTTCATATAAATTCCTCCCATAAAAGTATATGTATTATTTGTTATAAAAATGTCCAATTGGGGACGTTTCTTTTTGGGACATTTCTATGTCCAATTGGGGACGTTTCTTTTTGGGACATTTTTATATATCAAACTACTTTTACAAAAGAAGTGTATCACAAAAATAAAATAAGTGCAATAAATTGCACATTACTGTGCAATTTGACGTTCTATTTTTCTAACAACTACTCTTAAATATTCAACAATGGCAATGATAAAAATCGCAGCCATCACATAAACATATCTTAAAAGAATAGCTCCAAATTCTCCCAATGATGGTATCACAAAACTCATACCGAGAATGGTACCAATGGCTTTTTTTAGATATTGATTGTCTACTGCAAATAAAGCAGTAAAAGCAATAGCCATAAAAACTAATAAAGCATTTGTAGGAATCCAATGGAAAATGATAATAAAGACACCGATACCAAGTGTAGCTCCACCAATTTGTGCCAATAATTTGCTTTTTTGTTTTTGATTATCAATTTCTAAACAACTATAAGTAATTAAAGGTAACCAATAACTTCTAATCGTTCTATCTGTTACCAAATCCATAAATACACAAGTAATCCATAAAATAAACGCTGTACGAACAGCAAAACGAATTCTAGGAACTTTAAAATTTAGTTCCTTTTTTATATGTTTGATATTATATACAACTAAATCAAAATCAGAAACTATATTTTCATCAATCTTTTCTTTTTGGTTATAAATTTTCATGTAGATATATCCAAGAGCTAGTGCTACAATAATTGCTACAATACGTAAAGGGATTTCTGATATAGAAATAGGGTAACTTTGAAACATAATAAATTCATATCCGTATAGGAAATAATTAGATTCTTTTTGGTTTGCAGTTGTTAGATAAATAATGATAAACGGAATGACTAAATTCAAAACAATAGAAGTATATAAGTTTAAACTAGCAATGCTGGCAAGTATTGCTATCACAATGAGCATAAAAGACATTTGTACATATGTTTTGATACTTTTTAATTCATTTACCTTTAACATGCAAACAAAAATTAAAATAATTCCAATCACACTATGATTTGTTCCAAAACAGTTTTCGATTAACACCATGATGAGTAATGGAACCACAACATTTGGTAATATCTTAAAAAACTTTTTTAGATATTGTTTCATGGTTTTAAAAATTCTTTCAAAATCAATTTTTTTCGTCACAAAAACAACTCCTTTCTAAATAATAATTTTAAAAGGTTACTTGTACATTATCGGTATTTTAAGATAATGTTATTTTTACTTGTTTTTATGGATGTTTATGCTGATAAAACGAAATAAGAAAATCAAATCTGTTTAAGTGAAAGTGATTTTCTCATACAATAAAAAATTCTTAGTACATAAGACCAAGAGAGTTAATATTTCTTAAAAATAAAAAATTCCTACATCATTATTTTATCACCAATATGCTATTATGTCAATTTTTTGACCGAGCATACAAGCCCTGTATCAGAACATAAAATCGAAAAAGGAATATTATATACTAAACATAATATGGAGGTGCTATATGTAAATGAAAGAAAAAACAGTGAATGAATTAGAATTGGGAGAAATAGGTGTTGTTAATAACATTATAGGGGAAGAAACTATTAAAAGAAGATTATTAGATTTAGGATTGATAGAAGGAACAAGTATAAAACCAGTTTTAATAAGTCCATCAGGAGAACCGAGAGCTTTTGAATTTAGAGGGAGTTTAATTGCTATCCGAAAGGAAGATGCAGAAAATATAAAGGTGAAGTAGTAACAAAATAATAAAAATCTATATAAAATACAATAGATAAAAAATAATTGGATGTAAGAAAAATCAAAGATTTTGACATCCATATATACAAAATAACAACAGAAAATTAAAGGAGGGGTTATGAGTAAAAAGGGAAAATTATCTATTAAGCAAAACCAAACGAAACGAAAAAGTAATTATACAATTGCATTAGCAGGAAATCCCAATGTTGGAAAGTCAACCATATTTAATAATCTAACAGGAATGAATCAACATACTGGTAATTGGACAGGTAAAACAGTTGCAAATGCAACAGGATATTTTGGATATAGAGGAGAAACATATAAGCTTGTTGATATTCCTGGTACATATTCCATCATGTCTCATTCTGAAGAAGAAGAGATTGCTAGAAATTATATTTGTTTTGGAAATCCAGATGCAACGATTGTTGTAGTGGATGCGACTTCTTTAGAAAGAAACTTAAATCTTGTATTACAAATAACAGAAATTACCAATAATTTAATTGTGTGTGTTAATTTATTAGATGAAGCCAAAAAAAAGAAAATAAAAATCGATTTAGAACTGTTATCAAACATACTAATGGTACCAGTTGTAGGTGTTATAGCAAGAAAGAAAAAGACATTAAACAATTTATTGAAAGTTATTAGAAATGTTTGTGAAAGAAAAGAAGGAATAAATCCAATATATCAAATACATTATGATGAAAAGATAGAAAAAGCAATTGAAGAAGTAAAAGAAATAATCAGCAAACAGAATAAAATAGAAGAAAAACTAGCAAGATGGATAAGCATAAAAGTCTTAGATGGGGAAGAGCGTATTTTAAAAGAAATAGAAAAACAGTTACATATACAATTAATGAATAATAAGGAAATAGATAAAGTAAAAAAAGAAGTTTTAGAAAATTTAAAAGAGGAAGAAATTCGTCAAGAAGAATTTAAAGAAAAAATTGTGTCAACAATTGTAAAAGATGCAGAAAAAATAGGGAAAAAGGTATGCAAATTTGAAAATAAAGATTATGCGAATCGAGATAGAAAAATCGATAAGATATTGACATCTAAAAAATATGGAATTCCCATTATGATTATATTTTTACTACTCATATTTTGGATTACGATAGTAGGAGCCAATTATCCATCACAATTTTTATTTAGTATATTTGGAAATATACAAGAAAAATTGATAGAATTTGCTACATATATACATTGTCCAGAATGGTTATCTAATATGTTAATTTTAGGTGTCTATCAGACTTTGACATGGGTTATATCTGTTATGCTACCACCAATGGCTATCTTTTTTCCTTTGTTTACCATATTAGAAGATTTAGGGTATTTGCCAAGGATTGCTTTTAATATGGATGGCTTTTTTAAAAAGGCTTGTTGCAGTGGAAAACAGATGATTACGATGTGTATGGGATTTGGTTGTAATAGTTGTGGGGTAACAGGATGTAGAATTATCGATTCTCCAAGAGAAAGATTGATTGCCATATTAACCAATAATTTAGTCCCATGTAATGGAAGATTTCCATTTTTAATTACCATTGCGACGATATTTATAGCAGGAACAATAGGGGGAATAGGTGCTTCTGTTCTATCAACAATAGCGGTTATGGGTGTGATTATACTAGGCATTATCATGACATTGTTGATATCTAAAATCTTATCCAAAACGATTTTAAAAGGAATGCCATCTTCTTTTGTGTTAGAATTGCCACCATATAGAAAGCCACAATTTTTAAAAGTATTGGTTAGGTCTATTTTCGATAGAACCATTTTTATATTGGGAAGAGCTATTGCAGTTGCGCTACCGGCTGGTCTTGTCATATGGTTATTTGCCAATATTCGGTATACAAGGAGAAAGTTTGTTAACGATGATTGCAAACTTTTTAGAACCATTGGCAAACCTTATGGGATTAGATGGATATATTCTAACTGCTTTTATATTGGGAATACCTGCAAATGAAATTGTGCTTCCGATTATCCTTATGTGTTATATGCAAGGAACTTCATTGGTGAATATGGAAGATACGTTCGCGATAGGGGAAATCCTAAGACAAAATGGTTGGACGATATTAACAGCGATTAATGTCATGTTATTTACTGTATTTCATTTTCCTTGTGCGACAACTTTACTTACTATTAAAAAGGAAACAGGTAGCTGGAAATGGACAGCAATTGGATTTTTAATTCCAACAGTTTGTGGAATTGTTCTTTGTATGTTGACGAGTTTGGTTTATCATATTTTTGTGGTTTAACATAATTTGTGGTATAATGACATTAGACCAATGTCTGCTCAACGCCAAATAAAATGACAGGAGGATTATAAAATGCTTAAATATATAAAAGAAATGTTACCATACCCATATTGCTATCTAGGGGCTGCCGGTACTATTTATAGTATAGCAGAAGATAGAGAATTACGGAAACATGTAAAATATAATGGAGAATTGGATCAATTTGAGATTCCCATTTCAGAGTTGAACAAAAAAGGAAAACTTCCATCTATAGTTCGTTTTCCTCAGAAAATAGAAGAGACATCTATCAGCTGGTATGTTGATAGAAGCGATAACTTCTGTTTTAAAATTGAATAAATATACTCCCCATGTTGGCGTTGCATGGGGAGGTTTATATATTTAGATTTGAAACTTTTTAGGAAAATTTTACTGTTCGCTTGTTTTTTGATGTAAAATATTGTAATATAATGGCAACCTTTCTCTTGAAAAGGTTAGTCTTTTCTCAAGACGGAAAGGGGGTCTATATATGTCCATCGGTGATGCAATTCTTTGTTTAGTTGATAAATTGCTAGATGAGAGGGAAAAAGTCATTAGACTTGAACTTTTACAGCAGTTTCAACAAAATGAAGATGAGCAAGCAGGCAAAGACTAATTGTAGACATACATAAGTCGATAGAGTAGATTTCGCGGTCTACTCTATTTTTAATCAAAAAAATAAGTATGTGCATTCGCGGATACACATACAATCTACAAAATGTCCATCGGTAACAGACACATTTATTCTGTAACTAAATAATAGCATATTAATTTATATTTGTCAAATGAAAACTTATAATTTCATATTGAAATTGCTAATTCTAATGCAATTTCAAAATGTGTGAAATCATGTTGTGTTCCAGTCAAATCATTTTCTTTTTTTCGACTGTCCCAAACAGGTGCATCCAGTAAATCACCACTTGTTAGGAAATAGTATAATTCTAAATTCCTAAAATCGCAAACAGCTTGTAAAGCAGAACATTCCATTTCAACTGAAATACAACCATCTTGTTTTCTTTTTTCAAAATTATGAACAGTTTCTCGATAGAAAGCATCTGTTGTCCAAGTTTTTCCTTCTACAAAAGGAAGTTGTTGTTCTTTCATAAAGTTTGAAACAACAGGAGCATTTTTGATTTTTATATAGTCATTTGGTGTAGCATAATGATAAGAAGTTCCCTCATCTCGATAGGCATATGTTGGAACCATAATTTTACCATGAGAGATTGTTTTATCTAAAGAACCTGCACCACCAAAAACAACAAATTTATTAGTATCTAATATTTCAGTAGCATCTTCTAAAGCACCAACAGCGGTAGGGGCACCCATATAAGTTTTATAAAATGCAATAACCTTATTTTTATATTCTAATTCATAAACAGATAAAGGACCAGTGACAAATTTGAGTTCACCAACTTTTTTACAGTCATAATGGTTAAATACATAATCTTCTATGATATTCGAAAATGTAATAATACAAGCATCACATGTTAATCTGTTTTCTTTTGGTTTAGGATTAATTTTTGCTTCTGATTGATTATCAAAACTGTCAATTATCATTTATATCACCTCTTAATAAAATAATATTTATTTAACTATATCATATTTAATAAAATAGTGCTATATTCGTATAAACATACTTATAGCATAAAAAATAAAATAATGTGTATGTTTTTATATTTTGTTATGATATAATATAAAAAATATGAAGTAAAATAATTAAAATGGAGTAAATTATGGATACAAAAGAGATTGAAACTATCTTTACGAAATATAATATAGATGCTAAAGGAAAAGCAAGTTTTAAGAAACTTTTTGACCAAAATACTGATTTATTAGAAACTATAAATTTTGAGATTTTAAGTGATAAATTTATATCTAAACTAACGTTTGAAGAACTTTCAAGAATAGTTTGTGATAAAAAATTTCAAGATACTTTGATAAATCTGGATGATAACCAATATGCATTATTTTTCAAATTAAAAGAAACTTTTTTAACAAAAGATAATTGGATTACAGGAAGTAATATAATTGTAAAAGCTTTGAATAGTTCTGATTTCAGCGAATTATCAGCATCCATTTCATCTACTACTAGAACTGATATATTAAAAAATTATTTTAATGTTATTAATCAAGAACAAAATTATTTTGGGATTAAAAGTATTGAACAACTTGAAAATTATGATCAAATAAGGAATAATGTGTGTACTTCAATTTTAAATAATCCAGAAAATATACAAGGCTTAACAGAACATATACAGTCTTTATCTGAATTAGATAGAGTAAAATTTGCTATAATAGAAAAGAATTTTGGAATTAGTCTTACTCAAGCAAAACTATTATGCCAAAAATATGGATTTAATATAGAAAACGCACAAGAAATAGTTGGAAATGAAAAAATACATACATTTCTCAAAAATCTAACACAAATAATTTCTTCAGATAGTATAGAACAAATTGAAAAACTAGAATTAGCTGAAATTAATATAGAAAATTTTAATGCAATTGATACAGAAATTAGGAAAAGCTTTGCACAAATGTATAACGACAAATTTTACAAACCAAAAGAAGAAGATCTTATAGAAGTAATAGAAATTGATGGAAAAAAAGTACCTATATACAATGCAGGAACTAACTTTTATATGTGTAGTCATGTTGTGGGAGCGTTTTCACATAAAAACAATGGAGAACAATCTTATCAACAATCTTGGAATATTCCAAAGAGAACAAATCATGTTTTCTGTACTAGGATGATATCAAATGAAAGTTTAGAACTTGCAAAAGAAGAGCAGATTGGCTATGGATTTACTGATTTTGAGAATTCAGCATTAGTCGCATCAGCACCTTGGGATATGGCTTCTATGGAGTTAAATAAACAATTTGATACCGTAGGCACTATGGATACAGAAAGAACTATGGCAGCATGTGAAGGATCTAGTAGTAGATTTTTAACACCGATGGAACAAGCAAATAATACAAGAATAGATGGAAATGAAACGAATTGGGATAGGTTTAATAGTAATGGAGAAAAAAAGCAGCCCTCATATATTATATGTATTGCAGATAGTATGTCAAATGATGAGTACAAAAATAGCAAAAATTATCAAGATTCTTTAATCGTCGCATCACAATATGGAATTCCACTAGTTATGCTAGATAGAGAAAAAATTATAGAAAATGAACATCTTGAAATAGAAAACATGTTACAAGAATATGAAGAGACTAAAAATCCATCTTTAATTAATAGGATCATTCAAAGATTTGAGAATAATAGAACAACAGGATATTATCAAAAATGCGAAGAAAAATATAAAACTGAATTTCCTTTAAGAAATAATGATAGATATCGATCTTTAGAAAGTTTAGTTGCAAAATTAGTAGATATATCAAAAGAAAATGAAAATAATACCCGGGTTATATCAACAAATAATTGATGAACTTCTGATTCAATCTGTTAGAAGTAGCAATGATGAAAAAGATTTTTGTGATATTGTATATCAAGTCGCGGATTTAGATTCTTCTTTATCAGTAGATATCGACAAAATTTTAACAATGAATTTAGGAATAACGCAAAAGGATAGAAAGCCACAACTATGTTCTCAATATTATATGAAATCTTTTTATTATAAAAGAGAAGGTATCCTTGAAAAGCCGAAATCTGAAAAAAAGGAAAAATTTGATGAAAGTACTTTAAATTCTGATTTACAAGAGCTATCTGGTGAGGTAACCATATCAGGATTTAACGAAATGAGTAAAAGTATAAGAGATGAACAAGCACAAACAATAGAAGATACTAGATGGGGAAAAGATGATGATGGATGGGGTGTTGATGATGATTGGTAATAATATTCATTATATTAAAGCATATACAGAAGTTAAGTGTCTATTAGAATATTTACCACAGTCTTATATAGATAGGTTGCCAAAAAAATTAATAGAATTAATTAAAAGACAATCTAATGAACAATATAAAATAAATATTGATATTAATAAAAGTCTATTAGAGCAAAATTTTTCAACAAAAACAAAAGACCTAATTGCTGTTA
Source organism: Bacillota bacterium (assembly GCA_963929465.1). Classification (GTDB taxonomy): domain Bacteria; phylum Bacillota; class Clostridia; order TANB77; family CAG-508; genus CAG-269. Next base: position 10,226 of record CAWVJG010000160.1, read on the forward strand.
TCAATTATAATTACTGGTCAACAGATGAAGAGAGACAACAATTAAAAAATAAGTTTTATGAGAATGAAAATAGATACCAAACAGAATTATTAGAAAAATATAATCCTAATGATATTTTCAAGAAAAAAGAATCTAAAACAGATCTAACAGAGAATATAGAGTCGAATTTACAAATGGTAGAATATAATGAAAATATCTTTAGAAGAATTATTAATAAAATTAAAAGAATTTTTATAAAAATTTAATTGTCTTATAAACCCAACAAGCCCACCTCATGAAGAGGTGGGCTGTTAGTGTTTTAAATCTCGAATTTTCTCCTCCTTATTAATTAATTGTCCTCTTGCATATACCTGATGTCACGCAAGGAAGACTTTTCAACGGTGTTATCAGCTTTTATTATAGCATAATTTTATGTATACTTCAACTAGAAATTTGATTTTCTGAGGTTAGCAAGTAATACAAAATCAATTCATATGAATAATTAAAAAGGAAGGAGCATTTCCTTCCTTATTGCAGTTACCATTTCTTTTTCAAATTGATTAACTCTGAAATATATCCCATTAGACAATAAGGCGCTAATATAAACGCATAAACCAAAATATACACAAAAAATGCCAAACAACTTCTTTTTTCTAATTTACAATCAATTTCTTTTAGCATATTTTTTCTCTTGATTTCGATTAATAAGCATAGCAATAGTCCAAAAGGAATCACTAATAAAGAAATCCAACCAAGTAATAAAGGATTTCCAAACGCTAAGAAAATTAAGCTAAGTGGTACAAAAATGAGAAGTGCTAAATCAATAAATGGGAAAAAGACATTAAAGCATGCTAAGAATTTAGACTTCAATGACATTTTCTTAGAAGTTAATATTTTATGCTTTTTAAAAGCTTCTATCATACCTCTAGCCCATCTTTTTCTCTGTTTACCTAATTCCTTATATTTTTCTGGAACAACTGTATACGCAATGGCATTTTTTGCAAAATTGGTTTCATAACCTTTACTTAACAATTGCCAAGTGAGAACAATATCTTCACCTACACAATGTTGCCAACCACCGATTTCTTTTAACATTTTTGTTTTATAAGCACTAAAAGCACCTTGTGCAACTAATGTAGAATTGTAATTGCCTTGAATTAGTTTTACACCAAAGATACCTAGTGTATAATCCCATTGTTGTAATTTTGTAATAAAGTTCTTTTTTGCATTTTTAACAAATAGGCAACCAGCAGTTGCAGCTGTTTTTTTATTAGAATTGATTAACTTATGCATGATATTTCTAACAGCTAAAGGATGCAAAACGGTGTCACTATCAATAGTGATGGTGTAATCTGTACATACAGTTTGTAATCCTTTGTTAAGTGCATTTGCTTTTCCTTGGTGTTTTGCTTCTATCAATGTCATATTAGAATCTAAATCTACAGATTTTAATAATTCTAAAGTTCCATCAGTTGAACCATCATCAATAATTTTTACATAAATGTTTCCACAGTATTTTTGTTTCTTTATAGAGTTAAGTGTTTCTTTTATTGAATTTTTTGCATTATATACTGGTATCAAAATCGTAACATCTTCTTCTTTTTTGTTATAGGATTTCTTCTTATCTTTTTTATGAAGTAACAAACTAACAAAGTTAAATACATAATGAAATCCTGGAATAATGGCTATAAAAGTTACAAGATAAATTGCCAAGAAGTAGCCTAAATAACATGAAATATCATAAATCCAATTGATATTGATACATATTGAACAGATAAGACATATTAGTGCAATGATCATAGATATGAAAAACATTTTTATCACCTCATTGTATCTTATGAAACTGTCGAAAAATCGTGATAAGTGTCAAAAAATGTTTATCATAAATATAATAAAAAGAGGTTTGAAAATATCAAACTTAAAATTTATACCTTGGGAAAGGAATGAAAAAACAATGAGTACGAAGAAAAAGTTGATCATTATATGTTTGATAATTGTTATCATTGTGGTTTCTATTGGAGTTTGCATCAATGTAAAAAGAAATACAAAAAGAGCAGATATCAAAATTCCTATCTTGCTATATCATAATTTCGTAACAGCGGTTCCAGAAAGTGATCCAGATAATTTTAATTATATAAATACGCCAGAAAGTTTTGAAGAAAATATAAAAACATTTATAGAAAATGGATATACCTTCATATCTATGAAAGAATTAGCATTTGCTGATAGTGGAAAAACAGAACTTCCCGATAAACCGATGTTGATAACATTTGATGATGGATATTACAGTAATTATGAATATATTTATCCAATTTTGAAACAGTATCAAGTGAAAGCATCTATATTTATTGTAACAGATAAAATTGGTCAAGAAATAGATGGGATAAAATATTTAGGTTGGGAACAATGTTTAGAAATGCAAAATAGTGGACTTGTAGAAATAGGTAGTCATAGTAAAAAACATGTTTTTTATGATAAACGTTCTGTCCGAGAACTTCGAGATGACGTAAAAGCATCTTATAAAGAAATAGAGAAACATTTAGGAAAACAAGATTTAAAAATATTTGCATATCCATTTGGGGCATATACAACTGAAACAGTAAGGACTTTAAAAAATAATGAAATCGATTTTCAAGTATATGATATTGGAATAAATCATTTTAAAGATTTAGATAAACATGCTATCAAAAGAATCAATATTCCTTGTGAAATGACAGGAGAGGAGATAATAGAAGAAATAGAGGCATATCAGTAAAGATATATTGAGAAAATCAAAAAATCCAACTCAAAATAGGTGTTGGATTTTTTCTATCAGATATAAGAAGTTTATATTGATTATATGTATATAAATTTGAAAATCTTATAAAAAGTTAATCTTAATAAAAAATCGGGGCCGTCTGTTTTTACACAGACAACCCCTTGAAGGAAGAGCTCCTTCTAGTGTCTCATCACCCCCCAATAGTACGCTGGTACTCGGGGAGAGGGTGTTCTTTACGGCTAATCGTGGTAGCCGAATTGGCAATTCGGATGATTGTCGAGCCGTCTTCACCTGTATAGGTGGTCACACGGTTTTCACCGAAATCATCTTTTCCTTTCCGGACATATTCCTCTACCATCTTTTTTTCCTGTTCGAGCTTATACTCTCTATCAGCTGTCTTTCCCATAAATGAGACCTCCTATTAGTTATTTGTACTGAGATTTTCAGCACATAAGAATATATTAACATAATTCTGGGACTTTGTCAATAGTTTCAACATTCCAGCAGAAAAAAAGAGTAAATCTAATTTTATAATCAGCATTTTACATTCTTGCTGGTAATATATGGTAACTGTCTATTTCTTCTATTT
>CAWVJG010000161.1:0-4346 GCA_963929465.1 Bacillota bacterium
TTTTACACTTTCATTTTTGATAATCATTTCAGGTGCTAATTGTTTTACAATATCTAAAGCATATGTTTTACTCCATTCTACTTTTGCTCCTTTTGATGTTGGTCCAAAAGTTTGTAATCCAAGTTTTCTTGCTAAATCAATTAATCCTTCTTGCAACAAATTATCTTGGCTAACAACTGCTGCTTCAATTTCTTCTTCTTTTACAAATTTTTCTACAAGTTCTTTATCAAATGGGTCTCCTATGATATATTTTCCATTTGATTTTTCTACTTGCTCTACAATTGATGGATTTGCATATGGTAATATCGCATATAGCACATATCCTTTTGCAATTTGTTCAGCAATTACTGCTTCTCTTCCACCATTTCCTAGTAATAGACATTTTTTCATATATCTATCCTCCTTTTTCATTTTTATTTATGTTAAATTCCAGCTAGTAATATCATATTTTTTACTTTCTTCTAATGCTTGAATTTGTTTTTGAATTTCTTGTATATCTTCTTCATTAAATGGTTCAAATGTGTCATAAAATCCTGTATCTTTGTAAGGAAAATTTAAAGCTTGTCCAAAAGGTTGTATTTTGGAATTTCTCGTCCTTCCATATAAATGTATATGAAAAATTGGTTTTGTTCCTTCTATATATGCCCAATTTCCATTTTCTTGATAATTGATTCTTTCTATTTCTATGCCTCTATTTTTTATTCCTTTTATCATTGCTTCACTAACTAACATCGTTAATCTCATGACTTCTATTGCTTCTTTAGGACTCAAATCTAATCTACTTGCAAAATACTTTTCTTTTGACCTTATCCATATATGTCCACCATCTTCTCTAGAAATATGTGGCACTTTCGGAACAGAAGCAATAAATGTTTTAGTATTATATATTGTAATATCATTCATATTATTTCTCCTCATCATATTCATTTTCTACTTACAATAAATTATATTCTGAAGATAATGTTTTACTTAATTGTTCTGCATTTTCAAATACAATCCCATGAATGCCTACTGCTTTTGCATTTTTTACATTTTTCTCATAGTCATCTATAAATAATGTTTCATCTGCTACAATTGCTACTTTTTCTAATACAGTCTTAAAAGTTTGCTTATCTGATTTGACAGCTCCTATATCATAAGAAAATATCTTTTTGTCAAAAATCTTTAAATCTTTATTCTTTTCTTCGATATATTCCATCCATTCTCTGGCATGGTCTGATAATAATATCAACTGATACTTTTCTTTTGCTTTTAGTTGTTTAACAATTTCCATTGTTCCTGGAATCGGTTGATTTAAGTTTTGACGGATAGCTGTCTTTAATTGTTCTACAGATACATTCCAGTTTTTATTTTTCAATACATGATTCAAGTATTCTTCCTCTGTTAATTTTCCTCTTAACAAGTTTAAGAAAGTTTCATTTTCTCTCATTGAATCTAAATCTACTTCATTTTCTAATATTTTTTGATTTTCAAAAGTTCCATATTGACTTTCTAATACCACTTCTTCTATACCACGATATCCAGATATGATAACTTCTGATAAATCAAATATTATATTTTTAATCATTATTTATATCCTTTCCAAAGTCTTTATTATCTATCTTCTCCACTATACTCCTTTTCTACTTGTAATAGATTATACTCAGAAGATAATGTTTTTCTCAACTGGTCTGCATTTTCAAATACAATTCCATGAATTCCTACTGCTTCTGCATTTTTTACATTTTTTTCATAGTCATCTATAAATAATGTTTCATTTGCTACAATTTTAGTTTGTTCTAATACAGTTTCAAAAGTTTCTACTTCTGATTTTGTTGTTCCTATATTATAAGAAAATATTTTTTTATCAAAAATTCTTAAATCTTCATTTCTTTCTTCAATATATTTCATCCATTCTCTTACATAATCTGATAATAATATTAATTGATATTTTCCTTTTAGTTGTCTGACAACCTTCATTGTTCCTGGAACTGGCCTATTTAGATTTGAACGAATAGCTGTTTTTAATTGCTCTATGGAAATATTCCAATTTGTCCCTTGCAAAAGTTCTTCTAAATATGCTTCTTCACTTAAGTTTCCTCTCATTAGGTTTAAAAAGAGTTCATTCTTAGATAATCTTTGTCTTTCCCATTCTTCTTCTGGAATTGCATATTGTTGTTCTAATATTTTTTCAACTCCATGATATCCTGATATAATGACTTCTGACATATCAAATATTATATTTTTAATCATTACTTATATCCTTCCTAAACATTTACCTCTATTGTAGCATCTTGTCCTAAATCTTTATATTTCTCTAACACTGGATTTACTCTTTCATTCATAAAATCTTCTACTTGGTGAACAGCTCTTCCACATAAATGGTCTGGATTTAAGATATGTAAAATTTCTTCTTCTGTCAATCCAAATGTTTCATCTGCAGCAATTCTTTGTACTAAGTCATTTGGTTTTCCATATTCTTTTACTTGTTTTCCAGCTTCCATAGAATATACTCTGATTTTTTCATGTAATTCTTGTCTATCTCCACCTTTTAGAACAGCATTCATTAAAATTTCTTCTGTTCCCATAAATGGTAATTCTTGCATCATATTTGTTTTTATAACATTTTTATATACGACAATATCACTTGAGATATTGGCATAAAGTATTAAAATCGCGTCTACTGCTAAAAAGCTTTCTGGTACACAAATTCTTTTATTTGCTGAGTCATCTAATGTTCTTTCTAACCATTGTGTTGCAGCTGTAATGCTTGGATCCATTGCTAATGTCATAACATGTCTTGATAAAGAATTGATTCTTTCACATCTCATAGGATTTCTTTTATATGCCATAGCTGATGAACCAATTTGTCCTTTTTCAAATGGTTCTTCTAGTTCTTTTTCATGTTGTAATAAACGCATATCATTTGCAAATTTAGAACAGCTTTGTGCAATTTCTGCTAATAAGTTTAAAACTCTTGAATCTAGTTTTCTTGTATAAGTTTGTCCTGATACATTATATACTTTTTCAAATCCCATTTTTTCAGCAATTTTTCCATCAATTTGTCTTACTTTATCTTCATCTTTAAATAATTTCATAAAGCTTTCTTGTGTTCCTGTTGTTCCTTTGCAACCTAATAATTTCATATGGCTTTCAACAAATTCTAATTCTTCTAAATCTTCTAGTAAATCTTGCATCCATAAAGTTGCTCTTTTTCCAACAGTTGTTAATTGTGCTGGTTGGAAATGAGTATATCCTAAACAAGTTACATCTTTATTTTTTTCTGCAAATGCTTTCAAGTTTTTGATAACAATAATTAATTTTTCTTTGATTAGTTTTAGTGCTTTAGACATTAAAATAACATCTGTGTTATCTGTTACATAGCATGAAGTTGCTCCTAAATGGATAATTGGTTTTGCCTTTGGACATTTTAATCCAAATTCATATACATGTGCCATAACATCATGTCTACACTCTTTTTCTCTTTTGGCAACAATGTCATAATCAATATTATCTACATTTTTCTTCATTTCTTCAATTTGTTCATCTGTTATATCAATTCCTAATTCTTTTTCTGTTTCTGCTAATGCTACCCATAATTTTCTCCATGTTGAATATTTTTCATTGTTTGACCATATTCTATTCATTTCTGGACTGGCATATCTACCAGAAAGTGGTGTTTTATATATATTATTGTTTTCCATTTTTTCAATCCTTTCTTTTTATTTGTCCCTTTTGTCCTTTTGGGGACGTTTCTGTTTGGGACACTTTTATGTTGACTATAGTTCTTAGTCACCCGTGCTTATTTTCAAATGCTATATTTTGACATTTCTATTGAATCTTTATCTACACTTTTTCGCAATGACATTAATCCAATCAATCTTGCTGTCTTTTCTTTGTTCTTCTATTTCTATAATGTCTAATATATGAAAATGATGTTCTTCCAAAATTTTTGTAATACTTTCTACTGTGTGCATTTGATAGATTCTTGCACCTAATCCTTCTTTCGTGTCTATTAATTGAACTCCCTTTCCTTTTTTTACACTAACAAATAGAATTCCATTTTCTTTTAAAACACGATAACTTTCTTGTATAGCTTTATCTAACATCTCACCTTTGATTGTGATTGGTATATGTAACAAAGAAGCATTTTGCCTAACAATATCAAAAATCTCATTGTCAAAAGGAATATCTAACATATCCCCTTTGACAAAACTGTTTCTTGGAATTTCTCTCTTTTCTTCAAGTTCTTTTAATATCTTAATAAATTCTTCTGAATTATCTAATCCGACTACTCTTTTTATTCCTTTGCTATACATGAATTTTATATCTCTACCAGGACCTGTTCCTACATCTAATACTTCCAT
>CAWVJG010000162.1:0-19704 GCA_963929465.1 Bacillota bacterium
AAATAGAAGAAATAGACAGTTACCATATATTACCAGCAAGAATGTAAAATGCTGATTATAAAATTAGATTTACTCTTTTTTTCTGAAAATTTGTTCACAGTATAGACATAAAACCTATGTATAATGTATAATAAAATGAGAAAAAGTAGGAGTGATAAATATGCTAAATAACTGTATTTTAGTTGTAGATGATGAACAAAGGATGAGAAAATTAATAAAAGATTTTTTAGCGGCAAAAGGATATAGCATATTAGAAGCAGAAGATGGTGAAAAAGGACTAGAAGTGTATGAAGAAAATAAAAATAAAATTAGCTTAATTTTATTAGATGTTATGATGCCTAAATTAGACGGTTGGTCAGTATTAAGACAAATCAGACAAGAATCTAAAGTACCAATTATCATGTTAACAGCAAGAGGAGAAGAGCAAGATGAATTGTTTGGTTTTGAACTAGGTGTTGATGAATATATTTCTAAACCATTTAGTCCTAAGATTTTAGTTGCGCGTGTAGAAGCTATATTAAAAAGAACAAATCCAGATGAAAAAGAAGTAAAAGATTATGGCGGAATTGAAATTGACAAAGAGGGAAGAACTGTAAAAGTAGATGGAAAACCAATTGAATTGAGCTTAAGAGAATATGAATTATTAACCTATTTAGTGGATAATGAAAATATAGCATTATCAAGAGATAAAATATTAAATAATGTATGGAATTATGATTATTATGGAGATTCTAGAACCATAGATAGTCATATTAAGAAAATTAGACATAAATTAGGGAAAAAAGGAAAATATATCCAAACAATGAGAGGAGTCGGATATAAATTTGAGGTAAAATAGTTTACCATAGGATGTGTTTATGCCTTAGCAAAGGAATGAGTAAAATGGAAAAAATAAAAAATGCATTAAAATCAGTAAGAGTGAAATTATTTCTAATGTTATCATTAATTATACTACTCATTATACTATTTTTAATTTTGGTAAATAATTTTGTATTTGGACAATTTTATTTATATAGTAAAACAAAAGATTTAAAAGAAGTATATGAAGTAATTAATAATTATTATAATGAACCAGTAGATATAGATATTAATTCTGAATTAGAAAAATTAGCAATCAATAATAATTTTGACATCCTAATCAAAGATGATGATGATATAAATGTATTTACATCAAACAAAGATTTCTTATCAACTTTTGGTGAGATGAATGCCATGACCAATGCAATAAATGCAGGTGAATTAATAGAAGAAAATAACAAATTTATTATAAGAAGATTCAGAGAAGCTAAAACAGGGATTTCATATATTTTGTTATCTGCTAAATTAGATAATGGTTATTTATTATATATTCGAATACCAGTTTCTTCAATAGAGGAAAGTGTAAAAATATCTAATAATTTTTTATATTTAATTGCAGGATTTACCATATTAATTTCAGCAGTTATTGTTAATTTTGTTAGTAGAAAATTTACAGAACCGATATTAGAGTTAAATACAATTGCTAAAAATATGTCTAATTTAGACTTTAGTCATAAATATCGAATAACAGATGCAGATGATGAGATTAATAATTTAGGAAAAAGTATCAATTTAATGTCTGATAAATTGGAAAGTACCATTAAACAATTAAGAAGAACCAATATAGAACTAGAAAGAGATATAGAAGAAAAGTCTAAAATAGATGAAATGAGAAAAAGTTTTATATCAGATGTATCACATGAATTAAAAACACCAATTGCGCTAATACAAGGATACAGTGAAGGACTATTAGAAAATGTTAATACAGATGATGAAAGCAGAAAATTTTATGCAGAGGTTATCTTAGATGAAACAAATAAAATGGATAGATTAGTAAAACAATTGTTAGAATTGATGAAACTAGAATATGGAAAAAGAGAATTTAATGATGAAGAATTTAATATAGTAGAATTAGAAAAAGAAGTTATTAGAAAATCACAAGTTATGCTAGAAGAAAAGCAAGTAGAAGTAGAATTAAAATCTCCTGAAGAAATTAATGTTATTGCAGATGATTTTTATATAGAGCAAGTGATTACTAATTATTTAACAAATGCGATTAAACATGTAGAAGAAGTAAATAAAGAAAAACGTATTGTCATAGAAAATGTTGTCAATGTAGAAAAAAACAAAGTGAGAATAAAAGTATTCAATACAGGTATTAATATAAAAGAAGAAGATTTAGCAAGAATTTGGAATCGTTTTTATAAAGTGGATGAATCTAGAAATAGAGCAGATGGAGGAACAGGTATCGGTTTATCATTTGTAAAAGCCATCATGAGTAATTATAAAAATGATTATGGTGTTATTAATAAAGATAATGGAGTTGAATTCTATTTTGAATTAGACTTAAGTATTTGACATAAAGATTATGTAATGATATAATGGCTTGGACAATATTAATCAGAAGCTTCACAAAGGGAGGTTAGACAGATGGAAGAACGGATAAAACAAAGATATGTCTTTTTAAAAGAGGACATAAATGAACTGTATCAAAGGTATAGGCAAAAATGTCATTTACCAGATGTAACTGATCCTGTAAAACAGGTACAGATTATAAGTGAGAGACAGTTTATTACCACTTTAAAAAAGCAAATCGAAGATCCAAAAGAACACTTTAGTGCCATTGAGGCACGAGTAAAGACCCTCATTGATAGAACAATGTGAAGGCAGAGAAGGGCTTCCTGTTGCAGGATAGCCTTTCTCTTTTGTTTAAATGTCGAATTTTGCGATGAAAAGTTCTTTACAAATGGAAAAAAATGTATTATTATATACATGTAACATGTTATATATTTTTATATCAAATATTTAAAATCAAAGAGTTTAATCAAAGAGATTTGATCTACTTAAATTTCCAAACAAAGTCAAGATATATTTTTTAAAAGGAGAGCGTATTTATTATCATATATACTAGCAAATTTATCAATGTATTATCTTTTATTATTTCCATCATTCTCTATATATTTATAAATATTCTATTTAACAGTGATATATTAGAAAACAAAAAAATAGAATTTAAAGTCGATTTTACAGCACAGCAAAATTTTATTCAAAATTCAGTCATTCATTCAGAAAATGATATTCAAAATCAAACAATTGATTCAGAAAACATAGCAAATGATAATACGATTATTTTAGATGAAACAAATACATTACAAAATTGGTATATACAAATAGACAAAATAGCATTAAAAGCACCCATACAAGAAGGAACAAGCAAAGAAATATTAGATGACTATGTGGGGCATTTTGAAGAATCCTCTAAAGATTTAGGAAATATATGCTTAGCTGCACATAACAGAGGATATAAAAATAATTATTTTAATCGATTAAAAGAATTGCAGGAGGGAGATGAAATCAAGTATACCTATAAAGATATAGAAAGAACATATATTGTAACAAAACATGAGATTATTCAAAATACAGATTGGAGTAATTTAGAACCAACAGAAGAAAATACAATTACACTCATTACTTGTGTAGAAAACGAACCAGAATACAGAAGATGTATACAAGGAATAGAAAAATCAATAGAATAGTCAAGAGAAAAAGCAATTTTCTCTATATAATTAAGAAAAGGATGTGAAAATAATTTGTATAAAATAAAAAAGGGAATAAAAATTTTATGTATTGTATTCGCTATCATCATATTAAATTTTTTAAATTTTACCAATTCTGTTATAGCAACAAATATAGATGCGGCAAATGTATATGCAGTAGGAGATTGTGGAAGTTTACTAAAATATAAAGGTATCACGGTAAAAACCACATATATTCAATATGAAAATGATGGGAAAGTATATCCAGCTTATTGTTTGGATAAAACAAAACCAGGAGCAGAAGAAGGAAGTTATACAGTTTCTGTTGAAAAAGCAATACAAGATGTCATGCTTTGGAAAATCGTAACAAATGGGTATCCATATAAAACAATAGAAGAATTGGGCGTAGCAAATGAAAAAGAAGCATTTACAGCAACCAAACATGCGATTTATAGTTATATTCATGGAAATCAATTAAGTGATTATAGTGCCATTGGAGAAGCAGGACAAAGAACATTAAATGCGATGTATAAAATTATAAATGATGCCAATAACTCTAGTGAAGTACAGATTTCTAATAAAGTAGATATTCAAAAACTACAAGAAACTTGGAAACAAGATAGTATAGAGTCTCAATATGTTTCTAAAACATATAAAGTAACTGCTAAAACCAATATAGACAAATATACGGTACAGGTAACAGATGAAAATGGTCAAGAAATCGAAGGACTAAAAATAACAGATGAAGCCAATCAAGGAAAAAAAGAATTTCATGCTAATGAGGTATTTAAAATATGCCTTCCAATAAAACAGATGACAGAAGATAGAACTATTAAAATTCAGATAGAAACAAAGGTAGAAACAAAACCAGTATTATATGGAACTGCACCAAGTTCTAACTTACAAGATTATGCACTAACAGCATCTACTTATGAAGACGGAACAGGAGAGACACAAGATTATTATCATAAAAATAAAACAAAACTAATTATTATAAAACAAGATGAAGCGTCAGAAGAAAAATTGCAAGGAGTAGAATTTCAATTGCTAGATGAAAATAAAAATGTGATTTATACAAATTTAGAAACAGATGAGAATGGAAGGATAGAGGTAGAAAATTTGATTCCAGGAAAGTATTATATAAAAGAAACAAGAACCATTAGTGGTTATGAAATTTATGAAGATTTAATTGAAGTGGATACAAACTTAAATGAGGAAATGACAGTAACAGTCAATAATCATGAAGAAGAAATACCAGAATTTGAACTAACAACAGATAATAAAGAAGTGACAAGTAAAAGAATTTTACCAGTAACAGGCATGTAATACAAGAAAGGGAACTTTATAAGTTTCCTTTTTTCTTTTGTAATTGAAGATTAAAGTTTGAAAACTATTGAATAAAAAAATAAACTTTGATAGAATATACAAGAAAAGTATATAATAAAAAGAGAAACAAAAAGGGAGCGTATATTTCATGTTTTCACAATTAATTGTATTAGTGATATTAATTTTATTAAATGCCTATTTTGCGGCAAGTGAAATAGCATTTATATCTCTGAATGATGCAAAAATAGAAAAGCAAGCAAAAGAAGGAAATAAAAAGGCAAAACAAATAGAAAAAATGCTAAAAGAACCAAGCAAATTTTTAGCAACCATACAAATTGGAATTACACTTGCAGGATTTTTATCAAGTGCTTTTGCATCAGAAACATTTGCAGATATGTTAGCACCAGTATTAAATAGTTGGATACCAGCAATCAGTATAGGTGTATGGAAAAGTATATCTATTATTATCATCACCATTATATTATCTTTCTTTACATTGGTTTTTGGCGAATTAGTACCAAAACGATTAGCAATGAAACATTATGAAAAAATATCATTTGCAACCATTGGTGTTATCAGAGCTATTTCTATTATCACAGCACCATTTGTAAAATTATTAACAGTTGTAACCAATAGCATATCCAGAATATTTGGTGTAGGAGAAAATGAAGAAGAAACGGTTACTGAAGAAGAAATTAAAATGATGGTAAATCAAGGGGAAGAAAAAGGAACCATCAAAGAAGAAGAAAAAGAACTAATCAATAATGTATTTGAATTTAATGACATTACTGTATCTGAAATTATGAGACATAGAAAAGATATTTTTGCAGTAGATATTAATATTAGTAATGAAGAATTATTAGATGAATTATCAAAAGAAGAATATCGATATAGTAGAATACCAGTATATGACGAAACCATTGATGAAGTAAAAGGTATTTTATATGTAAAAGATGTATTAAAAAATATTAATAAAAAAAGTTTTAAAGTAAAAAACTTGATGAAAGAAGCATATTTCGTATCACAAAATCGATTAATCAATGAAGTATTTAAAGAATTGCAAAAAAATAAAATGCAGATAGCCATCATTGTTGATGAATATGGTGGAACAGCAGGTTTAGTTACTATGGAAGACATATTAGAAGAATTGGTAGGAGACATATATGACGAGTATGATAAAGAAGAAAAGGAATATGAAAAAATTGATGACAATACCTATATGTTATCAGGAAGCTTGCCAATTTATGATGTCAACAAATTGCTAAATGCAGAAATACCAGAAGGCGATTATGATACTATATCAGGATTTTTACAAGAAGAATTGGGAAGGATTCCTGAAGAAGAAGAAAAACCAGTGGTAGAAACTGAAAAAGTAACTTATAAAATAGAAGAATATGAAGATAAAAGAATATTAAAAGTAAAAGCGTGTAAAAATAATGTCATAGAAACAGAAGAAGAAAAAAAAGAAGAATAAGGTAGGGAACGAATATGAAGAAAAAATATATTGTTATGATAGTCATTGTACTATTAATTATCATTGCTATTGCAGGGTGGTTTATATATAAACAAGTTGAAAAAGACGGAAGAGAATATGAAATTGAAAAAATTAATATTCAAGATTATGCATATTTTATTGTAAGACAAGATGGAAAATATGGTGTTATTAACAATCATGGAGATGTTGTTATTAATCCAACATATGCAAATGTGATTATACCAAATCCACAAAAAGCAGTTTTCATATGTTATGATGAAAACAATGATACAAAAGTGTTAAATCAGAATAATGAACAAATATTTTCAGAATATACACAATTACAACCAATCAGATTGAAAAATATAGCTAGTGATTTAATGTATGAAAAAAATTTGTTAACATATAAGCAAGATGACAAAATAGGATTAATTAACTTAGAAGGAGAAGTGATTGCAAATCCTATATATGAGACAATAGAAGGATTGCCATATAAAGAAGGAGAATTGCTAGTAAAATTAGATGGAAAATATGGTGTTATCAATAATAAAGGAAACAATTTAGTAGAACCAGAATATGACCAAATCACAGTGGATAATTACACAACAGAAGAAGATGGATATAAACGTGCAGGATACATTGTTTCTAATACAACAGAAGATGGATATCGCTATGGCTATGTAGATGTTGATGGAAATCTTCTATTAGAACCTGCGTATACAGAAATCTCTAGAATAACCAATATAAAAGATGGTAATAATATTTATTTAATTGTAGCACAAAATGGACAATATGGGTTGGTAAAAAATCAAGAACCAATTATCAAAAATGAATATCAATCTATATCTTATAATAGTGAAAGTAATACATTAACACTAGAAAAAACCAAACGATATGGAGTAGCAACATTAGATGGAGAAGTAATTATACCAACAGAATTTACACAAATTGATAGTACAGGAATATATATTTATGCTACTGATGTAGATGGAAATGTAAAAGCATATAAAGAAGATGGAACTCCAGCTGAAATAGATAGTAATGTATATATACTTAACACAGAAAATGAAAATTACCAAATCAAAATAGACAATACACAAGGTACATCATATAGTATTCTTAATCAAGCAGGAGAACAAATCACAAAACAAAATTATTCTTATATAAACTATCTATATGACAATTATTTTATCGTTTCAGTAACAGGTGGAAAAGTAGGAGTGATTAATGATAAAGAGGAACCAATTATAGAAATACAATATGATTCAATAGAAAAAGTAGAAGGAACAGATTATATCATTACAAGATTATCACAAAATAGTTCAACACAACTATATGATAAGAATTTCAAACAATTATGTGAGATGACAAATGCAATTATTAAAAAAGAAGATAATTATATAAAAATATATAATGATACAGAAACAAAATATTTTGATTTAGAAGGAAATGAAAAACAAAATACAGATATATTTTCAGATAATCAAATATATGCAAAATCTAAAGACGGAAAATGGGGATTTGTTGATAAATCTGGAAATGTAGTTGTAGACTATATATATGATAAAGCAGCAGATTTGAATTCTTATGGATATGCAGGAATTGAATTAGATGGTAAATGGGGTGTTGTAGATACAAGTGGTAAAGTAATAGTAGAACCAACATATACATTTAATGTGCAAACAGAGCCACAATTTATAAAAGATTATTATAGAGTAGAATATGGATATGGAGAATTTTATTATACAAAATAAAAACTTATTGTCTAAGATAAAAAATAGATTCAATTTTGAGTCTATTTTTTTTAACTTTACACGAGAAAGTCTGATTAAAATATTTCATAATGTAAATACTATATAAAATGGAAAGAGAAAAGGTGAAAAAAGTGAAATTAGGAATTGCATTATCTGGTGGAGGAATGAGAGGAATTGCACATGCGGGAGTGCTAAAAGCTTTAGAAGAAAGTGGAATAAAAATTGAAGCGATAGGAGGAACAAGTTCAGGTGCATTAATTGCTGGATTGTATGCCTTAGGATATTCTCCAGAAGATATTTATCATTTATTTAAAACACATGCAAAAGATATAGTGAGTATGGGACAAAGTCCTATATTTTCACGAATACATAATGTATTAAGAAGAGAAAACACAGGATTTCGAAAGGGAGAAAATATAGAAGAATTGTTTAATAAATTAGCGAAAGATAAAGGAATAGAAACCATATCACAAATTACTAAAATGCCTATATCTATACCGACTGTTGATATAAAAGATGGAAAAGAATATATTTTTACCAATCATATTCCAAATGAAAAAAATCTATATAAAAAATATATAGGAGATATTCCTGTTGGAAAAGCATTAAGAGCAACAAGTAGTTTTCCAGCTGTATTTTGCCCGTGTGATTTTGGTGAACACAAATTTTTAGATGGTGGAGCATTAAATAATGTACCAGTAATAGAAGTAAAAAAACAAGGCATGGAAAAAGTATTGGCTGTTAATTTTAAACCAGATGATATAACAGAAGAAAGTAATTATATGGATATCGCCATGCGTACAATTGATTTAATGGGAAATAAAATAGCAGAAGAAAATTTAAAAGAAAGTGATTATGTCTTGACAATAGGAACAGATAAAATGGGATTGCTAGATTTGAAAAAAATAGATAGTTGTTATGAATACGGATATAAAGCAACAATAAAGGAGATAGATAAAATAAAAGAAATAATCCAAGAAAAGTAGCATAAAATAAGATAGGAGTGAATGTTATGATTAGGAAAATCCTAAAAAATGCCAACTTGTTCTTAAACAAAAAATCCTATTAAAAAACGTTGTTTTGCTCCAACAAAGAAAGGAAGAAGTAAAATGAAGATAAGATATTTTGATAATGCAGCGACAACAAAGGTAAAAAAGGAAGTAATGGATAAAATGTTTCCCTATTTTATAGAATCCTATGGAAATCCATCATCATTATATACATTAGGAAGAACTGCGAAAATAGGAATAGAAGAGGCAAGGAGAGAGGTTGCAGATTTAATCAATTGTGACAAAAATGAAATTTATTTTACAAGTGGAGGAACAGAAAGTGATAATACAGCATTAAAAGGAATTATGTATTTAAATAAAAACAAAGGAAAACATGTAATAACAACAAAAATAGAACATCATGCTATATTAAATACTTGCAAAACATTAGAAGAAAATGGATATAAAGTAACGCATTTAAATGTAGGAAAAGATGGAATTATTCAGTTAGAAGAATTGGTGAATGCTATCACAGAAGATACGGTATTAATTAGTGTTATGTTTGCAAACAATGAAATTGGATCTGTTCAGCCAATTCAAAAAATAGGAGAAATTGCAAAAGAAAAAGGGATTATTTTTCATACAGATGCGGTTCAAGCTTGTGGAAATGTAAAAATCGATGTCAAAAAAATGAATATAGATATGTTATCTTTATCAGGACATAAAATAGGAGCACCTAAAGGAATAGGCGCATTATATGTCAATAAAAATATTGAATTTAAAAATTTAATTGATGGAGGTCATCAAGAAAGAGACAAAAGAGCTGGAACTGAAAATGTACCTGGAATGATAGGCTTAGGAGAAGCTTGTAAAATTGCAAAAAATAATATGGAGAACCATATTAATCAATTGAAAGTGCTAAGAAATATATTTGTTTCTGAAATACAAAAACAGATTCCAGACATCAAAATCAATGGATCTATAGAGCAACGATTGCCAGGAAATAGTAATATATCTTTTAAAGGTGTAAATGGTAATGCATTACTAATGAGATTGGATGAAAAAGGAATTTGTGCGTCAGCGGGAAGTGCTTGCTCTTCAGGGAGTAGTATGCCATCACATGTATTAACAGCCATTGGGCTCACAAGTGAATATGCAGAAGGAACTTTGAGAGTGACTTTTGGAGATGAAAATACGAAAGAAGATGTAGAATATTTGGTAGACAATTTAATACAAATTGTAAAAGAAATAAGAAATGAGAATATATAATAAATAATAATAATATTGATTATTTGAGATAAAGATAGATTCTTATTATTTTTCACACCTTATGTGTCGCAATCTACAAAATGAAAAAATATCGTAGATTGCTCCAATCGCACTCACTTTGTTCGTTTAATCGCTTACGCGGTGTTTAAATAAGAAGAATCTATCTTATAGCATTAAATGAATAAAAAATTTTAAAATTGTTAAAAGTTGGCTCCTAAAATTGCTAAACTTGTTTTTATTCCATCAACAGCAGCCGACATGATACCCCCAGCATATCCAGCACCTTCTCCACAAGGATAAATGCCATCTATATTAGATACAAATTTGGTATTTCTAGGTATCTTTACAGGTGAAGAACTTCTGGTTTCAACACCAGTCAAAATACTATCAGGATGAGCAAATCCTTTCAATTTTTTATCAAAATATAAAATACCTTCTTTTAAAGTAGAAGAAACAAAATCTGGAAGAATTTCATTTAAATTGGATAAGGTTGTTCCAGGTAAATATGAAGGAATAACAAGACCAATGGTAGAAGATTTTTGATTATTTAAAAAGTCTTCTACTTTTTGTATAGGTGCATAATAATTAGAACCACCTAAAATAAATGCTTTTTCTTCTAACTCTTTTTGAAAATAGATACCAGCTAAAGGAGAAACATCTGTAAAATCTTCTGGTGTTACATTGACTAATAAAGCAGAATTGGCATTTTTACCATTTCTTAAATAGGTACTCATACCATTTGTAACAATTGTATTTTCTTCACTAGAAGAGGCAATAACCGTTCCTCCAGGACACATACAAAATGTATAACAAGATCGACCAGTTGGAGAATGGTATGCTAATTTATATTCAGCAGGAGGTAATTCTAATTTCGGATTTTCTCCATATTGTGCCTGATTAATCATTTCTTGAAGGTGCTCAATTCTCACACCTACAGAAAAGTTTTTCTTTTCCATCATGATTCCATTTTTGTATAGTAATTCAAAAGTATCTCTAGAACTATGACCAATTGCTAAAACTAAATGATTAGTTGGAAGTTCAAAATTTGTATTATCTTCTAAATTTTCTAATAACACAGAAGATAGCATATTGTTTTTAACAGTAAAATTGATAAATTTTGTGTTAAAATAAAATTTACCACCTTTTGATATTATGTAGTTTCTCATATTTCGAATAATATCAATCAATTTATCTGTTCCAATATGTGGTTTCGATAAATATAGAATTTCTTTTGGTGCACCAAAATTCACAAATTCTTTTAAAACTTTTTGACATAAAGGATTGTGAATTCCAGTTGTTAATTTTCCATCTGAAAAAGTACCAGCACCACCTTCACCAAATTGCACATTTGAAAAAGGATTCAATTGTTTATCATGTAAAAAACAATTTACATCCTGTTTTCTATCATCAACTGTTTTTCCTTGTTCAATAATAATAGGGGTTATACCATGTTGGACAAGTGTTAGAGCAGAAAATAATCCAGCAGGACCTGCCCCAACAATCACTGGAGAAGGACAAGTTTTTAAACTATTTAAAAAATCTATTTGAATATGATTTTTTATATCTTTTTCAATATCTGGTATTTCCACTTTTTGAAGATTGGAATATTTAGATTCATCTTTTACTTGAATATCAATGGTATAATTAAAAAATATATCATTTTTCTTTCTAGCATCAATTGATTTTTTAAAAATATTCCACTCTATCATATCAGAAGGACGAATATGATATTTGTGAAGAACAAAATCAATTAATTTTTCATCAGATATATTTTCTCTAATTATTATATTGTGAATTCTTAACATGAAAAACTCCTTTTATTTGTAGTTTATTAGTAAGTTAATTATATACTAGGTAAGAGGAATAATCAAGTTATCGGAATTTTCAGTTTCAGATTTCTAGCTGGAGGGTGATATATATTATTTTTTCATTATTTCCTCGGCTTGCTATATAGATTATAAATTCTAAGGTTTAACTAAACGAGCCTCTCGCTGCTCGCGCTTCCTCATTTATTTAAACCTAAGAATTTATACATCTATTCCGCGGCACATTCGTCAATAATTCAAAAATAATATATACCACCCTCCAGCTAGAAATCTGAAATTGAAAAGTATTTACAAATCAACCAAAATAGGATAAAATAGTAAAAAATAAAAGGGAGTTGAGTACAATCGAAATAACACAAAAATCTTTTTTATTAAGATATGGTGCATCATTATTCATATTTATCGAATTATTGATTATTTCTACTATTACAGTATCATATTTTACAGCAGGAGCCAGTATACCTACTCTTGTTATGCTTTTTCTGTCTCCTTTATTAGGGAGTATGATTGTAGGAAGGCGTTTAAAAAAATATAAAAAAGTATTATTTACAGAAAACTTAAATAAATATTTTATCATTATAAATATCCTGTTACATGTAGGATTATATTTAATGAATCTTAAAATTGATATAACTTTAATAGTCGTATATATTATGGGAGCAGTGGTAGGATTTTTTATAGCAAAGAAATCTGTTGAACAAATAAAAGCAAATATGCAAAAATAATATGTTGAAAATGATTTAATAAATCTTTAGTATTGGAAAATCAAAACTAAGAGAGAGGAAACAAATGGAAGAAGAATGGAAATCAAGAACAGAATTATTAATTGGAATAGATAATATACAAAAATTAGCAAATAGCAAAGTCATTGTATATGGAATAGGTGGTGTAGGTTCATTTGTTGTTGAAGGATTGGTAAGAGCAGGAGTAGAAAATATCATTTTAGTAGACAATGATGTGATTGCTCCTAGCAATTTAAATAGACAAATTCATGCAATCATTACAAATATAGGAAAGTTAAAAGTAGATTGTATGAAAGATAGAATTTTATCTATCAATCCTAATGTAAATGTAGAAACGTATATACCACAAGATATAGAAGAGGGAGAAGAAACACTCATAGATAATACCATAGATTATGTGGTAGATGCAGTAGACACCATTACAACAAAATTAAAATTAATCCAAAAAGCAAAGGAAAAACAAATTCCTATTATTTCTTGTATGGGGACAGGAAATAAATTAGATCCGACTAAATTTGAAATAGTAGATATTTATAAAACATCAGTATGTCCACTAGCAAAAGTCATGAGAAAAGAATTAAAGAAAAGGGGAATACAAGATTTAAAAGTTTTATATTCTAAAGAAGAACCAATCAAACATGATGTGGAATCCAGAACACCTGCTAGTATATCTTTTGTTCCATCTGTTGCAGGTATGATGATAGCAGGAGAAGTAATTAAAGGTATTATTAAATTGTATTAGAAAGATTTTGTATTCTATGTAATAAATAGAACCATATTATGCAAGTACAATAG
This sequence comes from Bacillota bacterium, assembly GCA_963929465.1. Lineage (GTDB taxonomy): Bacteria > Bacillota > Clostridia > TANB77 > CAG-508 > CAG-269. Next base: position 13,731 of record CAWVJG010000162.1, read on the forward strand.
AAGGAAAACAGAAACTTGAAAAAAGGAAAGAAATAGTAAATGAAAAAGTATTCAATTAGATTAATTAGAGAAAATATCAATTTTGATGACATAAATCTAGATAGTATAGAATGTACGGGAAAAAACCTTTTTAATATTATGATGACTATTCTTTTTGGGGTATGTAGTATTATTGTAATATTGATACTTAATAGCGAAATGTTACATAGTATACAAGGTGTTCTTGCATACATTATCATAAATTCAATATTCATATTGCCTTTTGCTTATTGTATATTAAAAATAAAAAATTATTATTTTTCTATAAAAAATGATAAGATTATGTATAAAAATACTTTTGGAATTACTTATGAATATAAAATTTATGAAATAAAAAACATAAAATATATGAAAGCACATCATATAGAAATTTTTATAATAAAGATGAAAAATGGAAAAATTATTATAATATCAAATTATTATTCGACTAATTTTAAATTATTAAAATTAAGATTTCAAAAAGAAAAGCTTATTTGATAGCGAAAAAATTTAGATAATGAGACCATCTGAAATTATAATATCTAAAGGATTTCTTGCTGAATAAAGAAAGCGATTTTTTTTTTGAAAATAAATATTAAATATTTATTTTTACTTTTAGCTCAAGTAACTTAAAGTTTCATATTGTTTCCCATTCAACAAAAAAATAACGCTGTACAGAAAAATTACTTGAAGGAGATTTTGAAAAATGGTAAATTTAGAATTATATAAAATATTTGTAACAGTAGCAAAGGAAGAGAATATAACAAAAGCAAGTGAAAAATTAAATTTAACACAACCAGCAGTAACAAAACATATGAAAAATTTAGAAAATTTATTAGAAACAAAATTATTTATAAGAAGCAATCATGGCATTATATTAACAAAGCAAGGAATGGAGTTGTATAAAGACATAAAAGATTCTGTGGATGTATTAATCAATGAGGAAAATAAATATCTACAAACAAAAGATATTAATTTAGGAATACATTCTACCATATTAAACAAGATATTTAGTGATTGTATGAGTGAATATTATATTCAAAATACAAATTCTAAAATAAATGTATTCAATCATGATAATGAACAAATGCTTTTAGAATTAAAAAATGGAGAATTAGATATCATTTTTTCTAAAAAAATATATGCGAAAACAAATGATAAAAATATCAAATTTATAAAATTAGGAGAGTGGAATGAAGTTTTAATTGCCAATCAAAATTATAAACTAAAAGATAAGCAAATGACTTTAGAAGATACAAAAAATACGACTATATATATGCCAAAAAGGACATCTGAGACATCACATAATTTTTTTAAATCATTAAATTGTAACTATGAAGATTTTAAAGATATAAAACATGCAACATATAAAACAATAACAGAAATTATAAAAAATAATGATGGGATGGGATTAGTTACAAAAGAATTTGTCGAAGAAGAAATCAAAAAACACAATTTATGCATATTAAACACGCAATTTCATATAAAACCAATTGAATTTGGAATATATATTCATCGTGAAAGAAAATTCAAAGAATTAAATACATTTATACAAATCATTGAAAAGCATTTTAGACCTGAAAAATAATTTTAAGAAATAACTTCAAGTAATAACTAAAACAAAATGATTCATTTTACACTAAAAAAATTGCATGATATAATTTACTAAAATATAAAACAATAAATAGAAAGATAGGTATTTTTGACTTATTTTCTTAAAGAAAGGATGATAATGAATATGAAAGATAAGCTAGGAGTTATTCATGGAAGATTTCAGTTATTGCATAATGATCATATGAAATATTTATTAGCTGGAAAAGAAAGATGTGAACATTTGATTATAGGAATTTGTAATCCAGAACAAGATTTAACCAAATATACATCAAATAATCCTCATAGATCTAAAAAAAGTTCAAATCCACTTACTTATTTTGAAAGAATGGAATGTATAAAATACTCTCTAATAGAAGCAGGAGTTAATCAAGCAGAATTTGATATTGTTCCATTTCCTATCAATTTTCCAGAAAAGATATTTAATTATGCTCCATTAAATGCAAAATATTATATGACAATATATGATCAATGGGGAGAAGAAAAATTAAAAATGTTGCAAGAAGATTTAAAACTAGATGTGGAAGTATTGTGGAGAGTTTCACTAGAAGATAAAGGAATCAGTGCATCTGATATTCGTAAAAATATTCAAGAGGGAAAAGAATGGAAACAATATGTACCAAATTTTGTATATAACTATATGGTAGAAAATCAATTAGATAAAAGGATAAAAGCATTATTGGATGAAGAAGAAAAAGATAAGAGAGGTTAAAGATTATGCATATTTATATGGTTATATTAGATGGGGCGGCAGATAGAAAAATAAAAGAACTTGGAAATAAGACACCTTTGCAAGTGGCTAATACACCACATATGGATATATTGGCACAAAGAGGAGCTGAATCACTTATTACAGTTATAGATGAACATATAACACCAGAATCTGATTCAGGAAGTATGGCATTACTCTCATATGACCCAAAGATATATTATCCAGGAAGAGGGACATTAGAAGGATTAGGAACAGGATTTATTCCTGAAGGATATAATTATGTAGCTTTTAGAATCAATTTTGCTTCATATGATGAAACATTAGGAACATTAGATAGAAGAACGGCCAGAGGATTAGAAGATGAAGAATTACAATCTTTGGCTAAAGAGATAACAGAAAATGTAACGTTATCTAAGTATGGAGTTGATTTCAAGTTACTGGCATTTGGACATCACAGAGGAATTCTAGTCATGTATAGCAAACATGTAAAACTTTCTGGAAATGTATCTAATACAGATCCAGGCTTTATGAAGGATGGTGTTTGGGGATGGCCAGTCAAAAATTATGAACCAAAACCATTAATATGTGTATCATTGGATGAGAAAGAAGAAAGTAAAAAAACAGCAGAAATTGTAAATGATTTTATAGAACAATCTAATAAAATCTTATCTAAAAGTGAAGTGAATTGTAAACGAGTCGAAAAAGGTGAAATGCCTGCTAATTATTTAATTTTCAGAGATGGAGGAACAGCACCTAAGAAAATGCCAAATTTTCAAGATAAATTTGGACTTACACTTTCTATGTATGGTCAATTACCTGCTGAAAATGCAATAGCAAAATTAATTGGTGCCAAATTTACATTTTCTAAATCTTTGGACTTGCAATTAGATAAAGATTTCATGATAAATGCAGAGAAGATTTTGGTACAAGATACAGCAGATGTTAAATTTATACATATTAAAGGCCCAGATGAACCAGGGCATGATAATAAACCTAAAGAAAAGGTAAAAGCAATTGAATTTATAGACAAATATTTTATAGCAAGATTAGTACAAGATATAACAGATGAGGATATTGTTGTTATAACATGTGATCATGCGACTCCATGTGAATTAAAAATCCATTCTACTGATAAAGTTCCTGTCCTAATTGCAGGAAATCAATGCATAAAAGATAGAAGCATAAAATTTGATGAAGCAAATGCAGAAAGAGGAAAATTACCAATTCAAAGAGCAATCGATATTTTTCCATATATTATAAAAAATTTGAATAAGGAGAATTAGATGATAAAAATAAAAGAAATCAAAGTAAGAAACATATTAAATTCAGAAGGAAGAGATGCACTAGAAGTAGAGATGCTAACGGAAGATAATATAAAAGCAATTGCATCAAGTCCATCTGCCATTATTCCGGGAAGAAGAGAAATTTTAACAACAAGTCATATTCATATGAATAGTTTAAATCAAATGATAGAAGAAATATATTGTAAAGAATTTAACAGTCAAAGTGATTTTGACAATTTTTTAAATCAATATATGGAAAAGTTAGGGACAAATGTTTGTCTACCATTTTCTCTAGCATATGCAAGAATATGTGCTAAAAATCAGAATATGACATTAGTGGAATATATAAGGAAAATAGCAAATTATCATGTAAAAAATTCATCACCAATTCCTCTTGTTACCATTTTTTCTGGAGGCATACATAATCAAGAAGAAAAAGGTTCTATTCAAAATATTATGATGGCAGTTGATATACATCCATTTTCAAAATCTGTACCAGTGATTACGGAAATTTATACAGATATAGAAAATGAAGTGAAAAGAAGAAACATTTTAAAAAATTATGGAGCTTCTAGCGGAATGATTGTTCAAGGATTAACAGTAGAGGAAAAAATGAAAATGCTTAAAGAGACCATAGAAAGTCTACATTACGAAAAATATGTCAGTATAGCAATAGATGTTGCAGCAGAGCATTTTTACAAAAACGAAAATTATGAATATAATGGACAAATTCTGACTTCACAAAAATTAAACGACATATTAATGGGATATATAAAAAAATATAATATAACCTATGTGGAAGACCCGTTTGATTCAGATGATATACAATATTGGAAATTAATCAAATCACAAAATTCCAATATAGCGATTGTAGGAGATGACTTATTTGCTACACAGGATAAATATATAAATTCTGAATTAGCCAATGGTATTATTATCAAAATGAATCAAGTAGGAACTTTAACAGACACAATAACCGCTTTTTTAAAAGCCAAAAGAGAAAATATGGTAACTTGTGTATCACAAAGATCAATAGAAACAGAAGATACATTTATGTGTGATTTAGCAGTAGCATTAGGTTCTACATATATCAAAATAGGTGGACCTAGAAGAGGAGATAGAATTGCTAAATATAACCGTTTATTAAGATTAGAAGAATAGGATGTGAAGTGATAAAATGATTGTAGTTACATCTGGTAATAAATATATAGATATAGATGCTTACGCAAGTTGTATAGCTTATGCTAATTTGTTAAATTTGAAAGGGCAAAAAGCAAAAGCTGTATCTAGTGCAAAGCCGAATGAAAGTATTCCATCAAGTTTATTAAATTTGAATATTGGATTAGATCATTATGAGACTTCTAAAGAAGATGAGTTTGTCATTATAGATGTTTCTAATAAAGCATATTTTGATAAAATTGTAAATGAAGATAAGATAATAGAAGTCATAGATCATCATGTGGGATATGAGGAATATTGGAGAAATAAACTTCAAGATAAAGCGAAAATAGAATTTCTAGGTTCAGTAGCAACACTCATTGTAGAGCTTTATGAAAAAGAAGGATTAATGCATAAAATTACAAAAGAACTAGCCATTTTATTGATATCAGCTATTTTAGATAATACTTTAAATTTGAAAGCAAAAGTAACTTCTGAAAGAGATATAACTGTTTATGAAAAGTTAGAAAGAATTATTCAAGATAAAAAGTATCCAGAAAAATATTTTCTAGAATGTCAATTACAAATCAACAAAGATTTAAAATTAGCTATAGAAAATGATACAAAAGTAGAATATGTTAGCCCAATATTACCACCAATTTTTAGTCAACTAACAGTATGGGATAAAGAAATTGTTTTAAGAAATAAAGATGTTCTATATACTGTATTGAACAATATGGGGGATAAGTGGATGTTGAATCTTATCTGTTTGAAGGATGGGAAAAGTCATCTAATAGCACAAGATTTTGAAGTACAAAAAAATTTAGAGAAGCTTTTTTATAAAACATTCAAATTAGATATGATGGAATTAGATAATGTTTGGCTTAGAAAAGAAATTATGAAAATTGCACAAGAACAAAAATAAAGAAAGTTCTAACTCATAAAATAGAAGAATACAATTAAACAAAAGTATTCTAAATAAAAGGAGTTAGAATAAATGAAAGGTGTATCAATAGAAGAACGTGCAATAGAACTTGCACAATATATCATAGATTCAAAAGATACAGTAAGAGGTGCAGCAAAAAAATTTGGAATAAGTAAAAGCACAGTACACACCGAAGTAACATTCCAGAACGGTAGAAATAAATTACACATAATTCCAAAAAGTATTGAAATTAAAGGAGTTTTCTTA
>CAWVJG010000163.1:0-5206 GCA_963929465.1 Bacillota bacterium
CCACAATTCTATTTCAGAACAACAGACGTTACAGGTGTTATCGAATTACCTGCTGGAACAGAAATGGTTATGCCAGGAGATAACGTATCAATGACAATTGAATTAATTACACCTATCGCTATTGAAAAAGGATTAAGATTTGCTATCCGTGAAGGTGGTAGAACAGTTGGTTCAGGAGTTGTTGCTGATATATTAGCATAATGAAAAAAATGAATAAAGAATTCGGGATTTTGGGGACGGACTCAAAAATCCCGAATTTTTGAGTTCTTAGAAAGACTATCAAGATGGCTATTTTGTAGTCTTTTATTTTTATGTAAAAATTATGGTATAAATAATAAAAAAAGATTTTTTCTCTGTTCCAAAATCCATAAATTGTATGCCTAAGACCAAATGGTGCAAATGAAAAATAGTTACTATACTTTGAATAAAGTTTATTTTATGGTATACTTATCGTAATAGGAGGGGAAAATGGAAAGAAAATATAATAGAGATGATATAGATGAACATTTAAGTATGGGAGAAAATGCTTTACTTTATTATGACAATATATTAGAAAAAAATGCTTTAAATAGAATGGTTATAAGTACGATTTTAAGATTGCATAAAAAAGGATATGTAGAAGTTAATAAATCCAAGGAAAATGAACTTGTCATAAAAATAAAAAATGGTACAAAAAAATTGCGAATATCTGAAGCATTTATCTTTGAATGTTTAAAAGTCATGGACTCAGATAGTGACAATATACTAACATTAAACGAATTAAGAGTATCTGAAAATAATGTAATAGCTACACATAAAAAGAATATAAAAGAATTAATCGTTCAAGAGGCAATAGCAGATGAGTTAATAAATCCAAAAAAGTTTAAGAAAAAGAGAAGATATTTTTTTAGAACACTAGAAATTTTAGTTATATTATTAATCCCCATATTAGTAACATTTATAAATCCGATTATCGTAATGTTGTTAATAATTGCTATCATATTATTTTCTTTTTTAGCAAGTAGTCATTATTTAGATGAATTTATAAGTTATTCAAAAGATTCACTAAAGAAATTAAAAAATACATTATTACATGATGAAATGATGAAATATAGTTCCAAAAATGAACGTAAAAATATCATGATAGAATTCATTTTATGTATAGCAATATATTGTATACATTTCTATATTTTAAGAAACCTTTTCACATATACTATATGGAACGTATTTATAGTAGAATCATTCATATTTCTAATGATTGCAATAATAGAATATATTAAATTTCTTAAAATGGATATTTATACAGATAAAGCGATTCTATATAGAGAAAAATTAAAAGGTTTAGAAGAATACTTGAAAGAATATTCTTTAATTGAAAACAGAAAGGCTATAGAAGTATATTTATGGGAGGATTATTTAGCTTTTTCTGTTTTACTAGGTGTAAATAATGCTATCTCAAAGGAATTCGATTTTAATTTATCTGATAATGATAAAAGAGGAAAAATACAGTATGACTATTATGAAAATAGATATTTCTATATAAATGATAAAGACGAAAAAATATATGTAGATTAAATTTAATTAATATACTTGTAATTTTGCTAAAATAATAATAAAATAGATATGTCATAAATTAAATGAAATAAGATAAAATGTAAAAAGGACTAATAGATTTGTTACTTAAGAAAGGAATGATAATAATAATGAAAATAATACTTGATGCCATGGGTGGAGATAACGCACCAGATGCCAATATAAAAGGAGCAGTAAATGCAATTAATAAAGTAAAAGCAGAAGTCATATTAGTAGGAAAAGAAGAAGTTATCAGAAGTAAAGTAAAAGAATTTTATGGAAAAGAAATTGAAGAAATATCTGATAGATTAAAAATAAAAAATGCAACTGAAACAATAGAGATGTGTGATACACCAACAGTTGCGATTAAACACAAAAAAGATTCATCTATGGTAGTGGGATTTAAAATGCTAAAAGAAGATGAAGGTGATGTATTTATATCAGCTGGAAACTCAGGAGCATTACTAACAGGAGCAACACTATTAGTTGGAAGAATTAAAGGAATTGACAGACCAGCATTAGCAGGAATATTACCAGCATATAAAAGTCAATTATTATTAATTGATGCAGGTTCTAACACAAATTGTAAACCAATTAATTTACTACAATTTGCACAAATGTCTAGCATTTATTTAAGAAACACATATGGAATAGAAAATCCAGCAATTGGTTTATTAAATATTGGAACAGAAGAAACAAAAGGAAATGAATTAACAAGAGAAAGCTATAACTTGTTAAAAGAAAAATCAAAAGAATTAAACATTAATTTTGTAGGAAATGTAGAAGGTAGAGATGCTTTTTCTGGAAAAATAGATGCCATTGTAACAGATGGATTTACAGGAAATGTATTCTTAAAAACAACAGAGGGATTAGGCAAATTTGTAAAAAAATCCTTAACAGAAAGTCTAACAAAAAATCTATTAACAAAAATCTTAGCAGTTCCTGCATTACCTGCTATTAAACGTTTTAGCAAAACAATGGATTATAAATCATATGGAGGAGCTTTATTCTTAGGAGTAAAAAAACCAGTTGTAAAAGCACATGGAAGTAGTGACGAATTATTATTTGAATATACAATTATTCAAGCAGAAAAATTTGTTGAGAATAAAGCAGTAGATAAGATGATAGAAGAATTTCAAAAGACAAGAGAAGAAAAATAATGTCCAATTGGGGACGTTTCTATTTGGGACATTTTTAAATTAATATACTATTTTCAAAAAATGTCCCAAACAGAAACGTCCCCAATTGGACAAAAGAAAATCGACTTATTCGTATAAAATAAAAATATTTATAAAATTTACTTGACAAATATACAAACATATAATATAAATGAAACTATAGAAGCAAAATATCAAATGTATAGATTATTTGCAAACTTGAGAGGAGGTGAACTCGGAAAATGAGTTCAGAAGAAGTTTTAGAGAAAGTAAAAGGAATTATTGTAGAACAATTAGGTGTAGCTGAAAACGCAGTTACAATGGAAGCATCTTTTATAGATGATTTAGGAGCTGATTCATTAGATATCGTTGAATTAGTAATGGCACTAGAAGAAGAATTTGATATCGAAATTCCTGATAGTGATGCAGAAAAAGTTGTAACAGTAGGAGATGTTGTTGAATACATAAAAGAAAACGTAAAATAAACGGAACGATAGGGACGTACCAAATCGTTCCGTTTTTCCGTTATTGCATTTATACATATTTTTATGAATAGTTTAACAAGAAATGGAACGATTTGGTATATCTTATCGTTCCATTTCAAGAATGGTATTAAAAACATTAGACAAGTTTTGATAAAAATAATATAAATAGTCAAAAACATTTTTTTGTGCAATATCTGTATTGATAAATAGATTACTACAATATATCGTTTTTCCTTCTAATTCTAAAGTTATATTACCAATAGAAGTTCCTTTTGTAATAGGAGCTTTCAAAACAGATTCATAGTTTATATATACATGGAGCTTATCAACTAAATCATTTCTTATAGGAATAGAAGAATAGGGGAGTTCTTCAAATGTAATATCTAAATAATTAGAAACACCTTTGATGATAGTGATATTTTGAAGGTTTTTTCTTTTCCAAATTTCAAAATAATTAAAAAGGATTTCTTCAATATTGACATATGTAAAATGATTAAAAGCATACTCAATCAATTTGATACTATCAGTTGTTCGATATTTTTTTGTATCAGCACCAAGGACGACACAAATAATATCCATATTGCTTCTCTTACAACATGTGACTAAACATCGGTTAGCACCATTTGTAAATCCAGTTTTTATGCCATAAACACCATTTAATGCCCCTAATAGCTCATTCGTATTTGTAAGTGTTTTTGGATATCCATTAATTGTAATCGTATAATTTTTTGTTCCAACTATTTTGGCGAATATTTCATTATTCATGGCATAATTCGAAAGAAGAGCTAATTCATAGGCAGTAGTATAATGTTCATCTTCATCTAATCCATGTGGTGTGACAAAATGCGTATTAGAAAGTCCCAACGAGTTAGCTTTTTCATTCATTAAGTTAGCAAAATCAGTAATAGAACCTGCTACATGTTCTGCTAAAGCAACTGCTGCATCATTGCCAGAACGCATCATAAGACCATATAATAAATCAGAAACGGTTATTTTGTCACCAGTTTTTAAACCAAGTCGAGAACCACCAGTACTAGCTGCCTTTTTAGAAATTTCAACAGTATCAGATAAATTGGTATGCTCGATAACAATAAGTGCAGTCATAATTTTGGTGGTGGAAGCCATTTTTTTCTTTTGATTTTCATTTTTTCCTACAAGAATCGTATTGGATTTTCTATCAATAACGACATAGGCTCTAGAATTTATAGTAGGCAATTGTGAATTATCAGTACTGGTCTCGATACTTTCTATATCAGTTACAATTTCTGATATGTCAAAATCATCTTCCATAGGAAGCAAATCATCTGCCAAAACATATCCACTAATACAAATGAATAGCAAAAATAAAACAATACTTTTATAACAAATCTGAAATAGTTTCATAAACATTACCCTCAAAATAATCATATGAAGTATAAGAAAAAAATATAACAACTTGATATAAAATCGATAAAACACTACGGATTTATGAAAAAATGAAACAAATTAACATAAAAGCTTGAACTTGTGGCGAAAATGTAATATAATTGTAATGTATGGGAAAAAAATTAAAAGAACTTGAAAAACCTTTATCCCTAGGCTGATAGAAGGCAATATTTTATAATGTAAAAACAAGAAAAAAATGTTATTGACTAAATGAAAAAAAGAGGTAAAATATAAGTACATTGTGATTAATAATAAGGAGAGATATCGATGAGTATGAAAAAAATAATGAAAATTTTAATGGCAATACTATTAATCATTTGCTCAGCAATGATACCAAATGTTGTAAAAGCAGCAGAACTAGCGCCATCATTGTATTTTGGAATAACAGAGTTAAGAGAAGAAACAGGAATGGGATATTCAATATGGGATCCAGATTCAAATGGAGAAACAGGAATTGCAGCAAAAATATGGAATATCGTGCAATATAGTGGTCCAAATACCAATGATCCAACAGAAGCAAATGTATATTGTGTAAAGGCAGGAGTAGGATTTACAGAAGGACAAGGAACAAAAGAGATACAAGAATAT
>CAWVJG010000164.1:0-2944 GCA_963929465.1 Bacillota bacterium
CAGCAAGAAATGCTATTAATGCAGGTGTTGATATTGATATGATGTCTAGCATATATGCAAATCATTTAAAAGACTTGTGCTTAGAAACTCAAGAAATAGAAAGCAAAGTAAATGAAAGTGTTTTAAGAATATTAACCTTAAAAAATAAATTAGGATTATTCGAAAATCCATATGGCAACACAAATGAAGTAAAAGAAAACACATATTTAATGAATTCAAAAAATTTAGAAAAAGCAAAAGAATTAACACAAGAAACATTTGTCTTATTAAAAAATAAAAACCATGTGTTACCATTAGAAAAAAATAAAAAGATTGCCCTAATTGGACCATATATAGATAATATTGGAATCACTGGATCATGGTCTATGTTTTCTGATAGGACGAAAAATGGTACCATATTAGATATATTTAAAGAAAAAATGGGAAATCAAGTGATATATGCAAAAGGGTGTGAAATTTTACGACAAGAAGAAATTAATAAAATACTATCAGCAGATGGATCACCTATCGTGCATGTAGAAAATGAAAGACAAAAAGAACAAGAGATGATTGCTTCAGCCATACAAACTGTAAAAAAAGCAGATATTATTCTTTTAGCATTAGGAGAGCATTATAAACAAACAGGAGAAGCATGCTCACGTTCTAACATTTCTTTACCAGAAAATCAAATACAATTAATCAATGCATTATATACATTATCAAAGCCAATGGTATTAATTTTATTTAATGGTAGGCCGATTGAACTTAAAACAATAGAACAAAAATTAGATGCTATTTTAGAAGTATGGTTTCCAGGAACAACAGGAGCAAAAGCCGTTACAGAAATGATATTGGGAGAAGCCAATCCATCAGGAAAATTAACTATGAGCTTTCCTCAGAATGTAGGACAATGCCCAGTATATTATAATCATTACAATACTGGTAGGCCACACCATGATAATCTTCGATATCTATCCAGATATCAAGATATTCCAACAGAAAGCTTTTATTCGTTTGGATATGGTTTGTCATATTGTGATTTTAAATATACAGAGTTGTATCTAAACAAACATAAAATGAATAAAAATGAAAAGATTACAGTAACTGTAAAAATAGAAAATCAAAGTAATTATGCAGGATATGAAGTGATACAGTTATATATACAAGATTTATATGGGAGTGTTGTAAGACCAGTAAAAGAATTAAAAGCATTTAAAAAAGAATATTTTATGCCACATGAAATAAAATATATACATTTTGATATTGATATTCATATGTTAAAGTTCTGGAATGAAAAACTAGAATTTGTAGCAGAAAGCGGAGAGTTTAAAGTTTTTGTAGGTGGAGATTCTGTAAATGTTTTAGAAGATAAATTTGAATTATGGATATAGTATAGAATATTTATTCTTCATATGCTATAATAAGCAAAAAACATAAATTTAAAAAAATAAAAATGAGTAATTACGAAAATTTTATATGAGAATGTATGTACAACTTTTAATGAATATTGTAAATCCTTTAAGGGAAAAATAAATTTATGTGGTTTAAATTCAAAAGAATTAGCAAAGATTATAAGTGAACATTGGAAATAGGAGGGAAATCATATGTATAAAATGATTTGTTTAGATTTAGATGGTACTGTACTAAATGATTGCAAAGAAATTAGTAAAGAAAATATAAATCTTATTAGAAGAGCGTATAATGAGAAAGGAATTATATGTGTATTTGCAACTGGTAGACCATTAGAGTATGTAGATGCAATATGCAATTCATATGATAGTTTTTTGGCAAATTATATAATTGCAAATAATGGTGCTATTATAAGGGATAATAAAAATGATGAAGTTATTTATAAAGCTTCTATTACAAATGCGCAATTATTAGATCTTAAAAATATCTTTTCAGAAGAAAATGCAGATTATATGATAGTTTATACAGATAAACAACAAATATTAAGAGAAGCAAGAAATGCTAAGGCATTAAAAGATTCAGCAATAATAGTTAATAAAAAAGATTCAGAACTTAAACATATAGAAGATACAATAAAAAACGATCCTAATCTTTCAAGCTTGTTATGTATGATTTGAATCTAAATTTATTGATGTCATGAAAAAAGGTTGTAGTAAAAAGAATGCGATATGTTTTTTGGCAGATAAATTAAAAATAAAAAAAGAGGAAATCATTGTAATGGGAGATGGAAGCAATGATTTATCTATGTTTGAATGTGCAGGATTAAAAATAGCAATGGAAAATGCTGAAGAAAAATTAAAAGAAAAAGCAGACTTTGTTACAGCAAGTAATAATGATAATGGTGTTGCAAAAGCAATTCAAAAATTTGTATTAAATGAAATATAACCCAATATATGTAAAATAGAAATCCCTCTTAAAAAGAGGGACTTTAAAGTATGTAAGAAGATGTATGAAATATAAGATAAAAAAGAAAGAATATTAATATTACTTTAATTTTGCATTAAACTTTTCTTAAAAACCTCTATTTTAAAATTGAGTGTGATATTATAAAGATGTTTATAGAAAAGGAGAATGGATTATGAGCTTATTAGGAAATATATTATGGTTTATCTTTGGAGGACTTTTTAGTGGTCTTTCTTGGATATTGTCAGGAATAATATGGTGTATAACTATCGTGGGAATTCCATATGGATTACAATGCTTTAAGTTTGCATCAATGTCATTTGCACCATTTGGGAAAGAAATCGAGTATGGAGGAGGAGTACCATCATTATTTGCAAATATAATATGGATTATATTTTTTGGTATTCCAATGGCAATCGAGAACTTTATATTTGGTTGCATTTGGTGCATAACGATTGTTGGAATACCTTTTGGATTACAGTTTTTTAAGATCGCTAAACTATCTTTAGTACCATTTGGAGCAAGAATTGTTTAAATGAAGACACAATAAAGTTTTGATTTTAAAACATTAATTTAAGATTTGTGTGATTTT
>CAWVJG010000165.1:0-20423 GCA_963929465.1 Bacillota bacterium
AAAAAAATGGCGACCCGGAACGGGCTCGAACCGTCGACCTCTAGCGTGACAGGCTAGCGTTCTAACCAACTGAACTACCGGGCCGTAAAAAACATGGTGGTCGCTACAGGGCTCGAACCTGTGACCCCCTGCTTGTAAGGCAGATGCTCTCCCAGCTGAGCTAAGCGACCATGTCCTTTCGACGAAATCTAGTATACAAAATTTTTAATAAGTTGTCAATAGATTTTTATAAAAAATTCAAAAAAATTTTAAAAAATTTGATAAACAATCTTCAAAACCGTTGAAAAGTACTGATATAAAAGCAATTTCAAAATTAGAAATTCAAAAATAGAAATAGTAACACAAATCAATAAAAAACATATTATATATCATACAGAAGAAAGAAAAGAAAAACATAGTTCTTTTAACGGAAGGAGGTCTAGACTATGCCAGAGAACAGAGGATGTGGAGGATTCGGATTTGGTGATGATTGCTGCTGGATTATAATCCTTATATTATTAATATGCTGTTGTTGCGGAGGTAACAGAGGAGGATGTTGCTAATTCTGTAGAGTTACTTGCCGAATAGGAAAAAATGATTTTTTCTATTCAATAAAAAACAACTTTGTCTAAAAAAGAGAAGTGGTTTTCACTTCTCTTTTGTCCTTTTGGGGACGTTTCTGTTTGGGACATTTTTATGAAATTATTTTCTTTAGAAGAAAGCAAATATATTAAATTTTATGAAATTACGAATGCAAATGGAAGAATATTAGAAATTCTTAAATTATCAAGTAGGAGAATCTCAAATCTTTCTTTGAGAGGTGCCTGCTTGATAATTTTAGAATTTATTTATTCTGCAATGCTAGCCGAGTAATGAATAAAATTTAATACATTTGCTTTTAATTAAATGAATCATAAAAAATGTCCCAAACAGAAACGTCCCCAAAAGGACATTATTTATCATCATATTTCATATTATCACCATAACGTTTTACTTTTTGTGTAGTTGTTTTTTCAAATTCTTTATCTCTAATAATAAATCCTTTAATATGTTTGTAGTTTGGTAATTTACTATTAACACTAGAAACGACATCAGAAATAATTTTCTTAATTTCTTCTTTTGTAGGAACACTACCTTTTAAATATTCTGAGATAGCTTCTAAATTTGGATATATTTGTGCTTTTACATAAGTTTCATCATCATCATCTTCTTGAATTCCTTGTACTAAAGCTTCAGAAATTAAAGGATTATCATTTAGATAATATTCTACTTCTTCTGGGTAAATATTTTTACCATTTTTCGTTACAATCACACTTTTACATCTACCAGTAATATATAAATATCCATTTTCATCAATTTTTCCTAAATCACCTGTATGGAACCAGCCATCTTTCATAACGTTTGCAGTTGCTTCTGGGTTATTGTAATAACCTAACATAACATTAGGTCCTTTGACGATAATTTCACCAATTCCTTCTTCATTTGGAGAATCAATTTTATATTCTACATTTGGAATAGGAAGTCCAGCAGCATCGTCTTTTTGGAAGAAGTCTGTATTTCCAGCAACCAAAGGAGAACATTCTGTTAGGCCATATCCTTGTAATGTATTTAAGTTTAATTTTCTAAAATCAGAGACAATAGCGGGGTTAGCAGAAGCGGCACCAACGATAAATACGCGTAATCTTCCACCAAGTGTATTTTTGACTTTTGTTTTTACAATTTTCTTTATAAAGAAAGGAAGATTATCAAATGGATTTTCATCTTGATTTTCTTTTCTATATTTTTCTGGTAATGTTTTATTCATATTTCTAACAATGGTCTTATGCATTTTTTCCAAAAGTAAAGGAACACATAAAATAACAGAAGGATGAAATTCAGCCATATTTTTTGCAATATATCGTAATCCTTCACAATGGGCAATACTCGCACCACTATAAATTGGTAGTAAAAAGCCTAAAGTACATTCATATGTATGATGTAAAGGTAGGACTGAGAAAAATAGGTCACTTCTTTTTACTTTTACAATTCCATAGGTTGAAAGGATATTAGAACAGATATTTCTTTGTGATAAACAAACCCCTTTTGCATTTCCAGTTGTACCAGAAGTAAATAACAAGATACGCATTTCATCAGGGTTGACTTGAATATTATCAAAATCATGAAATCCGTTTAAATAACTATCTTTTCCAATAACTTTAAGATTATCAAAATATAAGATGTCATTTGTTTTAGAATCGATTTTATCAAAAGAAACCAGTACTGTTTCTTTATTATTTAATTTATTTAAGTTTTCTTTTATAGAAGATAAATTTTTTAAATCTCCTAAAATACAAACTGTTTCTGAAACATTCATAAAATTAATAACATCATCACAATGTAATTCTTTGTCAATTGGAACAACAATACCTACGATAGAAGCAGCCATATAGGATACGCACCATTTATAGCTGTTTTTTCCAATAACGGCAATTCGCTTATTTAAAAAACCGCGTTTGATTAAATCTGTTCCTAAATAGACAACATCATTTTTAAATTCTTCATAGGTGATAGAGACAATATTTCCATTCTCGTCTTTTTCTTTAAAAGCAGTTCTAGACTTAAAATTTTCACTAGATCTATATAACATATCTTTAAAATTTGTAACTTCAATTGTTTTATGATATTTCAATTTTAGTTGTTCAGAAATTGGTAAATTTGTTTTCATTTTTATTAATCCTCCTCATCCAGATAATATCTGTAGTTTATTATTATACACTACCACAATCATGTAGAAGCATTTATTAATTATATCGATAAAAAGTATAATTTGTATCTTGTTTGATTGTTAAATTACCATCAAATATAGTTTTATCCTCAGAAGAAAGTGGAATATCAATAGACACAGTTGTTTTAAAGTTTTCATCTAAGTTATTAGTAATATAAATATCAAATGAAAGTTTACAACGAATATCTTCCAAGTTGATATTACATTTTTGTAGTAAAGAACCATCATATGTAATCGGTGATGAAATATCTGTTATGGTATAATCAGATTTTATATTAGAATTCACATAACTAAAAGTTAAAGGATTTGCTAGATTATTATATAAAGTTGGAGTACTTAAATCTGCTTCATCACTAGAAGAGACTGTGAATTCAAAAAAATCTGTGATTCGATTTTCTTCTATTATATCACTTTTAGCAAAATCATGGAGACTTTTAAAATATAAGCTTGGTTCTCCTAATTTTGGTGTGTTTGAAAATTGTATGTTGTCGATATGAACTGTTTTTAAGGTGTTTTCTAAGGTATCTTCATCAGATGTACTTTTTATAAATAAAGCAATATCTGTGTATTGATATAAATTCTGTATTGTGAAGTTTTTAGCTGTATTTGTTTTGTAAGCTGCATCAGCACTACTAAATAACGTAATAGAATCTACTGTAAAGATTGTAGACTGGTTTTTATCAGCAAACTTTAAAATGTCATCTTCAAAAGTTTTCTTTAATATATATTTTTGGAAAACGAAACATGCAAGAAAAATCACGATACAAATTAAAATAATCGTCATAATGATTAAAATAATCTTTACTTTTTTCATAGGTTAAGTTATCCCTTTCTAAAGGTATAAATCTGGTTGAATCGTAGAATTATTTCCAATTAGTTTCCTTAGTAAACAACTATATCATAGTATAAAAACACAAGAAAATCAATAGGAAAAAAAGCGTACAAAATTTCCAAAATTTTAAATTGACAAAAATAGACACAAAGGGTAAAATGATGATAGGTGATTATATGAAAACAAAAGAAAAGAAAGGGAAAAAAGTAAAAATAAAAATCAAGAATTTTATATATTTTTTAGTTTTTGTTATGCTTATGTTATATTCTATTCTTTTTTATCATCTATATTTTTCAAAAAAAGTATATGCAGCAGATGAAACGGCAGGTCAAAATACAAAAGAAGTAAAAATTAGTCAAGCAAAAGAAGTCAACATAGAAGAAATCATTTCAAAAAATACAAATCATGAACAAAGAGAAGAGTATGAAGTAAATGAAGAAACGTTAGAATATATTACAAAATATAGGACAAATACAAGCATTCCCAAAGGTGTTATACAAGTAGTGCAAGAAGGAAGACAAGGGACACAAGAAATTACCATCAAAAAAACATATAAAGATGAAGAATTAATTAGTGAAGAACAAGTCAGTCAAAAAATAACGAAAGCGTCTATTGATAAAATTGTAGAAATAGGAGGTGGCGATGGAACTAGTAACTATACAGCAAAAGTAGGAGATACTTTGTATGTTACTTCTGATAGATTGTCTGTAAGGGTAGATCCAGATGAAAGTGCACAAAAAGTGGCAACACTATCAAAAAATGATGAAGTAGAATTAAAAGAAATAAAGGATTCATGGTATAGGATAGAATGTGGCATGACAAGAGGTTATGTAAAAGCAGAATGCACGACATATATTAATCCAAATACACCAGAAGAGGAAGGAACAACCAATGATAATAGCGAAAACATAAAATCAACAAATGAGGAAAAAAATACATTAAGCTTTCAAATGGATTTAAATAAGCCAAGTGGATTAACATTAGAACAATTTAAAAAAGTATTAACAGATGACAATGATAAACATAATATATTTGCCAACAATGCAGAATATTTTTATTACATAGAAAAACAATATCATATTAATGGAATATTTGTTGCAGCTGTAGGAATTCACGAAAGTGCGTGGGGAACATCAAAAATAGCATTGGAAAAGAAAAATTTATTTGGATATGGTGCTTATGATGCTAGCCCATATACTAGTGCATATAGTTTTTCTAATTATTCAGAAAGTATAGATTTATTAGCTAGAATATTTGTGAAATATTATCTAAATCCAAAAGGGACAAGTATATATGGAGGAGAGGTAGCTATCGGATCTTGTTATAATGGACCAACGGTAACAGGAGTGAATATGAAATATGCAACTGATAGAAATTGGGCAAACCGTGTATATCAGTATATGCAATATTTGTACAATAAATTGTAAAAAATTCTTGCTATTTTTCTAAAGTTATTGTATGATATATAGGTATAAGAAAAAATAGGGAGTATTTTGCCAAAAATAAAGAAGAAAGGGGCAACAAATAGATGAAAAAAGCAATAATCATTGTTACAATATTCGTAATGGTTTTTGGAATATTTATTTGTACAAATACAGTGAATGCAGCTGAACAAGCAATTGATGAAGAAACAGAAAGTAGATTGGTAGAAATAAAAGAAAATACAGCCAATTCTTTAAAAGATTATCAAGAAAAATATGGCTCAGATGTATATGGATTGGTAGCCTATATATTAAATTTAGTTAGAATTTACAGTATACCATTTTGTTTCTTAGGAATTGCTATAGGTGCTATTCATAAATATGTAGTCGGTATTAGAAAATTAGATACTTTAGAAAAAGGTTTAGGGTTAATCGTAACCTTTGTAACAATATTAATTATATGCCAAATATTACCACTAGCTTTTGCAGTGTTTGTAAAATTTGGAAGGGGGTAACAAATGAAAGTTTTATTTGCTGTAAGTAATGAAGAAATTTCACAAGCGATTATAAAAAAATATCAAAAAGAATATAAAGAAATTATTTCACATAAAAATGTGTATTACTTTAATGCAATATTAAAAGAAATACAAAAGGATAAATCATATGATAGAATTGTAATCAGCGAAGATTTGGAGGCTTTTTCACATACACAATATGATCAAATTGATAAATTTATATTTGAAAAATTAGATAGTATTAGTGATGAAGCATCTAATATGAAAGGAAATGACATACCAATTATCTTGATTTGTTTAGATAGAAGAACAAAATCAGAGCAAATGTTAGTAAAATTATTTGGTATTGGAATTTATAATGCTATATTGGGAAATGACAGAAGTGTTGACGAAGTTTGTCGACTAATTCATCGTCCTAGATTAAAAAAAGAAGCAAAAGCATATTATAAGATTGATTCAGAAGAAGTAACTTATCAAGCTGAAAATGAAAATGATGTCAGTGAGATGGAAATACAAAATATTTTAGCACATTATAAAAGTTTGGGGAAAGATGAAGATAGATATGTTGATAGTTTCAATAATATTGCGGCACAATATAATGATACACAATTAAGAATTATTACAAAGTTCTTACCATTGAATGTAAGAGCTGTATTAGAAGAAAAATCACCTAAATATCAAAAAATCATGTCATTTAATAGCAAAGTATCAAATAGTTTAAGACAAGATAAGAAAAAGGAAGCAGCAGGAACAAGTGAAAAATTACTAAGACCAAAAGATAAAACAATTACTATGACAAAACCTGTTGTTATACCTTCTTCTGTAAATATGACTGGTGTTAAAAAAATGTCTAAACCTAAAAAAATACAAGAACAACCACAAACAGTATATCAAGGAATGCCACAACAGTCAGTCCATCAAGTGGCACAACAAGCAGCTCAACAGTCATCTTATCAAATGGAACAACAAGCAAAAGCTGTTTCACCTGTTAGACAAGAGGAAAATTTACAAACCAATCATATAGAAACAGAAAAAGAAATAGTAGAAACACCAAGTGTTTCTGCAACTGAGGAAGTAGCACAAGTACCACAACAACCAGTAAAAAGAGGAAGAGGAAGACCAAGGAAAAATCCAATTCCTGTGGAAACGACACAAGAACCAAAGCCAGCTAAAAGAGGAAGAGGAAGACCAAGAAAAAATCCAGCTCCTGTGGAAGAAGAAACAATTTTACCTGGATTTGAAGAACCAGAAGAAAATACGGTGTTACCAGGATTTGATGAAACAGAAACAGAAGAAAATGATATGGTATTACCAGGATTTGAAGACAATAATAATGATACAATATTACCTGGATTCCAACAAGAAGACGATGATGATGATACTTCTGATTCTATGCTACCAGGATTTGAAGATGATATGAATAATGACGCAATATTACCAGGATTTGATGATCAAGAAGAAGATGATGATGACGATGATATGGTGTTACCAGGATTTGAAAAAGTAGATTCTACATCAGAATCTCATTCTAATTATCAAGAAGAACCATCATTTAATTATTCTCAAAACATGAATCAGAATTCTTATAACAACAATTCATATCAACAAAATTATCAAAATACATATGATGAATATGTTCCTTCAAATATAAGAGATATGACAAGAAAAAACAATAATTATGTACAAACAATAGATATATCATCACTTTTAACATCTGACAAAAAAATTGTTACTTTTGTTGGAACAAGTAAAAATGGTACATCATTTATTGTAAATAATGTGGCACAATTATTATCATCAATGGGAATCAATGTAGCCATTTTAGATACAACAGTTAATAGAAATTCATACTATATATATACAAAAAATGAAGAAGCTTTAAGAAATATTGCTGCAAATAGTATTGAACAATTATCAGAAGGAATTGCAAATGGAATACAAGTAAATAAAAATTTAACTGTATTTACATCTTTACCAGATGAACAAGATTCTATTAGCAGAGTAGATGAAATTTTAGAAACATTAGTAAAAAATTATTCATTAATTTTAATTGATTGTGATTTTAACACACCAGTTGGGTATTTTAAACAATCATTAGAAACTTATTTAGTACAATCATTAGATATTCTTACAATACAACCACTTACAGCCTTTTTGAGAGAATTAAAAGCTAAAAATATATTAGAAGAAGGAAAACTAAAGATTATATTAAATAAATTCGTAAAAATAAAAGGAATTAATGAGAAAACAATCATTGGAGGAATGGCTTTTTATAATGATCCTGCTATGTCATTTATGACAGAATTATTTGATAGAAATTTAATCAAATATATAACCATACCATTTGAAGAAGAAATATATATAAAATATTTAGAAGGTATTATTAATTGTGATATTAACTTAAAAGGATATTCTAAAAACTTTATGCAAGTATTAAAATCTTTAGGGAATATGATATATCCATTAGTTTCAGGACAAGGAACATATAGACCACCAACAGTTGGAGGAGAAAATAATCAATCAGGTGTATTTTCTCCAAGTATGAATAATACATTAAATCAGATGAAAAGAAATTTTTAAATAGGAGGAATTAACAGTGATAGTAGGAGTTGCTGTAGTGTTAGTAATCATTGTAATTGTACTAGTTATTTATAATATAAAAATTAGCCAAAAAATTCAAAAATTTAAAAATATAAATCAGAAAATTACTAATCTACAAGTTGTACAAGATTTTATGAATACAATTGGTGAAACATCTTCAGTAGATGAAAAGATAAAAAAGATAAACAATATATTAATAGAAAAATATGAAATCAAATATTCAACAATTGTTGTTTTTAATGGTGCAGAATATGAAATAAAGGCATCTAATGTTGATCAAAGACACTGGGATTCACTAAAATCTTTACAAGATGTAGATATGTTTAAGGATAGTATACAAACAGCTACTCCAAAATATGTCACTGTCAATAATGATAATGAAAGACTTCCATATCAAAAAATGGAATTTGGAAGGGCAAAATCAGCAATATTCTTTCCACTATACATAGATAATGTATACATTGGATATTGGATATTAGAAAGTGGAACACCACATGATTTTGATAATGTTGATATCACTGTTTTAGAAGTAATAAAAGATAATATTGTATCTGTATTAAAAACAGTTGTACATCAAAAAACATTAGAATCAATAGTAAGGACAGACTTATTTACAGGATTGTATTCAGAAGAATATCTATATGGAGAAGGAAAGAAAATCATAGATCAATATACAATATCTACCATTTGTATGTTTAGAATTATTAACATAGAAGAAATTAACAAAAGATATTGTAGAGAATTGGGAAATGAAGTTATCAAAGAAATTAGCAAATATGTTCAAGACAATATTTCAGAAGATTATGTGTTTGTTAGATATATGGGACCTAAATTTGTTATCGCTTTCTCAGGAGTGGATACAGAAGGAGTAGCTTCATTTATTAATGATATAAAAGATCATATTGAACAAATGAAAATATCTTTACCAGAAGATGAAATAAATTATACAACTGAAAGTTATGAAAACAAGAATATAGATATGTCAAAACAAGAAGTAACACCAATTATAAATGTTGTATTATCTTCATATTATAAAGGAACAGGATTAGAAGAGGTTCTAAAGAAATTAGAAGAGTATTTGGATAATGCAGATGCACAAGAAAGTGATATAACAAATATATAATATTTCGTTGATTCACTCTAATGATTGCACACAAATTTTACTAACGAAAATTTGGTGCACGAACAATGACGCGGAAATGTTATGAACAGAAAAAAGGTATAAGAAAGTCTGCTATTGTTCTAAATGAGATAAAACTTTGAATTTACTATACAATAAAAAAGAAGGAGGAAATTGTATGGAATTTGATAAAACAATGAATTTTAAAGTAGAAAGAGAACAAAACGTAAAAAGTCAAGAAATTTTAAAAGAAGTATATGAAGCCTTGATGGAAAAAGGTTATAATCCTATTAATCAAATTGTAGGGTATATTTTATCAGGAGATCCTACATATATAACAAGTCATAATGATGCAAGAAACAAGATTAGAACGATTGAAAGAGATGAACTATTGGAAAAAATGTTAAAAAAATATATAGGATTAGAAGAGGACTAATATGAGAATATTAGGAATAGATTATGGAGATGCAAGAGTAGGAATAGCGATAACAGACGAATTAAATATAACAGCACAAGGATTAGAAACAATACAAAGAAATCATTCAGATAAAATTGTATTAAAAAGGCTAGATGAAATTTTAGAAACATATGATGTAGATACAATTGTGGTAGGATTACCGTTAAATATGGATGGAACTATGTCTGAAAGAGCAGAAGTTACGAAAAAATTTGTGCATAAATTAAAATGTAAATATAATCAGTTGAAAATTGAGGTAATCGATGAAAGACTAACAACTGTTGCAGCTCATAAAACAATGAATTTTTTAGATGTGAATAAGCATAAAAAAAGAAATATCGTTGATACTATATCTGCAGTATATATTCTGGAAACATATTTAAATAAATTAAAAAATACATTGAAAAATTCGTTTTAATCATGTATTATATGTAATATATAATAAAATAAATAAATTGAAAGGAGAAATTTATGAACGATAACGAAAATTATGAAGGAGAAGATTTAGATAACATAGTAATATTAAATGATGAAGAAGGAAATGAAGTAAGATTCGAATTTTTAGATTTAGTAGAATTAGAAGATGAAGAATATGTTGTTTTATTGCCAATTGCGGAAGAAGGAGAAGAAGAGGAAGGCGAAGTTGTTATCTTAAAAGTAGAAGATACAGATGAAGAATCAGATGAAGAATCTTATGTAAGTGTTGATGATGAAGATACTCTTAATAAAGTATTTGAAATTTTTAAAGAAAAATTTAAAGATGATTTCGATTTTGTAGATTAATTAAATAAGGCGAATCTTGTTCGCCTTATTTAGTTATTGAATAAAAGGAGGCGTTACGAATGAGAAATTTTTCTACATGGTTATTAGTTTGTTTTATGGTAATGTTCTGGGTATTTAGAATTATGGTTGTATTAATGGCACAAATGCACCAAGATTTTATTGTAAAGCCATTTGATATAACAATAGAAATTATTTTATTATTTCTTGTATTAGTATGTTTGGTCTTAATCGTAAAAAGAAAAATGGTAGGAGCTATAATTTATTTGGTTGCTTATGTAATGTATTTTGGATCAGATGTAACAACCAAAATGACAACTTTAATTGAAGATCCTTCACAATTGGGATTAAATGATTATACAGCATTAATTATATCTTTAATAGGAATTATTTTACCGCTAGCAGTAATCTTAGATTTATTAGCAGATAAAAATAGAAAAGCACACCCTAAAGATAAAAAAACAGATTGGTTTTATAAGAATGAAGAATATGATAGAAAACTAGACGATAGAGCTGATAAAAATAATTATAGAACACTATAGACAGATTAAAAAGAGAAAGATTGGCACCCTAAATGTTAGATAGAAAAGTCTAACATTTTGAGGTGCATTTTTTGTTGTATAGAAAAAATCAGTATCAATACTTTTTTAGGATTTAACTTTATTAATGACTAGAATTATGGTATAATGTTAGTGTTAATTATTATTAAGATGATAGGAAATAAGGTGAAAAAATGATACAAATAGAAGAAATATCACAAGAAAATTGGTCAAATTTATTACGTCAAATAGAAGCAGATGATATGGAAACAAAACAATTTTTAAAAGAACATGAGGAAGAAATTATCGATAAATTATTAGGAAAAAATGAAGAACTTACATTAGATGAAAAAAGAAAAGAATATGTTAGATTTATAGCAGGAGAATATATAGAAGAAACGGATTTTGAGAGTGCATATCATATAATAGAAGATATAAGGAAAAGCCATAATTCAAGTATTTTGCAATTTGGAAAAAGATTACAAGGTTCTTCTAGTGAGGTTTTTGAATTTGATGACAAAATTATAAAATTTGGAAAAACGTTTAATATAATAAATAATCCAAATATAGTACAACCAGAAAAAGAATTAGACTTAGAAGAGGGATATAGATGGATGACAGTATTTGAAAGATTACCAATAGTGTATACAGAAAATGATAAAGATATTGCACAGACGATGTATAACAGAATAAGAGATGATGGTATGGTATGGTTTGATGCTCTTGGTTGTAATGTAGGAAGAACAAATAAATTAAGAGATGCTAATGATGATGGCTTAAGAATCATAGATGCACAATATATGGAATATGAAAGAGACATTTTTATGCGTATTCAACCAGAAAAATCAGAAAGATATAGAAAATATGGAATAGCAGCATATTCAATAGCTTTAAACGAATATATTGAAAAAAATGGATATGGAGCTTTTGAGAGAAGATACCAAGAAATGAAAAAAGAAAGAGAGAATGTGGCTAATAAAAAAGAAATAGAAACAGTTGCTCAAAAATCTACAATTGGAGGATTAGAAAAAGTAAAAGCATTTTTTAGAAACTTATTTCATAGAAAGGAAGATAAAGAAATAGATGAAAGATAATTATCGTAAAGCATGTAAAGAAGTATTTATATGTTTAAAATATGTAGATGAAGATTTATTACATTTAATTCCTATCGAATTGTATACAATGATTGTATCTAATATGGATAAGGATTATTATTTCAATTATGATAATAAGAAGAAAATTTATGAACAAGATTTGTTAGAAGAAACAGTAAATTTATTAGGATATATTTTTTATAATTATTGGGCAAATGAAAGTGAAAAAGAAGAGTTTAAGAAAGTAGTGATAGATAATTCAAAAACGAAACTTAATAACAAAAATGTTTAATAGTAAAGAAATAAGCAAGGAAGTGATATTTATGAGTGAAAATAAGAATACATCTATTAACTGAGATGATATGGCAAATGCGAAAACATGATGAATGCATTGAAAATCAAGAATTTTTTGACTAAATTAATCTTTCTATTTGGATTAGAATGAATAAATATGTATTAATATTTAACAGCTTGAAAAATAAAAAACTAAACAAAACAATAAAAGGGAGTATAAAAATGACGGATTTTGAAAAAGTAAAACAATATTATAATAAATTTGATGAAAAGAATAGATTAATAAATGATAATAGTGGAAAATTAGAATTTGAAATGACAATGAGAATATTAAAAAGTTATTTAAATAAAAAATATAAAATATTAGATTTAGGTGGTGGAGCTGGTGCGTATTCTTTTCCACTTGCTAAAATGTTGAATAAAGTTACTTTAGCAGATCTTTCACCAAAATTAATTGAAGAAGCAAGGAATAAGAAGGATTTAGAAAAAGTAGATAATCTTATATCTTGTGACATAGAGAATGCAATAAATTTATCTTATGAAAATGATACATTTGATGTAGTTTTATTATTTGGCCCACTTTATCATTTGTTAGATGAAGATGAAAGAGAAAAATGTATAAATGAAATATATCGAGTTTTAAAAAATGGTGGACTTATATTTGCTAGTTTTATTCCATATTTATCAGGTAGTATCGCTATAATCGATAGATATTTTAGACATAATGAACAAGTCAATGTAGATAATTTAAACAAAGTATTTGAAACAGGAAAATTTAATAATAATAGTTTATCTGGGTTTCAAGAAGGATATTATCCTACTTTAGATGAAATAAAAAAATTATTTAGTAAAAATGGTTTTGAACAAATAGATATGTTGTCAATACGAGGAATTGGTTATGAAAAAGAAGATAGTTTGTATAACATAAAAGATAAAGAAATGTTTAATAAAATAATTGAAATTATCGAAAAAACATCTAGAAAAGAAGAAATTATTTCTATGTGTGGACATGCAATGTATATTGGTAGAAAAATAACAATAGAATCTAATAATTTACAAAGATAACATTACATCTGCAAGAACAGTTATAAAAAATAGTAGAAAATTAGAGAATGAGGTAAATAATAATGAAATAATATTACAAAGATATTGGATAAAAAGGTAATAAAAACAATTTAAAGTAGGTGATAATAATGAATGAAAATAAAATAAATATAAACTGGTATCCAGGACATATGGCAAAAACCAAAAGACAAATTATAGAAGATGTAAGATTAGTAGATATTGTAATAGAATTACTAGATGCACGTATTCCAATATCTAGTCAAAATCCAGATATAGCAGAAATTACAAGGAAGAAAAAGAAAATAATCGTATTGAATAAATGTGATTTAGCAGATGAAGGACAAAACAAAAAATGGGTGGAATATTTTAAAAATAAAAATATTCCAGCAGTTTTAACAGATTCTAATTCTGGAAAAGGAATAGAAGAATGTGTTAGAAAAATAGAAAAAATTATGGAAGAAGATTTGAAAAACCAAGCAGAAAAAGGAAGAATTGGAAGAAAGATTAAAGCGATGGTATTGGGGATACCAAATGTGGGAAAATCTTCATTTATTAATCGAATTTCTAAAAAAACATCTGCAGGTGTGGGAAATAAACCAGGTGTTACAAAACAAAAACAATGGATTCGTATCAATGAAAAAATCGAATTATTAGATACACCAGGTGTATTATGGCCTAAATTTGAAAGTGAAGAAGTAGCCTTACATCTTGCATTTACTGGAACGATAAAAGAGGATATTTTGCAGAGAACAGAAATTGCCTATCATTTAGTAAAATTTTTAATAGAAAGTTATCCAAAACAATTATGTGAGAGATATAAACTAACAGAAGAATATATTAATGAACAAATGCAAAATGAAGAAAGACCAGAAAATGAGAATATTTATGAAATCTTTTTAGCAGTCGGTAAAAAAAGAGGTTGCATCATTTCTGGTGGTAATATTGATGAAGAGAAAACTGCAAGGATTCTATTAGATGAGTTTAAAAATGGTAAGATAGGAAGAATTACATTAGAATGTCCTTTTGGGGACGTTTCTGTTTAGGACATTTTTATGTAAAGTTATGCAAAAATGAATTAATATAAAAATGGTAAATAATAAAAGTAAAAAAATTATAATATAATCATGAAAAAAGAAAAAATGATTAATATAAAGGTAAAGGAAGAAAAAATGGAAGAATTTTTAGAAATAAATAGAACAAAACAAGAAGTAGACTTAATGTCACCATTGACATGGGCATATATTGGAGATGCCGTGTATGAGTTATTTATAAGAAATAAATTAATTAATGAAACCAATTTGAAACCTCATAAATTACATATAGAAGCGATTAAATATGTAAAAGCGAAAAGTCAAGCAGAAAAGTTAAATGAAATTTATGAAATGTTAACTGATGAAGAAAAAGATATTGTCAGAAGAGGAAGAAATACACAAAATCATCATTTACCTAAAAATTCGAATGTACAAGAATATATGTATGCAACAGCTTTTGAGGCTTTGATTGGGTATTTATATTTAACGAAACAGAATGTAAGATTAAGAGAAATCCTTGCAAATATTTGAGATTTATGATAATGTGAAAATATAAAAGATCGTAAAACGACAAAAAATAATTTATAATTCGTAAAAATATTTTAGGAGAAAATACAGATGATAATTGAAAATGGAGTATTAAAAGGAGTTTTTGATAGTGATATAATAAATGGAAAACTGGAGATACCAGAAAGTGTAACAGGTATAGGTGAGAGTGCTTTCTGGCATTGTACAAGTTTAGAAGAAATCCAAATCCCAGAAAGTGTAACAAGTATAGGTAAAGAAGCTTTTATTGGGTGTGAAAGTTTATCAAAAATCCAAATACCAGAAAGTGTAACAAGTATAGGTGAGGCAGCTTTCAAGAATTGTAAAAGTGTAAAAGAAATCCAAATCCCAGAAAGTGTAACAAGTATAGGTGAAGAGGCTTTTAGTAAGTGTGAAAGTTTAGAAAAAATCCAAATATCAGAAAATGTAACAAGTATAGGTGAGAGAACTTTCCAGTTTTGTAAAAGTTTAAAAGAGATCCAAATCCCAGAAAGTGTAACAAGTATAGGTAAAGAAGCTTTTATTGGGTGTGAAAGTTTAAAAGAAATCCAAATCCCAAAAAGTGTGACAAGTATAGGTAATTTGGCTTTTGATGATTGTAAAAGTTTAGAAGAAATCCAAATCCCAGAAAGTGTAACAAGTATAGGTGAGACTGCTTTTGGTAGTTGTAAAAGTTTAAAAGAAATTCAAATCCCAGAAAGTGTAACAAGTATAGGTTTTCAAGCTTTTATTGGGTGTGAAAGTTTAGAAGAAATCCAAATCCCAGAAAGTGTAACAAGTATAGGTGAGAGAGCTTTCCAGTATTGTAAAAGTTTAAACGAAATCCAAATACCAGAAAGTGTAACAAGTATAGGTGAGAGAGCTTTCCAGTATTGTACAAGTTTAAAAGAAATCCAAATACCAGAAAGTGTAACAAGTATAGGTGAAAATCTTTTTGAAGATTGTATAAAATTACAAAGAATTATTATGTCAAATAATATATCAGACCAAGTATTAGAAACGTTATATCGTGAAGAAATGCCAATTGACCAAACATTAATGTTCGGAGAAGATTTAGAAAGATTTGAAACATTAAAGGAAAGAAATAAAGTATATTTAGAACAAGATTCAGATTATGGTGAAAAACAAATGGATATATTTTATCATAGAATGATAAAAAGTATAGGAATAGAGGAAACAGAAAAGATATTTGAAATACCAAATCTAAAAGAAAAAGACATCAAAAAATATATGACAGAAAAAAATGAAGTATTCCAAAGTTTATATGATTTAAAATTTCAAGCACAAGGTGATTTGGGAGTTACTTTAGAAATATTTAAAGCACTAAATAGAGAACTGCAGATGTACAAAAAAGATGAGCAAAATAAAAATAGTGCAGAAATGAAAATATTTAAAGAGTTAAATAAGATATTAGAAGAAGATACACAAAGATATTCTTTAAAAGACCTGGTAAAAATGAGTATGGAGCGTGCAGGATATGAAATAGACTTAGATAATATTGAAAAAATAGAAGAAGAAATCAATGCTAAAATTATAAAAATCAATTTAGAAAAAATAGCAGAAACAGTAGAAGAAAAATTAGCAGAAAATACTGGAGATGAAATAGGAATTGTAAGAGCACAAGTAAAGCCAGTAAGAATCATGATAGAAAGTGCAATAAAAGATTTGATTAAAGAACAAGGAGAAGTCACGAAAGAAAATCTAGCAGAGAAATTAGCAGAAAAAACAGGAGAAGCACATTCACATTATGTAAGACAAAATCAAGACAAAATCATATCAAAAATGTTAGATTTATTAGAAGATGAAAAAGTATCAAACTTATTAAACCATACAGCAGTAACAGCGTTAAAAGAAACCAAGAAACAAATTGGTGGAGCTTGGAAATATAAAATTAATCAAGCTTTAGTGGAATTGGGATATACATTTGATAATTTACCAAATGGATTAGCAGAAGATGAAATAGCAAAATTAAAGGCAAAGCTAAACATAGAAATAGAAACAACATCCATTGCAGAGTTAAAAGAGGATGCAGATAGAGAAGAAGCATATGAATTATTGAGGAAATATGGGGATGTTGTAACATATAAACAAATACATGATATGTTTGGTTCAGTACAAGAACCATATTCTGAAGAATTTATGGATTTTTTTAAAAAGCATAAAGAAGAATTTTTGTCTAATCCAGAATATTATATGGAATTTGGTAGAATACATAATCATTTTAAAAGAATTGTCAATTCTAGAGAATTGAAAAATATATATAAAAGTGGAAAATTAGAACTTTCTGATATAATGGGGTATTTATTAAATTCAAAGTTTGCCAATACCAGAGAGGGAAACGAAGAATTAGCTAGACTAGCAAGTTCGGTAGGAGGAATTACAACAGAAGAAGAGTTTGAATATGTGCAAGATGTATTTGAAATAACAAAAAGAAGAGAAAGAAGCAGTATACCACCAATTCGTGTAAAGGGTAAAAAATATGAAGCCAGAATGTTAGCACCAGATGATGTATTAAATTTGTTTGCAGGAAATATAACAACATGTTGCCAAAAATTTGGAGATATAGGAGAAGCTTCTATGCTACTAGGTTCCATAGAAGAAAATGCAGGAATATTTGTTGTAGAAGAAATTGGAGAAAATGGAGAAAGAAATATTGTAGCACAATCACTAACTATTAGACAAAAAGGAAAAGATGGTGCAAGAGATAGATTATGTTTTGATAATATAGAAATTCCGCAAGAAATATTAGAAGAAATTCCTAAGGAAGATCATAAAGAGATATTAGAATTATATAAGCAGGCAGGAAAACAAGCGATTGAAATAGACAAGAAATTTTTAAGAAAATTGCAAAAAGAGGGAAAAATAACACAAGAACAATATGATAGATTTGTGCTAAAAGAAGTAATAGCAGGAACAGGGTATAATGATTTGGAAGGATTAGATGACTTACCAGAAGCAGAAACGGTTGTTGCAGATGAAGCATATTATCAATATAAAACGAAACAAGGATATATGTATCCATGGATAGATTCCACAAAAGGTGAAGCACCATTTGGTTCACCAGGAAAGCCAGTCATATTAACGGAAATGCCTGAAGAAGAAAGAAAAGAAATTCTGAAAAGACAAAAAGAAAATTCAAATCAGAACAATATTCAAGAAATTCCATTATGGTATAAAAATGTGAAAGACCCAACGATATACACAGCGACAAATATATCAGAAAATGAAATAGATCTAATCAGAAAGTTAGAAAGACAAGCATATAGAGAAGAACAGCAAATCATAAATGACAGAGTACAAGATATGGAGGATATAGAAGATATTTATGATATAGAAGATGCAAAAATAGTAATAGGAAGTAACAAAGATTGGTATTTAATATATGGTGAAAATGAAGATGGAAATATAGAAATATCAGATTTAGCAATAGTAGGAGCGATGAATGCAGAAACAAGTAGTAAAGAATCGCAAGGAAATGTAAAATTAGCCACAGCAGAATCTACTGACACATTATATAAATTACTAATAGAAGCAGGAGAAAAAGGAGAAATGATTCACTGTGATGCAACGAGAAATACGTCATTGATTAATATAAAACGAATGTTAAGAAAAGGATTGGTAAAAATATATGATGATGATGAAAACGAAATTAGCTATGACAAAGAAAAAGGATTAATATATGCAGATAATAAAGAAGAGATTCAATATGATTATTTTAGCAATAATGAAGATATAGAAATGTTTGGAGTATATATAGAGCCACAAGTGGAAGCCATAAAAGAAGAAGAGAAAAAAATACAAGAATTATTAAATAGAGTGAAAGAAACAGAAAAATTAAGAGGAAAAGAAAAGGAAGAAGGTCTTGATGAATTAAGAAAAACGATGAGAAAAGGAGAAAAGACAAATGATGAAAGATAATATTTATAAATTAAAAGAAGCTTCAAGAGATTATAGGTTAAATAATAAATATGAGTTAACAAAGGATATATTAAAATATATAAAGGATAGGATAAAAGTAAATGAAAGCGAGATTAGAGAGTTAATAAAATTACAAAAAGAGAATATATCGTATGAAGATATATTTGACATAATAGATAAAGAAATAGAAAAAGAAGATTCATATAAAAGATATGCAAAATTAAAAATAAATCAAGACAAATTTTTATCCACTTGTATTGCTATGCCAATTGGTGTAATAGCCATAGAAGTATATGATACACAAGAAGTCATAAAATGGTATATAAGAGCAATAAAATCAAGAAATGCAATAGCCATCTCTGATGTAGAATATGCTGAAGATAATGTTAAATCATTAGTTTTGTTAATTATAAAAGAAGCATTGAAAAAGTTTGAAATCAGCGAGAATTTAATCATGTTATTACCATATGATGAGTGTTTTTATGAGTATTTTGATAAAGTAATATATACATATGATGATAAAGGAAATCGTTTAGAAACACCAAGAGTAGAAGGTAAAAAAGAAACCGATGAAATGTATGTATATTTAGAAAATGATATATTCAAAGATGAAGCAGATAAGAATCATAATGCTATTATGGTAACAGGAAAAGTAGATGAAGTAATAGAAAAAATAAATAGAAATAAAACTAGAGGAGCAGTTATATATACAAAAGATGTAAATAAAGCATATACATTTATCAATTTAGTGCATAGTAAAAATGTATTTGTAAATGCAAATTTAGAAAATGTACAAGATACAATAAGAAAAGATGACATATTATATGAGTATAAAAATATAATTATTCCTATTCCACAAGAAGTGAAAAATGAAATCATTCATAATTCAGAAGAGCATGAAACGAATAAAAATGAAGAAAAAGCTCTTGTTGTAAAAGAGGAAGGAGTGTTAGGAAAAATAAAAGAATTTTTAAGAAAATTATTCAAGTAATTAATTTTTGTCCCTTTTCGCCGTCCCAAAAATCCCTCAAAACGTCCCCAATTAGACAAAAATGAGAAAATCAAGAATAAGACTTGCAAAATTTACAAATCTATAGTAAAATAGGTATGTTGAAAAACAACATACCTTTTACTTAGCTTATAGATAAGCACCAAATCTTAAGCTCAGTTAAAGGAGAAAACAAAAAATAGGAGGTGTAAACGATGACAAAGGAAAGAAAACAAGAAATCATTAACACATATAAAAGAGAAGAAAATGATACTGGTTCACCAGAAGTTCAAATTGCTCTTTTAACAGAAAGAATTAATGAATTAACAGAACACTTAAAAGTTCACAAAAAAGATAACCATTCAAGAAGAGGACTTCTAAAAATGGTTGGAAAAAGAAGAAACCTATTAAACTATGTAGCTAAAAAAGATATCAATAGATATAGAACAATCGTTGAAAAATTAGGAATAAGAAAATAA
>CAWVJG010000166.1:0-3967 GCA_963929465.1 Bacillota bacterium
TTTTATTATTTATTTTAATTATTTTTTTATTATTTATTTTAATTATTTATTATTATTTTTTAATTATTCATTCTAATTTTTATTTTATCATTTTTTATTTTTTTTGAATATTTTTTTTATTTTTGACTATAATAATAATGTAAGGTTAATAATAGTTAAACAAAAAATAATATTAGATGTTTATTCGTTTATTATTATTTGAGCAAAAATGTATTATGGTGTTTTTTGAAATATTATAATATGTTGGAGATATGAATATATTACTTGTTTGGATGCTATATTTTTATTTTAGATTTTCTTTTTATAATCTGTATTGTGGCAAAATAATATGTAATATATTTTAGTTACGATTATTCTTATATCTTCTAGTGATTATTAGTAGTCCTTTCAATGGATGAATTTAGTTGTTAGTGGTGTATTAATGGTCAAGTGAATGATTAATATATGTGGTTTAAAGTTTACGCATATAGTAATATATGCTAGATTTGAAAATTATGTATTTTAGTTTTAACTGCGATTATTATTAGCTTTACTGATTAAAGGCAGATAATGATTTATTATCTGCCTTTAAATTTTAAATTTATTTTCAAAAATAATTTTCCTATATATCTAAGTTTCTTACATATTTTGCGTTTTGTTGTATAAATTCTCTTCTTGGCTCTACTTCGTCTCCCATTAATAATGTAAAGATTTCATCTGCTTTTTGAGCATCTTCCATAGTTACTTTAATAAGAATTCTTGTTTCTGGATTCATTGTTGTATCCCATAATTGTTCTGGATTCATTTCTCCTAAACCTTTATATCTTTGTAATGATAATGAGTCTCTTGTAATTCCCTTTTCCTCTAATTCTTTATATGCTTTTTCCAAATCTTCATCTGTATAACAATATTTATCTTCCATTCCTTTTTTAGATAATTTATATAATGGTGGTTGTGCTAAATATACATTTCCATTTTCTATTAATGGTCTCATATATCTAAAGAAAAATGTTAATAATAATGTTCTAATATGTGAACCATCAACATCAGCATCTGCCATGATGATAACTTTTCCATATCTTATTTTTGTAACATCAAAATCTGCGCCAATTCCTGCACCTATAGCAACAATAACTGGATTTAATTTATCATTTCCATATATTTTATCTGCTCTAGCTTTTTCTACATTTAACATTTTTCCCCAT
Organism: Bacillota bacterium; assembly: GCA_963929465.1. Taxonomy (GTDB): domain Bacteria; phylum Bacillota; class Clostridia; order TANB77; family CAG-508; genus CAG-269. Next base: position 1,185 of record CAWVJG010000166.1, read on the forward strand.
AAAGGTAATATTGCTTGGAATTTTCTATCTCTTCCTTGTTTTGCACTACCTCCTGCTGAATCTCCCTCAACTATATAAACCTCACATTCATCTGCATTTTTACTACTACAATCTGCAAGCTTTCCTGGTAATGTAGATGTTTCCAAACTACTTTTCTTTCTTACTAATTCCCTAGCTTTTCTTGCTGCTTCTCTAGCTCTTGATGCACTAATACATTTATCTAATATAGCTTTGGCTACAGATGGATTTTCTTCTAAAAATGTAGATAATGCTTCATTTACCATACTTTGTACCACACCTGTAACTTCACTATTACCTAATTTTGTTTTTGTTTGTCCTTCAAATTGAGGTTCTTTTACCTTTACAGATACAACAGCTGTTATTCCTTCTCTAATATCTTCACCTTGTAAATTACTATCTTTTTCTTTTAATATATTATGACTTCTTGCATAATCATTCATAACTTTTGTTAAAGCTCTCTTAAATCCTTCTAAGTGTGTTCCACCTTCAATAGTATTAATATTATTACAAAATGTATATATATTTTCTGAATAACTTGATGTATATTGTATAGCAATTTCTACTGGTACTTCTCCATCTTTTTCTATATATATTGGTGTTTTATGTAACTTTTCTTTATTTTTATTTAAATATTCTACAAAAGATATTAAACCACCTTCATAACAAAATTCAGATTTTTTAGGTGTTTCTTCTCTTTGATCTTCTATTGTAATCTTTAATCCTTTTGTTAAAAAGGCTATTTCTCTAAATCTTTTTTCTAATACTTCGAATTCATAATTTAAACTTTCAAAGATAGTATCATCAGCTAAAAATCTAACTTTAGTTCCTGTTCCTTCTGCATCCCCTATTCTTTCTAGCTTTTTTACTGTTTTTCCTTTTTCAAAAGACATTTGGTAAAGTCCACCATCTCTTTTTATTGTTACTTCAGCCCAAGTAGATAAAGCATTTACTACTGAAGCACCAACACCATGTAATCCTCCTGATACTTTATATCCGCTATCTCCACCAAATTTTCCTCCAGCATGTAGAACTGTATATACAGTTTCTGCTGTTGAGATATGTGTTTTTGGATGTATTTCTACTGGTATTCCTCTACCATTATCTGTTACACAAATAACATTTCCTTTTTCTATAATAACATTAATTTCAGTACAATACCCTGCTAAAGCTTCATCTACACCATTATCTACAATTTCATAAACTAAATGATGAAGTCCTCTAATAGATGTACTTCCTATATACATTCCTGGTCTCTTTCTTACGGCTTCAAGTCCTTCCAATACCTGTATTTGTTCTGCCCCATACTTATGATTATATTTTTCCATTTGTGTATCCTCCTAAACTTCTTGATTTTCTTTTATCACTTTTCCGTCTTTTACATTATATATTAAAATATTTTTATTTTCAAGTTTTATTTTATCAGTACAAGTGATTATTACTTGTATATTTTCAATTTTCTCTAATAAATGTTTTCTTCTTTTTTCATCTAGTTCTGACATAAAATCATCTAATAATAATATTGGATATTCACCAATTTCATCATATATAATATCTAATTCAGCCATTCTTAAAGATAAAATTGCTGTTCGATGTTGTCCTTGAGATCCATATGTCCCTAAGTCTTTATCATTTATAAATATTGTGAAATCATCTCTGTGAATTCCTTTTGTGGTATATCCTTTTATAATATCTAATTTTCTTCTCTCTTTTAATAGTTTTCTATATTTTTCTTTATCTTCACAATCTGAATGATATTCAATTTTTAATTCTTCTTTATTATCTGTTATTTCTTTATGAATTTTTATTATTTTTTCTTGTATTTTTTTTATAAACTCTTTTCTATATTCACATATTTTTTCGGCATATTCTATTAATTTTTCATCCCAAATATCTAATAATTCTTCGCCTTTATTTTCTTCTCTAATTTGTCTTAAATAATTATTTCTTTGTTCAATTGTTTTTAAATATAAATTTAAATTATACATATAATTTGGTTTTAACTGACTTATCATAATATCTAAAAATCTTCTTCTATTTTGTGGTCCACCTTTTAAAATGTGAATATCGTCTGGCGTAAAAATAACTACATTTATATTCCCTAATAATTCACTTAATTTTTTTAGTTTAATTCCATTTAAAAATATATTTTTTTTATTTGATAAATCAATTTTTATTTTTCCACATCTATCAGATTTTTCGTAAAGAATTTCTATCATTGCATTTTCTTTTCCTAATTGAATCATTTCGCTATCTTTTTTTGCCCTAAAGGATTTTCCCATACTACATAAAAAAATACTTTCAATTATATTCGTTTTTCCCTGTGCATTTTCACCATAAAATATATTTAAATTTTTATTTAATTCAATTATTTCATTTTCATAATTTCTAAAATTGTTTAAACTTATTTTACTTATCCACATATTCTTCTCCATTTGTGTATAACTTTTTATTTTTTTCTTTTATTTTTATTTCTATTTTTTGTTTTATTTTTGTTATATTTTTAATTTTTTTATTTCATTTTTTAATAACAAATTATATTATTAAAAAATAAAATCGGCTTATTTTTGATTTTCGTGCTTCATTTTTTATGTATTTTTTATTTTTATTTTAATTTATTTTTTATTTTCTATTTATTTAAGATATAAAATTATATTACTAAAAAATAAAATTGGCTTATTTTTGATTTTCGTGCGTTGTCTTTTTTTCTTTTTATTAGACTATTTATATTAATAAAATTTAAAAACGTCTTATTTTTTATTTTA
>CAWVJG010000167.1:0-2600 GCA_963929465.1 Bacillota bacterium
AGAAAGAAGAATTATCAAACTATGTAAAGAAAATAGAATTCATGGAGCTATTAAAAATGGAATGGTGTGGGAAATTCCAGAAGATACCTTGAAACCCTCAGATAGAAGAAGCAATATCTATAAATATATTCATATACCTAAAAAAATTATGATAGTTAATAGCAAAAAAGATTGGAATACATATATGAAAGAATGTCTAGAAAAAGAGGGATATATTGTAGAATATGGAGAAATTGAAAAAATACAAGATAATCTAGAAAATGTATCCAAATATTATGAAGGGCTTATCTATTTTGCAAAACATCATATGGATAAAATGGAGGAAAATTTTATTGTCCATTTTACAAATAAATTACATTCGGAATCAAGTATTGTGATTGTTGATGACAAGGATTCAAAAAGAAATCCAATCGAAAAGAATTTAGCAGAAACATTAAAAAATGAGATAGGACTGCGAATCAATACACTTCTTTTAGACATATCAAAGGATAAACAATGTATTATAAACGAGCATGAAATCGTAGAAGATATTGTTGAGCTATTACTCAGATTTAAAAATACAACTGGTATGGCTATCGAAACAGATGGCGGAAAAATTGAATTTGGATATAATGGAAGAACAGAAAATTTAGAAATTGGAAAATTTTATAGAGCATTAAATCATTGTTTTAGAAGATTAAATAAAGAATCTTATTTATGGTGTGCATCAACCATGTTAGAAGATGAATGGACAGAAGAACCACAAGAAATGAAGTTTAGACAAATCAACTTAGAAGTAGCCAATAGAGGAGTAAATGTAGAAAGAATTTTTATCTTTAGTAAAGATAAAATAAAAGAGTTTAAACAAAATAAAACATTAAAAATTTATATGCAAAGTAATATCAAAACACTATTTGTGGATTATGATGAGATAAAAGAAAAAGAGCCTAAATTATTAGAAATTGTTGGTGCAGGTTGGGATGGTATTGATAAAGAAATTTTAATTGCAGATTTACCAGAAGGTATGAAAGAAAGAGGATATATCTCTAAAAATTCCAAAGAAGTCATGGAGGCATATACTTGTTTTCAAAAATTAAAAACATATTCTAAAAATTTAAAGGAGGTTTTAAAATGAATTTAGTGTATAAGAAGATTGAAGAAAAAGATAAGAATCAATTATTTAAATTGATAGAAACAGTATTAGGAGGATTAGAAAACAAAGAATATTTTATTCCTTATGAACAATGGGAATATGACAGTATGTTTGATGAAAAAAATTATGCCCCATTATATGGAGCTTATGATGGAGATAAACTTGCTGGAATGGCACAATTATATGTTTCACAAGAGATGCTTGCAGATTTTAAAAAAGAATTTGGACTTGAAGAATATCAAGTATGTGAATTAGGGGGAAACTTAGTTTTACCAGAATATAGAGGAAATGGCATTACCACAAAACTTCAAACAATAGAATTAAATTTAGCAAAAGAATTAGGATTTGATTATATTATCTCAATGGCACATCCTAATAATATAGGAAGCTGTAAAACACTTGAAAGAGTTGGATTAAAATTTGTAAAAGAAACGAGATTATCTAATGGATTTTTAAGAAAGTTATACATGTTAAAATTAAAATAAATATATATCAAGAAGGAGAATGAATATGAAATTTGTAAAAAAGGAAGAAGCACAAAAAGTCATAAATAGTGATACAAGCTATTTGCTAGAGTATTCTAAAAAATTAAATGATAAAGATATGGATTTTTGTATTAATACGATACAAGGAAGATATCCTGAAAAAGGCTATTGTTCAAACTTAAAATGTAAAGAAATGGCTTATATCCTAGAAGGAAATGGCACAATACATAAAAGACATGAACAAATAGATTTTAAACAAGGAGATGTCATTTTAATTGACAAAGAAGAAGTATACTTTTGGGAAGGAAACTGTCAAATTATCATGGTTTGCAGTCCAGCATGGTATAAAGAACAATGTCAATTATTAGATTAAAATTAGTAATAGGAAGTTATAGATAATGTTATTTATCTATAACTTTTTTTTTATAAGTATAAGATTTACATATAAGGTGATTTCCAAAATTACTTATTGAAAAAAATATATAGATATTGTATAATAAATAAGTACATGGGGGTGTACTTGGTTTCGACATAATACTAGAAGGATAGATAGCAAGTAGTGGATTCTCGTTGGCCACTTAAAAAAACGGGAAACTAAATATAAACGCAGAAAATAATAATGAGTATGCTTTAGCTGCCTAGTTGCAGCTACGCTTTCCTAAGTGTTCCTACGCATTTAGATAAAGTGTCATATTAGTAGGAAACAAAGCTATCTTTGCTTTGAAGATAGTGGGTATTTTAAAAGCTATATCTAATTTAAACCTGTTTATTGGTGTAAGTTAGATGAATATAAAAAATAAACTAAACTTGTAGAAGTCTATTTGGAAGGTATTATGGACAGGAGTTCGACTCTCCTCACCTCCACCATTTAATAAAAAATATAACAAAAAATTGGTATTTTTTCTAATAGATGCCAATTTTTTTCGTTTATAAATAAGAAAAAATAGTTTTTTTATAAAAAAATAAAAATATTATTTTAAAAG
>CAWVJG010000168.1:0-4298 GCA_963929465.1 Bacillota bacterium
TTTGTCTATATTTTCTATTTTTATACATCTAGGGTGAAATATTCGTTTCTAAACTTTTAAGGTGATTTTATCATAAATTAAATACAATTTAGAAATAATTCTATTGACAACTAGGAGCCAATAAGGTATAATATATATCGTTGAATAAGGGTTATCCCAACATACAGTTTTCGTATGACCGGAAGGAGGGGAATTTAAATGTTAGAAATAAAAGTTAATAATGGTAATATAGAAGATGCTCTAAAAAGATTCAAAAGACAATGTGCTAGAAATGGAGTATTACAAGAAGTTCGTAAGAGAGAGCATTATGAAAAACCTAGTGTAAAAAGAAAGAAAAAATCTGAGGCAGCAAGAAAAAGAAAATTTTAATACATAAAAAAGTGGGATATTATTTCAAAATAATATCTCGTTTTTTTATGGTATAGGAAACAATATGAAACTTTAAGTTACGCAACTCAAAGTGAAAATAAATATTAAAATTTTATTTTCAAAAGAAAAATCGAGTTTTTCCTATTCAACAAAAAATAATGTTACACAGAAAGAAGTATAGAAATTTTTGTATCAACAAAAGCAATAGATTGTTGTATATAGCAACTTTAGACGAAATATTAAAAGTTTAACATAAGAAATGTCATAATTAATGAATATTGTGTTATAATATAATACATAATAAAAGAAATCAATAAAATTGAAAATTTGGTAATTTAAGAAAAATAGAAAAAGTGGGAAAAGACCAAAAATAACCAAATATCAAGGAAAGGAAAAATATGAATTATACAAAAAAAGAAATAAAAAAAGGAATCAAGCTTCATATTTTAAATACAGATAAATTTAAAACAAACTTAGTAGCCATATTTTTAACAACAAAACTAGAAAGAGAGAATGTAACAGCAAATGCACTTATTTCGGCAGTATTAAGAAGAGGAACAAACAACATGAAAACACAAGAAGAGATTAGTAAACAATTAGAAGAATTATATGGTGCTAGTTTTGACTGTGGTATTGATAAGACGGGAGACAATCAAGTATTAAAATTTTATATCGAATCTGTAAATGATGCCTTTTTACCACAATCTAATGAGAATATATTAAAAAAATCTATTGAAAATATTTTAGACATTATATTTAATCCATTAATTGAAAACAATGCTTTCAAAAAAGAATATGTAGAGCAAGAAAAAAGCAATATGAAACAAAGAATAGCAGGAAGAATTGATAATAAAAGAAGATATGCATTAGATAGATGTATAGAAGAAATGTATAAAGGAAAACCATTTGGACTATATAGATTTGGATATGTAGAAGATATAGATAATATTAACGAAGTCAGTTTATATGAAAGATATAAACAATTAATAGATCAATGCAAAATAGATATTTTTGTTTCAGGAAATGTCAATGAAGAAGTAGAAAATATTATAGTAGAAAATCAAAATGTAAAAAAATTGGAAGAAAGAGAACCTAGTTATAATACAGAGAGTGAAAAAAATACGGTTAAGCAAGGCGAAAAAATAGAAAAAATGGATGTTATGCAAGGAAAATTAGTAGTAGGTCTTGATGTCAATTCACAAAATGAAGACGAAAAATATAATGTCATGATATATAACACTATTTTAGGTGGAAGTGCAAACTCTAAAATATTTCAAAATGTCAGAGAAAAAGCAAACTTAGCATATGAAGCAAGCTCTAGATATTTCAGATATAAAGACAATATATTTGTAAATTGTGGAATAGAAATATCAAATTATGAAAAGGCATTAAATTTAATAAAAGAACAATTAGAAGATATGAAAAATGGAGATTTTACTGAAGAAGAAGTAGAAAATGCCAAAAAAGCAATTATATCATCAATCAAAACAATTGATGATGAACAAGATACAAGCATTACGTATTATTTTGGACAAGAAATGTCAGGAAATCAAAAATCAGTAGATGACTATATAGAAAGAATAGGAAAAGTAAATAAAGAAGATCTTATACAAGTTGCCAATAAAGTGGAAATCAATACAATTTATTTTTTAAGAAATTAATATGATGGGAGAAAAATAGATGCAAGTGATAGAAAATTCGAAAGTAAAGGAAACGTTATATTTAGAAAAATTAGAAAATGGCTTAACAGTCATGATTATTCCTAAAAAAGGAATGAAGAAAAAATATATGATATGGGGAACCAATTATGGCTCAAATGAAAATGTATTTATTGTTCCTGGAGAAAATACAAAAACAGAAGTGCCAAATGGTATTGCTCACTTTTTAGAGCATAAACTATTTGAACAAGAAAACGGTACCAATAGTTTAGATACATTAACATCTTTGGGAGTGGATGCAAATGCTTTTACAACAAATGATATGACAGCATATTTATTTGGATGCACAGATAATTTTTATCCAGCAATGGATGAATTAATGGATTATGTGCAAAATCCTTATTTCACAGACGAGAATGTAGAAAAGGAAAAAGGAATCATTGGACAAGAAATTATGATGTATGATGATTCTCCAGATTGGAAAGTATATTTAAATGCAATGCAAATCTTATATCATAATCATCCAGTGAAAATTGATGTTGTTGGAACAATCGATTCTATTAGTAAAATAGACAAAGAAGTTTTATATAAATGTTACCATACATTTTATAACTTATCGAATATGGCAATTGTTGTATGTGGAGATTTTGAACCAGAAAATATACTAGAAGAAATCAAGAAAAGATTAAAAGATAGTAAAGCCAGTGGAAAAATACAAACATTTTATCCAGAAGAACCAGACACAATTGTAAAAGAAAAAATAGAACAAAAAATGGAAGTAAGTAGACCAATGTATACAATCGCTATCAAGGTAAAACCAACAGATAATCCAGAAGAAATGGTAAAAAGAGAGATTGCTATTCAAATCCTGTTAGAACTGTTAATAGGAAGAAGCTCAGAATTATATAAACAATTATATGATGAAGGAATTGTTTTTGGGGGAATTGGATCAAGCTATGAATATTCAGAAAACTATGCACATGTGATGATTTCAGGACAAGCAAATGAACCAGACGAAGTGTATAGTAGAATCAAACAAGAAATCAATAGACAAAAACAAAAAGGAATCTCTGAAAGTAATTTTAATAGAATAAAAAAGAAACTTTATGGAGAATATGTAAAAGACTATGATGACGTGGAAAATATTGCTAATATGTTTTTGACAAATTATTTTATGGGAATCAATAGTTTTGATTATCTAAATCAAATAGATACGATTGATGTAGAATATTTAACACAAGTGTTAAATGATGTATTTAAGGAAGAAAAAATGGTAATATCTATTGTCAAAAATTAAAAAAATCAGTTGTATAATGAGGAAGGTAGAAAAAACAGTATTAAGATAAGAAAAATCATAATACTGTTTTTTTCTATTTTTTGGTGTCGAAAAATGTAAAAATCCGTCATACGAAACTTGACAAAAACGAGTGAAATAGCTTGACTGAGAGCTTTTTGTGTGGTAATTTATAAATATACAGAAGATAAATTAGAGAAAAGGAGAGATAGAAATGTTAAATGATGAAATTTGTAAATTACGTGATAAATTAAATAAAAGTATAGAAGAAGGAAAAGATTATCATATCATTTATAAGATTAGTGTAGAACTTGACGAATTAATTGCGTCTTATTATGATAAAGATAATAAAAAAAAAACGGTAATCGTATTGGCCTAAAAAAATAATTCCCTACAATATTATATTGTGGGGAATGTTTTTGTCCTTTTGGGGACGGACTCATTTTGTCCAATTGGGGACGTTTCTGTTTGGGACATTTTTGAAATAAATGAGATTAAAAAATAAAATAAATATACTGATAATTATTTATGCATATATACACATAAATTATAAATATATCTATTTTTAGACAATTAGATTACCTACTATTTCAAAAATGTCCCAAACAGAAACGTCCCCAATTGGACAAAATGAGTCCGTCCCCAAAAGGACAAAATTTCTCGCAGACCACTTGAAAAAAATTGTAAAATAAGATATAATTTTTTGCCAATGAGAGGTAAAAAATTATGGAGATAAATAAACATATAATAGATAATTTATGTGATGATGCAGGAACATCTAGAACCAAAAAAGCACATGAATATAAAGAAGAAGGAAGAGTAGAGATTATCGACTTTGAATATCAAAACCCATTAAATTTTGAAATTAAAGGAAGTGTGTATGGAAATGAAGAATACCATACATATATTTTCGTAAAAAATGGAGAGGTAGAAGATATTACATGTGATTGCCCAGATTATTATAATCATTATGGAAT
>CAWVJG010000169.1:0-26917 GCA_963929465.1 Bacillota bacterium
TTGGAAAATATTTAGAAATTCTTAAAGCATTTTTTGGAAAATGTTCACGTCGAACGTAGTGAGGACTAAGTGAAAGGGTGCCATAAAATGATTTTAGAATTTCTTAATATTTGTATTGAACCGAGTAATAAATAATTTATAAATACTTCCCCCTGGTACACTAGTCTGAACAGAAACCTTTATTGTAATTAGATTAAAATAGGTAAAGAGGATTTCCGAAAATAAGATATCCTCTTTACCTATTTTTAGCTTCCTTTATCATTTTATTTGTTTTTATATTCTTTATCTATAATCTCATGGATATTTCTATTTATTTCTATATAATCTTTCTAATACAATAATAAACATTGCATGGCTCCAACCTAAACCAATTACCCAATTTGGTTTTAATGTATTATTATCAATCTGTTCTCCTATAAAATAATGTTTTCCAACTGTTTTTACAACAAAATCAAATGTTTCTTTTGCTTTTTGCTTTTCTCCTGCATCTAAATAATATAATGTCATCCATAAATTTGATATTGGCCAAGGGTTTCCATTCATATAATGATCTTGTTCAAATCTTTGATATCCTCCTGTATAAGTTCGAATACTTAAATTCATTTTTTCAATTGTATTTAGTATTTTTCTTTCTTTTGGCTCAAATACATGAAATGGTTCTACTGCCCCTAACATACTAATGTCCATTTTCTTATCTTCTGTATTTCTTAAATAAGAATTTGTTTCTTTATCATACATTTTTTCATTAATAAAGTTTTTAATTTCTGTTTGTAAATATTGTAATTCCTTTTCTGATTTTAATATTTTCTCTTCCTTTAATCGATTATTATCAAAATCAGAAACATTTTTATCTAATATTCTATACATTTTCATGATACATTCAAAAGCAGCATAAATACTTGATAAAGAATATAAATGAATTCCTTCATGCATTTCCCAAATATCATAACTTACATGTATCTTATCTTTATTAGAATAGAAACTATTTTCAATTTCTTCTTTTACAATATCTTCATCTTTATCTTTTATTTCGAGCCATTGTTTTACATATTTCTTTAAAAAGTCTACTGCTTTTTCACACATTTTTAAATTGTCTTTTAAAAATTTTTCAGATTTTGTATATTGATAATGTTCATAAACACCATATACAACACTTGCTGTTTCATCTATTTGATATCCCCAACAAGGTGCTAATTTTCCATCTGTATAAAATCTTTGTTCCCACATTCCATTTTTGCTTTGTGTCATTTTACAGAAATTCTTATAAAACTTTTCCGTTTCTTTTTGCATATTTAAAATATCCATTGCCTTTGTTATAAACACAGCATCTCTTGGCCAACAATAAGCATATCTTCCACAATGGTTAAAATATTCATCTACTTCTGGTGATGCAATAATTCCACCAGTTTCTTGATTCGTTAATAATGGAAATAACAAAATTGTACGTTTATAAATTTCAAATATTTTTTCTTCATAACTATTTTGTGGTTCTTTCAAGTTTAATCCATTATGTGCTTTTAAGTATTTTCTCCAATAACTTCTTGTAGCAACACATTCTTTATTCAAATCTTTTCTTCTGATTCTATCCAATTCATCTTCTATCGCAGATATATTTTTATTTTCATCAGCCATAATACAAATTTCAATTGTTTTTTTCTCGTTAGGATGAATAACTCCTATTTTATAGCTAATACTTGAATCTTTAGACATACCAATATAATCTTTATCATATATTTCTGTTTGTCTAATTGTTTCTTTGCTTCCATGAATTTGATGTTTGTTAATTTTGTAATCTTTAGCAAATGTAGAAATAACGAAATCGTGGGCATATTGAAGCATTCCATTATCTATTATTTTACAACTAACATGGTTATTTTCATCAGATAATAATTCTGCATGTATAAAAAATTCGATATCTAAATCTATTTTACTTTCATTAATAAATGTATATTTTTTTAACAATACATTATCTTCTTTTATTAATGCACAATCCGTTTGCAACATCGTTAAATTAAAATATGTATTTGTAACTTCTGTATTCAAAACATTGGTATCTGTATCATAATATTGTTTATACACATTATTAATATCATCATGTAAATAGATTAAATCAGAACTATTTACTTTTACTCCTGTATGAAAAAAACTGATATATTGTCTATTTTCTCTTGAAGGAAAATAAAGCCTTTGTAATTCTCCTTTTGAAGTATATGTTGCGAGCATCTTTTTATTTCCTATGATTGCTTCATTCAAATATTTTTCTTCCATGTTTTTCTCTCCAATCCTATTTTTCTACTATATTCAAAAAATCTTGTATAAATTCCTCGTTATAAACGTCTATTTCTCCATAACTCATATTTGAAACTGTATAAAAATGATATGCCGGTAAAAATTCTTTTGGGGTTATTTCTTCTGTTACATTTTCTAATGAGTCCTCTTCTTCTATGTTTTCTTCTTCATGATTAGTTTCTGAATATATATCATTTAATAAAGTTCTTAATTCTTTCACATCATTTTCTTCTAGATTTTTGTGAAATACTATCTTTGTTATATCTGTGGTAAACCCTAAATCTAAATATACATTTACACTTTGTTGATATTTAGTTACTTCACCTTTTTCTAAGTCAATGCCATAATATATATTTTCATGTGAACCGCCATCATTTCTCATTGTTGAAAATCTAGTATCTGTTGTTACTAAATATTTATTAGCATTATCTAATCGAAATTCTATACAATATTCATAAATTTTATATCCAACAATAACCATTATCATTATCAATATTATGATAATGATAGCTATTATCATTTTTTTCATAAAATTCCCCTTTATTTTTTTATTTTATAAGCTCAAATATTTCCATATAATTTATTAAATCTTCTATCCTTCGATAACATTCAAGATTTGTTTTTCTAAATCTTTTATCTTTTCATTAATTCTAAAGATATCTTCATCTCTTAAACTCTCATCTTGTAAATCTTGATGAACATAGATTTCCATATCTTTTAATTCGTCTTTTAATTTTCCTAATCTTTGCAATACTTCTGATTTAATTGTTTTATTTACTCTTCTTTCTATCTTATGTGTCATAACAATTTCATCATTTAATTCATATGTTTCTCCGAATTCTGGAATGGTGACACCTATTTTTGTTTCTTCCTCTATCTTGTCTGCTAAGATATCTTGTGATTCTGGTTCACCATGTACTAAAAAGATATGTTTTGGTTTCTTTATATAAGAATAGATACAATTCATTAATAATTCTTGGTCAGCATGTCCAGAATATCCTTCGATATATTCTATTCTTGCATTTACCGCAATTTCTTCTCCAAATATTTTAACCGTTTTTGCTCCATTAACAATACTATATCCTAATGTTCCTGGTGCTTGATATCCAACAAAAAGAATGGTACTTTTTGGATTCCATAAATTATGTTTTAAATGATGTTTTATTCTTCCTACTTCACACATGCCACTTGCTGATATAATGATGCTTGGTGTTTGATCCTCATTTAATGCTTTTGATTCATCTGCCGTTTTGGTAAATTTTAGTCCTGGAAATTCTAGCGGATTATCTCCCCTCATAATTTCTTCTTTTGTTTCTTCATCAAATAAATCTGTATTTTCTCTAAATACTTCTGTTGCAGATATTGCCAAAGGGCTATCCACATATACAGGTGCTTTCATGATGGTTTTATATTTTCTTCTAAATTCCTCATCATCACCATATTCATCTTTTAATTTGTTGATTTCATATAAAATCTCCTGTGTTCTACCAACTGCAAAAGATGGGATCACAACAGTTCCTCCATTATCTAATGTTTCTGATACAACATCTAAGAAAATTTGTGCTTTTTCATCATTTCTCATATGAAGTCTACTTCCATAGGTAGATTCCATAACAAGAAAGTCTGTATCTTCTATCATAGTTGGAGGACTTAATAATGGAATATCATTGTTTCCTATATCTCCTGTAAAAACTGTTTTGGTTACTTTGTCTCCTTCTTTTACCCATACTTCGATAATGCTAGATCCCAACATATGACCTGCATCATTAAATCTTACATGAATTTCTGGTGTTATTTCAATGATTTGATCATATTGAACTGGTTCAAATATTTCCAAACATCTTACAGCATCTTCTGCTGTATAAATTGGTTCTATTGGCTCTTCACCTTTTCTTTTTCTTTTCTTATTTTTCCATTCCACTTCTGTTTCTTGTATATGTCCACTGTCTGGTAACATTAATGTGCATAAGTCACAAGTTGCCTTATGTGCATATACTTTATTTCTAAAACCTTCTTTATATAATTTGGGAATTCTTCCTGAATGGTCTATATGTGCATGTGTTAAAAGCATAAAGTCAATTTCTAAAGGGTTAAATTCAAATTCTTGACTATTTTCCATTTCTTGTTCTGCTTTTCCTTGCCACATACCACAATCTACTAAAAATTTTTTTCCTGCTCCTTCTACTAAAAAGTTTGAACCTGTTACTGTTCTGGTTGCTCCTAAAAACGTAATTTCCATAAAAAAACCTCCATTCGAGCCAATTTATGCTCTAGCAAACTTTAATTAAATACTTTTATTTTTTTATTGACTTTTATCTCTAAATCTTTTTTATTGATGTTTCCAAAATCTTTTAGTTCTAATTTTTCTTCAAAGATATCATCATCAAATAACTGAACATATACTTTATCTTTTTCTTTTATCAACTTTATATATATATCTTCTAATGAAAGAATTCTTATTCCAAAAATATTCTTTAATATTTCATCATCCATGTCTTTATTTTTTGAAGCGACTATGATTACTTTTAATTCTTGTGCTTTATTTAATAATAATCTTCTTGTTTCTTGCAATTCTTTTTGAATGCCTTTTACAAGACCAACATTGATTTCTTCATTAAATGGTAATACTGTATAATATCTAAATTCATATATGCAATCCATAATTTGTGATTTTTCATTTATTTTTTGAATTTTTAATTGGTAAGCTTTTAGAAATATTTTTTGTAATTTGGCAAGCATTTTATCTATTTCTTTATCCATATCATCTATTTCTACCAATTGAAAATATTCATATTTTTGTTCCATTTCCCTTTTATAAGAAACATATTTTTTCGGATTTAATAATCCATTTAGTTTTTCTAATTCTTCTAATTTTTCATCTCTTTCTTTTTTCATTACTTTTGATAAAACTCTTACACTAAATATTTTTTTCTTTAGTGGCAATTTCTCATTTCGTTTTATGTATTCTTCTTCTAATAATTTTTTATCATTAACTGTTTCATCAATGATTTTGATTTCTTTTGTTAATTTTCTTTTCTGTTTTGAAATCATTTCAATGTATTTTTCTTTGTTGTCAATTTTCTTTAGTGTTTTTTCAGCTTCTTTTTTTCCTTTTTTAAATTCTTCTTTTTTCTGTGGATTATACTTCAATTCTAATAAAACAGATAATTTTTCTATCGTTTTTAATATATCTTTTTGATTTTTTGTTCCGTATTTTTCTTCTAATTTATTTTTCAAAAGTTCCATATAGTCAATAATAAATTCTTTGTTTTCTATCCATTTTTCTAAAAATTCTTGACCTAATAAAATTCTTAAATTTTGATAAATTAAATTATAACTAATGCTTTCAATTTCACTATAAATTGTTGTCCATGAATACCCATTAAAATCTCTTAATGGTTCTACAGTTTCTATATTATTTCCTATATTAATTGCATTTGATAATGTCTCCCAAATGATGGGATAGTCTTTTTTGATAATCGCATCTTTTTTACTGATTTTTGCAATACAATATAACAATTTTCTTTCTATTGGATAGCAAATAATTTTTTTATTTTCTTTATCGACTAAAAAAGTTTTGTCTCCCAAAATATTGACTTCTTTAGAATTCATTTTGCAGATAGTCATGCTATCACAATTTTGTTGTATCATTTGAATAAATCGTTCGATATATTCTTCTTTATTCATGACATTTCTTTTTGTTTTTTCATAATCTTTGTAAGATGCTTCTATTTTATACAAAATACTAAGGAGAAGATTTTTGGCACTTTCATCAAAAGACTTTTTTTCCAATATCATTTCCAATTCATTGTTATAATCTTTTTTTACGATTTTATTTAATAATTTTTCTTTTTTCTTTTGCATAATCTTCTCCTCTCTTAAGTTTACTGTGCAATAGCATCATTGTCTTTTGTTCCCATTTTTAATTCATTTAATTTATCTAATGTCATTAATACTTCTCTTGGTTTACTTCCTTGGTATCCAGAAATAACCCCTCTTTCTTCCATTTGGTCAATAATTCTTCCTGCTCTTGCATATCCTACTTTAAATCTTCTTTGGATAAATGATGTTGATGCTTGTCCTGTTTCTACAACTGTTTGAATAGCATCCATTAAAAATGGATCTGTGTCATCATCTGCTGCTTGTTCTTGTGCTAAGTCTTTATCTGATTTATTGTTATTTTCTATACTTTCTAAGATATCCTCACTGTAAGTTGCTGTTCCATTTGATTTTACGAAATCTACAATTTTTTCTACTTCTTCATCTGATACAAATGCACCTTGTACTCTTGAAGGTTTTGGAGCCCCTGAAGGGAAGAATAACATATCTCCTTTTCCTAATAGTTTTTCAGCACCTATAGTATCTAATATCGTTCTTGAATCCACTTGTGAAGATACAGCAAATGCAATTCTTGATGGAATATTGGCTTTGATTAATCCTGTAATAACATCAACAGATGGTCTTTGTGTTGCAATTACTAAATGCATTCCTGCTGCTCTTGCTTTTTGTGCTAATCTACAAATTGCCTCTTCAACATCTTTAGCAGCTACCATCATCAAATCTGCTAACTCATCGACAATAATGACAATCTGAGGAAGTTTTCCAATACCGCCTTCTTTTTCAATTGCTTTATTATATCCTTTTAAATCTCTAACACCTTTACTAGCAAATTTATTATATCTATCATCCATTTCTTGAACAGCCCATGCTAATGCTCCTGCAGCTTTTTTAGGATCTGTTACAACTGGAATTAATAAATGTGGTATTCCATTATACACAGATAATTCAACAACCTTTGGATCTACCATAACCATTTTTACTTCACTAGGTTTTGCATTATATATGATACTGGTGATAATTGTATTAATACATACACTTTTACCAGAACCTGTTGAACCTGCAATCAAAACATGAGGCATTTTAGCAATATCAGCTAATTGTGTATTTCCTGCAACATCTTTTCCTAAGGCAACAGTTAATTTTGATTTATTTTCCTGGAATTCATCACTTTCTAATACTTCTCTTAAATGAACTGTTTCCTTTTCTTTGTTTGGTACTTCTATACCCACTGCTTGCTTTCCTGGTATTGGTGCTTCAATTCTTATCGTTTCTGCTGCTAAATTTAAAGCAATATCATCTGCTAAGTTTGCAATTTTACTAACACGAACACCCTCTGCTGGTTTTAATTCATATCTTGTAATAGCTGGTCCTACTGAAACATTTTCCACTTTTGCAGATACACCAAAACTATATAATGTTTTTTGTAATTTTGTTGCTGTATCTGTTAACGCTTTTGCTCCTCCTTTTAATGCTTTTGCTTTTCCTTTACTTAATAATTCGACTGGTGGATATTCGTAATGTTCATCTTCTACCACCATAGCATGTTCTAATTGAAGAACCTCTTTTCTCTTATCTTCTTTCTTTTCTTCCTCTTGTTTAAATAAATTGTTTTCTATGACATCTGGTTGCATTTCTTTTTTACTATCTCTTGTTAAAGGTTCTAAGTCATCATTTGAATGGTCATATTTTTTTAGTCCTTTGGTATTTTCTGGTTCATCTAATATTCTACCACCAAAATTAATTTTTATCTGGTTATCCATTAGTTCTTTATCTTTTTCTGCTTTTGCATTAGCAATTTTTTCTGCTTTTATTCTAGCTCTTTCTGCCATCTTTTCTTCACGTTCTCTTTTTCTTCTTTCTTGTGCAGTTTCTCTAACTTCTTCTTTGTTCCTGTCTTCTTTTTCTTCTAGTCTTTCTTCTCGTTTTTCTTCAATTTTTTCTACAAACATGTTAATTAAATCAGACATATTAATTCCAAAAGTAAACACTAAAAATACAATAGCTATACCTATACAAAGAATAACTGCTCCAACATCTCCTAATAATTTAGCAAGTGGAACGGCTGCTACTGCACCTATTGCTCCTCCACCTTTACTTTGTTCTCCTAAATAATAGGCATCTTTTACAACTTCTGATAACTCTTTACTAGATTGTAGTTCTCCAGTAGAAACTTGAACAACGCTAAATAACACAGACAAACTAATAATAAAAATTGCATATTGTATTAATTTAGACATCATCATATCTCTATCATCAGTTGCTAATTTTATACCTATTGCAAATCCTCCAATTGGAAGTATATATTGCATAATTCCAAAAATACCACCTAATATTTCATGTAATTTAATTCCTATAATGCCTGATTTCGTATATATTAAAACACCTAGCAAAATACTTAGCATGATAATAATGACTACTGCTAAATCTAATTTAGATGCTTTCTTTTTACTTTTTTTATATCTTCTTTTTTTTGCCATTTCTATCATCCCTTCTCATCCATGTATGCATTATGCTTTTTTTCTGTGCAATGTTGTTTTCATTAAGTTATAAAATGTGGCTTTCATTATGTTAAAAAACTTGTTTTTTTACATAATGAAAGTCAGAAATCAAAAGTCTTAATTTCTCTTTGACTTCTGAATCTGACTTCTGATTACTATTTTAATTCTTTTCTACTATTTTGTATTGTTTTTATGGTATCTTGTAATGAAATTTCCATTAGTTTTAATGCTTCTGACATATTTGTTTCCAATTTTTCTAATGTTTCTTTCATAACATCTTCTGTATTTCCTAATAAGCTGTCTGCATATTCTTTTGTACCTTTTGATATTTCTCTTGACATTTCATTTGCTGTCTCAATAATTTCTGTTTTTTGGTCATATGCCTTTCTTGTAATTTCATGTTCATCTATCATTGCAATAATTCTATTTTCAGCTTCCTTTACAATTCCATCAGCTTCTTTTTGTGCTTCTACTAATATTCTTTGTCTTTCCTCTTTTACCCATTTTGCTTGTTTTAATTCATCTGGTAATTTTAATCGAATTTCTTTTATTAAATCTAGCATTTCTTCTTTATCTACAACACTTTTAGCAGAAAAAGGTAAATTCCTACTTTTTTCTAACAAATCCTCTAATGTTTCTAATAATGTAAAAATTTCCATGGTTTTGCCCCTTTCTCTATTATACCCTTTTTAAGAATATAAGGTATGCTCGTCCATATTTTCGCATGTCCTTTATTTCGCAATTTATATTTTTCAAATTTTCTAATATTCTATCACTATCATCTGTTTCTATTATGATCATTGTATTTTCTTTTAATAAATCTTTTTCTAATAGCATTTTAACTGATTCGATTGCAAAATCGGTTTTATATGGTGGATCCAAAAAAATAATATCTAACTTTTCATGTATTTTATTGATTAAAACCTCTTTAAAATCGGCTTGATATAATTCTACACTTTCTAATGCATGTGTTTTTTCTATATTTTTTCTAATAATCATACATGCCTCTTTTGATTTATCACACAATATGGCCTTTTTAGCCCCTCTACTAATTGCTTCAAGTCCAATTGCTCCACTTCCAGAAAATAAATCTAAAAAAATAGAATCTTGTATTTCATTCTGAATGATATTAAATAATGATTCTTTTACTCTATCTAAAGTAGGTCTCGTATTTTCTCCCTCTAATGTATATAATTTTGTTCCTTTGGCTTTTCCCGCTACAATCCTCATTTTTCTTATTATTCTAGTTCAAAAAAGAATTAGTATATTGCTAGGCAAACAAGTTTTAAATTTATGAGGTGTGCTTTTTGCACAGCG
This sequence comes from Bacillota bacterium, assembly GCA_963929465.1. Classification (GTDB taxonomy): domain Bacteria; phylum Bacillota; class Clostridia; order TANB77; family CAG-508; genus CAG-269. The sequence continues at coordinate 9,945 of CAWVJG010000169.1, forward strand.
ATTAAATTTAAAACGATGTTTAACGACGCAAGATGCTGATTATTTTTTGAACTAAGCCTTTCTTTACTATTATAATTTTAACCCTTTTTCTTTTAAAGTCAATACTATTCATAGAAATGTAACATACATTTAACAGTTCTGTAATATATTTCCCTAATTGTAATATTTTTCTCTTGTTTCCTACTTTTTTCTCTGGTTTTTATATTTTTCTATATTTGCTGATTTTGATTTGTCGACGCGAAAAATTGCATAGCAATTTTTCTGTGCAACATTGTCTTTTTATTGAATAGAAAAAGACTATCCAACATTGTAGATAGTCTTTTGTAAAACATATGCTAATCTTCTTTATTAACATCTTTCAATAATTCTAATTGTGAAATTAAAAGTGATTCCATTTTTGCTTTATATATATCAAATTGTTTTTTTATATCATCTAATTCTTTGGTTTTTAATACGATTTGATTCTCTAATTCATCTGCTTGTTGTTTGGCTGAACTCTTAGCTTCAGTAATAATTTGGTCTGCTTGTTGTTTGGCTACATTTTTTATATCTTCTGCAGTCTTTTGTGCCATAACCAACGTGTTTTGTAGAGTAGATTCTATTGTTTTATAATGCTCTAAACTTTTGTTTAATTCCTCTACTTGTGCTCTTAATTCAGTTATCTCTTTATAGTTTTTACTATAATCAGCTGTTAAATCATCTAAAAAATCATCAACTTCTTCTACATTATATCCATTCATCATCTGTTTAGAGAATTTCTTATTTTCTATATCTAATGGTGTAATCATATTTCCTCCTTATAGAAAGGCACAAAGACCCCTTGATTTTTTAATTAGTTGATTCCATTATTTTTTAACCATGAAACGGATAATTTGCTTTTAATTTCTTCTCTTGCCATTTCATTTGTAATTTCATAATTTGATGGCGCAACTAAGAAAATAGAATTTGATACTTTTTGAATGTATCCATCTAATGCATATACCCCACCACTAATAAAATCTACAATTCTTCTAGCTACATCTTTATTTACATACTCAAGATTAACAATTACAGATTTTCTTTCTTTCAAAAAACTGCATATTTCATCTGATTGCTCAAATGTTGTTGGTTGAGATATAACCATTTTTATTGCATTTGGTTGGCTTTGTTGCATATTTACAACTTTATTATTATTTTTTCTTCCAAATCTTTTTTTATCTTCTTCTTCCTCTTGTTCATTATCATAATCATAAATATCTTCATCTTCATACTCTTCTGGTTCAGCTGAGTCCATTCCAAATAGTCCCCAAACTTTGTCCATTAACGCTCCTGACATAAAAAAACCTCCTAAATTACTTCATTTGTATTCATTTGTACTAAGTATCTACTTTTTTTTTATCATTGTCAATAGTTTTTTAAAATGTAATATTATTTTAATATTTTTGTAACATTATTGTAATATTATTCTTCTACTTTTGTTAAGTCTGGATTTAATATTACCTCATCATATAAACTAATTTTTCTATAAGAAATAATTTCTTCATTTGAAAATCCTAATTCTTTTAATTCTTCTGTATCATATGGTTCGACAATAGAATATTTTTCTCCCTCTTTTTTTACTTTTACTAATAATTTATTTAAATATCCTGCCCTATTTCTTACAACATATGCTAAGTCATTTTCTTTAACAATTGCTTGGTTAGGCACTTTTAATCCATTTTCACTCCACCAAATTAAATCAAATGAAATCTTTCTATAACTAATTAATTCTTCTACACCTTTTTCTATTTTTAAAATTAATACTCTATCATCATCTTCTTGCATTATATATGTAATTTCTGCTGAAACTTCTGAACCACTTGGTAATCTTACTTTTACTTTGTCACCAACTTCTGCATTTTTTGCTTCTTCTGTATGACTAATGGTTGCAATATAACAATAGGTATTATCAATAATTTTTCCACTTTCTTCACTGGTTGGTACAATCTTTCCTGTTTTTAAATCCAAATTTTCTAGATATTGTTTTGTTAATGTTGAAAAACATTCTTCTGTTGGTTTTAGAACATCCTCTAATCCATCTACTTTATATGATACCACTCCACTTTTGCTTGAATTCACATATTCTGCTCCCGAATTTAATTCTTTTTCATAATTTTTTCTTTCTTCAATAAGTTCCTTCAAATAAGATCCTTGTGGGCTTAAGTCTCCTGCAATATTTGCTTTTTTCGTAATTAATTCATTGATTTCTTTTTTGTATTCCTCTAATTTTGTTGTATCATTAATACTACTAATTTCTAATAATTTTTGGTCTATTTGTGTTTCTAAAGATTTCATGTCACTTGTAAATAATTCTGTTTCATTTGCCATAGCTTCTTGAATTTTGGTATCTAATTCTGCAATTTTTTCTGTTAAGGAATCTTCATTTTTTGTATAGTATCTAAACACAGCTTCATTAACAGCAACTTTTTCTCCTTCGGACTTTATTTTTTCCATTCCATTTTTATAATTTTCTCCCTGTATAACCACTTCATCTCTTATGACATATCCAATATCTGTTTCTTCAGAATACAATATTCCCTCTTCTATTGTAAAAATATCTGTTGGCTGTTTGATTAATAAATATATTGTATAAATTAGATAAATAATTACTAGAAAAATAGCAATATACATAATCATTTTTTTATTAAATTTTATTTGCTTTTTTGTATGATTATTTTCCTTTTGTTTTTCTTCCAAATTTTCTTTTTCTTGTGGATCCAATTTTTTAATCATTCCTTTCATCAAGGTTTTTGACTTCAAGTACATCTTTTAAAATGATATCTACATTGTTTTGTATCGTATCTTCTGCATTTAACCATATTGTTTGTTTATTTTTTCTAAACCATGTCAATTGTCTTTTGGCATATCTTCTCGTTTCCATTTTTATTTTTTCTACCATTTCTTCTTTTGTTAATTTTCCTTCTAAATACTCTACAACTTCTTTATATCCTAGTCCTTGCATAGCAGTAGGAAATGTATGGTATTTATCTAAAATTTGTTTTACTTCTTCAATTAACCCTTGTTCCATCATCATGTCTACTCTTTTATTGATTCTATCATATAATTTTTGTCTGTCCCAATCTAATGCATACACCTTATAATTATATTCAACTTCTTTTTTTCTAGATTCTATTTCTTGCTCTGTTTTAGTCTTTCCTGTTGCATGATAGATTTCTAGTATTCTCAATATCCTTTTTTTATCATTAGGACTAATTTTTTCTATAGCTTTTTCATCAATCTGTTTTGCTCTTTTATATAATTCTTCTAGTCCTTTTTCTTCTACTTCCTCTTCTAATTGTTTCCTATATTCCTCATCCAACTGAATATCTTGATATTCAATTTCATAAATTAAACTATCTAAATATAAACCTGTACCACCAACAACAATCGGCATTTTTCCTTTTTCAATAATTTCTTTTATGGCTTTTTTAGCATCTGCTTTATAATCTGCCACACTATATCTTTCTTCTGGAGAAACATGTCCTATTAAGTAATGTTTGATTCCTTGCATTTCATCAGGTGTTGGTTTTGCTGTTCCTATATCCATATCTTTATAAATCTGCATAGAATCACAAGATACGATTTCTCCACTAATTTGTTTTGCCAATTCTATTGATAATGCTGTTTTACCAGATGCTGTTGGTCCACATATAACAATTACTTTATTTTTCTGCATTTTGCACCTCATTATTTTCTAGCAAATTTTCTTTCAATATCATATTTTGTCATTTTAATCGCTGTTGGTCTACCATGTGGACAAGTAAATGGATTTGGTAAAGATAGCAATTTATCCATCAAGCTCTCTACCTCTTTTTGATCTAATGCCATATTCGCCTTTACTGCTGCTTTACATGCTACTGTTGCTATGAATTTTTCTTCTTTTTCTTGTTTTGCTGTTCTTGCTACTGTATTAATTTCATCTAATGTCTCTAAAAATAATTCTTTTGTATCTAAATCGATACAAACTGTTGGAACACCTGTTAGTTTGATTGTATTTTCTCCAAACTCTTCTAAGGTAAATCCTGCTTTTCTAAACATATCCATATTTTCTTTTGCGATATCCATTTCTTTATGTGTCAAGGTAATGACATCTGGCAATAGTAGCATTTGTGAATCTTTGCTTGAGTCACTGTAATAATTTTCTTTTACCTTTTCATACATAATTCTTTCATGTGCAGCATGTTGGTCTAAAATATACATTTCTTGTCCAATTTCTATAATAATATATGTCTTAAATACAATTCCAATAAACTTATAGGCTGTTTTTTGATATTCTTCTATTCCTTCAAATACAGATACATTGTCTTTTAATAAGTCAATATCCTTTTCTTCTTTTTTCTCCACTACGTTTTCTGCTTCATCTTGTATTGGTAATCTGCCAAATAATTTTGCATACATTTCATTAAAATCATCTGTTACCACTTGTGGATTGTCATTTAGTTGTTGCATTTTTTCTTTAATTTCTTTAAATTCTTGTTTAATTTCTGGATTTTCTATATTTTCAATAATTTCATTTGTATTATCCACTACTTGCTCACTATTTGTGGATTCTTTTTCTGTAGTTTCATGATTCATTTCTGAGTTTTCTTGGTTATCTGTTTTATTAGTAATATTGTTATTTGCATCCTCTTTGTCTTCAGTGTTTGATTCATCTACAATTTCTTCTGTTTCATCCGTATTTTCTTCTTGCTCTTTTTGTATAATATATTCTGCTTTTTCTTCTTCTAATGTTTCTCCTGTAGAATTATTTTCTGCTGTTTGATTTTGTATATTTGCTTCTGTTTGCATAACAGATGTATTCTTTTCTTTAAGCTCTTTTTCCAAATTTTCCTTCATCTGTTTTAATTTAGCTAATATATCAGAAGTATCAATTGGTTCTCCAACATTTATTTTGTTCTCCATACTATTTTTAGCACGATAAACATCTTCTATAATATTGCCACTTGTTTGTACAGAATCATTTGGTATATCCTCAAGTACATTTGTTTTAATTTTGCTTTCTTCATCTGTATAATTTTCAATTTGTTTTTCATTTTGCTTTCTAAAAGAAAATAGCCCTCCTACTTCTTGCCTATGTTGTTTTTCCTCTTTTAAATTTTTCAATCTTTCTTCAAATGTTAATTCTCTTGCAGTCTCCATTTTTTCTTCATGTAATGCTTTTTCTGAATTTGCTACCAATTCTGTTTTTAATAAAGTATCTTTTATGGCATGATAAATTGCTTGAAATATCTTATTTTCTTCTTCAAACCTAACCTCTAATTTTGCTGGGTGCACATTAACATCTACTTTTGCTGGATTCATTTCAATATTTAATATGACAAATCCAAATTTTCCTATTGGAATCAATCCTTTATATGCTTGTTCTGTTGCTGCTGTCAAGGTTTTATCTTTTATATAACGTTTATTAACAAAAAATAATTGGTTTGAACGATTAGAACGTGCAATTTCTGGTTTTCCTACAACACCTACAATATTGATATCTTCGTATTTATATGAAACTTCCATAATACCATTTGCAATATCTTTTCCATAAATACTATATATGACACTTTTGATATCTCCACTACCATTTGTTTGAATAACTGTTTTTCCCGTATTAATTAATTTAATAGCAATATTAGGATTTACTAATGCGATCCTTGTAATCACATCTTCAATATATCCTGATTCTGTATAATCTTTTTTTAAGAATTTATATCGAACTGGCGTATTAAAAAATAAATTTCTAACCGTAATAGTTGTTCCTGTTTTACAACCTGCCTCTTCTTTTTCTAGAACATCTCCTGCTTCTACAACCACTCTATATCCAATTTCTTGTTCTTGTGTTTTTGACACCAATTCCACATTGGCAATTGCCGCAATACTCGCTAATGCCTCACCTCTAAACCCCATTGATGTAACTGTATTTAAGTCATCTGCACTTCTTATTTTACTAGTTGCATGTCTCTCAAAAGCAATTTCTAAATCATCTTGTGCAATTCCTTTTCCATTATCACTTACTTTTATGTAAGAGATTCCTCCATTTTTGATTTCTACTGTTATATTGGTTGCTCCAGCATCAATTGAATTTTCTACCATTTCTTTTATAACAGAAGCTGGTCTTTCAATAACTTCACCAGCTGCAATTTTATTGATTGTTAGATCATCTAATAAAACGATATTTCCCATTATTTCCTCCCTCTTTTGTCCTAATCACTTTGCAGCTATTATATCATTTTCTCTTTACTTTTGTATAGTTTTTCATTAAAAATTTTAAAAAAGGGAATTTGGGGACGGACTCATTTTTCCCTTTTCCACTAAATTTGAATTATGAAAAATATAGAATATAAAAGAATGAAACAATTTTGCGTATCTAAATTTGAATTTAGAAATTCTAAAATAAAAAAGTGAGGAAAGCTCATTTTGCTTATGATTTATAGCAACAATGAGAGAGTCTCACTTTTTTATTAAAGAATTTCTATGAAAATTTAGCTTATACAAAATTGTTGAAGGACTTTATATTCTATATTTTTTAGATAAATTCTATTAAAAAGGGAAAAATGAGTCCGTCCCCAAATTCCCTTTTTATTCTACACTTTTTAAACTTCCTATCATATCAATTTTCTTTAATGCAAAATAAGTAACAATATTAACAATAATTGAAAATACAAGTGTAATTGCTGTTGCATAAAGATAACTAATTGGATGAATAACTTTTTCAAATCGTAAAATATTAATTTCACAAGTTCCCAAGATATAAAAATTTAAGAAATATCCTGCAACTAATCCTAATAGGATTCCAATAACCGTTAAAATCACAGTTTCTCTTGTCACATAATCATATACTTCTCTATCATAAAATCCTAATACTTTTATGGTTGCTAATTCTCTAATTCTTTCACCTATATTAATATTTGATAAATTATATAATACGACAAATGCCAATAATCCTGCTGATACAATTAAAACGATAACAACATAATTTAATGAGCTCATGGTATCATCTAATGACTTCATGGTTGTTTTTGTTAAAGTAACAGTTAATACTTCATTTTGCCCTACCATATCTTGCATAACTGTTTCTTCTTGATCTTCATTCAAGTTATTATCTTGTACCAACAATACATTTGTACTATATTCTTCTCCAAATACTTGTTGATATAATGCTTTTGACATATATACATAATGACTAATATAATTTTCCGTTATGCCTACTACTTTTATTTCTTTTTCTATATCATCAGCAGTTGTTACTGTTATCATATCTCCTACTTTTGCATCAATTAATTCTGCTAATTTATCAGTTATGATAATTCCCTCTTCTGATAATGTAAATGGTTCTTCTGTTTTCACATCTCTTAATTTTATCACTTTATCAATTTCTTGATTATCATTTGGAACAACAATTTGAACAGTTTCGCTATTATCACCTTTTCCAGCTGTTCCAGATTCCATATAGGTTTCTACTACTTCTTGTATATTTTCCTTTTGTTTTAAATTTTCTATATATGTATTTCTTTGTTCCTGTGTTAAAGCAGTTTTTAAACTTACTAACATATCATAATGACATATATCCTCATATTGATTTGGCAAAATGGAAGATATAGAATCTTTTAATCCAAATCCTGCCAATATCAAAGAAGTACACCCCATAATACCAATAATGGTCATCAAAAATCTCTTCTTGTATCTAAAAATATTCCTTACAGTTACTTTATGAGAAAATTTTAATCGTTTCCAAATGAAACCTACTCTTTCTAGTAATACTCTTTTTCCATATTTTGGTGCTTTTGGTCTTAATAATGTTGCTGGTGTTTCTCTGACTTCTTTTAAGATTGTATACAAAGTTGCTCCCACAATGCAAATATAGATTAATCCTAATCCCATTGAAGAATATTGATGGTTAAATGATACAATAAATTCTGGTAAGGTATACATCATTTCATACATATCCCATATAATTCTAGGTAATAGTTGGAATCCAATATTCATTCCGATAACTCCGCCAATAATACAAGCTAAACTAGAATAAATGATATATTTTAGCATAATATGAAATTTATTATATCCTAATGCTTTCAGTGTTCCAATTTCTTGTCTTTCTTCTTCTACCATTCTTGTCATAGAAGTTAATGAAACTAAAGCTGCAATTGCAAAAAATACAATTGGGAATACAACACTTAAATTTTCTATACTTTGTGTATCTTGAATATAACTACTATATCCCGCATTTTGTTGCCTGTCTAATATATACCATTCCGCTTTTTCTATTTCTGATACCTTTTCTCTTGCATCAATCAATTTTCCTTCAGCCTCTTGTATCTTTGTATTAAATTCTGCTCTACTTGTCTCTAATTCTGCTTCTGCATTTTGAATTTCTTGTTTTGAAGCTTCTAACTCTTTTCTAGCACTAGCAATTTGTGCATATGTGCTATTTTTTGTTTGTTTTAGTGCTGCTTCTTGACTTTGAATTTGATTTCTCGCACTATCAATCTGGGCTTCTGCATTTTGCAATTCTTGTCTTCCATTAGCAATTTGATTATCAATTTCTGTAATTCCTGCTTCAACAGATTGCTTATTGGTTTCATATACTTGTTTTGTTGCTTGCAATTCTGCAATTTCTTGATTGATAACAGCGATTTCTTCTTCTGTTTCTGCTGTTTCTAATTGTGCTTGTTTTTCAGCTATTGAATTTTCTGCAATTTTGATTGCATTATTAATATTTTCTAGTGTGCTTTGCAATCCAATCTTTTGATTTTCTGCTTCTGCAAACCCTTTTTCTGCCTCAATTTTTTCATTATTTAATCGAAGTGCATTTTGTGCCACTTCCAATTTTGCTGATTCTATCTGTGCCTCTGCATTTTTAAACTGTTGATTTGCTGTACGTTCATTACGATTGATTTCTGCTTCTCCAGATTCTATTTGTGCTTTTCCTTCATTAATTTTATTTTCTGCATCTTGAAGCTGTGTTTCTCCATTTTGTTTTTCTGTATTAAACTCTTCTTCTGCTTTTGCAATCTCTGCATTTGCTTCATCGATTAATTCTTGATATCTTGCATTTTCTCTTTCTTCTTTTATTTTTTCAATTTTGTCTTTCGTTTCTTCTACATAATCTTCATATTTATTACTTCCTGTTTGATATTTATCACGATTTTCTAAAGTGATATAGATTTCTGTATACACTTCTGAATTTACATTTTCTTTATTGACATAGATATAATAATCAATCACACCTGTCCCTAATTTTGTACTTCCTCTTTCTCTGGATATGTATAAAGGGCTTTCTACCACACCTACAATTTTTAGAGTTTTATTTTTTAAATATGCCGTCTCTTCTCCATCTGTTGTCCCTGTATTTTCTATTTTTTCAGGCTCTATATCAATATAATCTCCTATCTTTTTACCTGTTCCTTCTAAGAAATCTTTTTCAACTACACATTCATCTATATTTTCTGGCATATTCCCTTCTACCAAAACAGGTGTATTGACATCATCTACACACAAAATTTTTGAAACAATTTCTTTTTCATTTGTTTTAATTAATCCATCTCTACTATATGTACCATATACATTTTCAACATTTTCTATATTGGCTAGTGCTTCTAAATCACTATCTGTTAATCCAAGTGTTGACATGACTTCTATATCATACACATTCTGATTTTTGTAATATGTATCAATGGAATCCACCATGTCTGGTGAAGATGCTCTTAATCCTGCAAAGAAACCTACACCTAATAAAGCCATCAATAAAATGGAGATAAATCGTTTATAGGATTTCTTGATTTCTTTAAAAGTATCTTTTAGTAATGATTTTTTTATTTTCACTCGCATCACCTCCAAAGTTCAATTTTGTCCAATTGGGGACGTTTCTGTTTGGGACATTTTTATGTAAATTAATATGTTTAGTAATATAAATTCTATATTTAATTTTTCAAAGCTTTTAACATTTATTAACATGATTATTTAAAGCTTACATTAAGTTACATAAAAATGTCCCAAACAGAAACGTCCCCAATTGGACACTACCATTCTATATTTTCTACTGGAATTGGATTTTCATTACTTTCGATGCTTTCTGCTGTTCCATTTTTAAATCTGATAATTTTATCTGCCATTGGTGCAATGGCTGCGTTGTGGGTTATGATAATAACCGTCATATTTTCTTTTCTTGCTGTATCTTGCAACAATTTCAAAATTTGTTTTCCTGTTTTATAATCTAAAGCACCTGTTGGTTCATCACATAATAATAATTTAGGATTTTTGGCAATGGCTCTTGCAATGGCTACCCTTTGTTGCTCTCCTCCTGATAATTGAGATGGGAAATTCTTTTTTCTATCTGCTAATCCTACTTTTTCCATGACTTCATCTGGACTTAAGGAATCTTTACAAATTTGAGTTGCTAATTCCACATTTTCAATGGCTGTTAGATTTTGTACTAAGTTATAGAACTGAAATACAAATCCAATATCTTCTCTTCTATATTTAATTAATTGTTTATTTTTTAATTTTGCTACATTTTTCCCATCCACAATGACATCTCCTGAGGTAACACTATCCATACCACCTAATATATTTAAAGCGGTGGTTTTTCCTGCTCCTGATGGTCCAACAACAACGACTAATTCTCCTTTTTCAATAGAAAAGTTTGTGTTGTCTAATGCTTTTATGATAATTTCTCCCATTTTGTATTCTTTACAAACATTTTTAAATTCTATATATGACATATAGCCTCTCCCTTCTTTAAGAGATTTTGTTATTTGCTCAGATTTCTATCTGTAATAGCAACATATTTACCAAAAATGACTATCTATTTTTCTAATGACATTATATCATATGAAAATAAAAAGTAGAAGAAATTTTTTCCATTTTATATGTGAATTTTAAGTGAACTTTAAGTTATTTAATATAGTAATTTTTTCATTTAGCTACATTTGTTTAATTTCTCAAATGAACGTAAAGATTTATCAATGCAAAATATGCCCTATAACTCAATTATTATAGGACATACTTAATTATTTCGTATGAAAAATATTTTTTATTTTTTTTATACACCTTGTAAAAAAATTTTCTCTTATTTCTGCTAAAGCAACTTCATTTTGTAGAGGCTTACTTTCTATCATAGTTTCTTTATTTTTAAACAAATTATCTGGATCATATTTTTTTCTTTTCGCTTCTTCTAACTGCATTCTATCATACTCTTCTTTTTCAATAATTTTTTCTTTTTGTATTGGTGTTGCCCAATATTCTTTAAATATATTTGCAATTATAGCCTTAGCTACATTTGAAACATGTTGTTCATCTAGAGTTTTATTAACATCATATTCAAAATCATAATTATAATTTGCATATATTCTGAATGTTCTAATTAGTTTAGCTGGAATCTTTTCATAGTCATCTATGTCTGTATATTTTAATATTTGAAGCACTTCGTAAAAAGCATTTGCATATCTTACTTCTATCATAATTCTTCCTCCCATTCATCATCAAAATATTCCTCCTCCATGCCATTTTTCTTCAAAAACTCATATTCTAAATAATTTAATCCTTGCACATATTCTTGTAATTTATTCATAACTTCTTGCGAAAGGTATGGCTCATTATAAATTCCTATACTTTCTTTTCCAAACTGCTGACCATTTTTCACATTTTCTCTTTTTTCCATTAGTAATGGGATTTTTTGAGCCGTTATATCTCCTCCTTTTTTTACATCTTCATAATTCACTCTATATCCCAAATCAAAAAATATTCTAGTAATATATGCCGCTGGTAATGTATTCATTCTTCCCAAATTTATAGATACCATATTTCCTGGCTGTTCTTGAAATTTTTCATATATTGTTTGAAAATTATCTGAAATTCCTAAAGATATAATTCCAGTCCCATAATAGTCTAATATTTGTTGTAAGCCCTTTAATCTAATGTCATAATCTTTTTTTCTTAAATCTTCTGGACTCATTACAATTTGGCTGTTTTTTGACGGAATAAAGTCCTTACCTGTAGGAGATTGTTCAGTTTGCAAAAAGCTTAAAACTCTTGCATATAATTGTTTTCCTTTATCATCTCTACACGTTATTTGTTGAAATGTAGGATTGCTTTTTATTGTATATATTTTCATATAAAACTCGTCTAATCTTGTTTTTACATCCTTTACTTCTGTGTCGTTAGCAAATTCTATAAAAATTTTTCTAATCATGTTTTCCACAAAAGTTGAAAGTTGTTCTGTTGATGGATTACTTGATAGATATTGTTCTAATCCAATATCTATTGTTTCATCAGCTTCTCTTTCAAATGAATATTTTTTCATTTCTTCTAAGATAGATGGTTCGTTTTCTTCTTGTCCCCATTTTTTCATTTCTTCCTCTATAGACAATTTATTTTCCTCCTGTTTTTCTGTTAAAATTTCTGCATTTACTCGGTTTTTATCTGCATTCTCACTTTTTTTCAATTCTTCAACAATTTCATCATAAGTCAACTCTATCCCATATTGTTTATAAGTTGACAAAGATTGTTCCATAATTTCTTTTGTCATCTTTTGTGAATCATATTCTAAATCAAAAGTAGCAACACAAATTTTTTTTAGTGCTTCTTTCATCATTTGTAAAACTTCTGCTTTGTCAGTATTAGAAACTTGTTTAATTTTATCACACCCTAATAATTGAGTCATTGTCTGATAATTATATGAATCTAACATGTATTTCAAGTTTGCCTTCAAATTAGGCATATGCTTACTGCAATCGTCCAAATCAATAATTCCAAATCCTCTTTCCTCATCATACAATAGATTGTTTCCTGAGCTATCATATTCGATTTTATGATTATGTAATAATAATACTGCCTTAAAAAAATCTACAATATGCTGTTTTGGCATTTGCAATAATAATTGATATCTTCTTATTAATTCATCTTTTCTTGTGTCTGGCAATTCTGAATATTCAACAGTTTGTGTGTTCAATCGTGTATCTTGTTTTGTACTATCTATTCTAAAATGTTTACCTTTGGCTCTTCGCTGTAATTCATAAACTTTTTCTCCAACAACTTTATAGTCAACAACTGTATAAATATTTTTCATTTCTTCAGATTTTAATGTTTTTGATAATTCTGAAAATCTCTTAGCATAGTCTATATTTTGATGTGGCACTATTACATATTCTTCACTTATTGCATAGCAAGGTACATGTCCAGATTGTGCAATATTAGCATATTCTCCTTTTTCACACTGCTTAATTATTTTATCTAAATCTATTTTATCCATATAAACCTCTTTTTACTTATTGTCACATAAATTAACAAAATCTTTTTACACATTATATCATACGTAAATAGAAAGCAAAAGCATTTTTTCAGAATTTTTTCGTTTGTAACGTTTTTTTATTTATTTTAAAAAAAATATACGTCTTTTTTTCTTAATTTGATATTTTTTATAGTTATTATTTGTATGGTAAATATTTCCAGTATAAAAAGAGCTCAATATCCTTATTTTATATTTACATAATTTCATATTATCTACTTATGCCACTAAACTTCTTATATTTTCTTGTTTATTTTTTATATGCCCTTTTGCCATTGTTAGCATTACTAAAAAACTTAAATCTACCATTAATTCCATTTTTTCTTATCCTCGTATAAAATGGTCATTAAACATATAATCTCTATCTAGCCTTCCATTTAATCTTTCAACTTCTGTTCTCATTTTATATTTTGTTTTAAATTTTTTACTATCTCTTGCTACTGGTACAAATATTCTATAATCTGTTGAAAGTGGTACTCTATATACTTTTTTTCCTTTTGTATATCTTCCATACCTTAAAGCTCGATTTTCTTTATCGTATCCTAAATATTTTAGTTTTTCATATTCTTGTTTTTCTATATCTATTATTAAAAATACCTCTCCGTCTTCATTATATGCAAGCTCTTGATTTTCTACTTCTCTATATTTTTCTTCTTTCCACATATGTCTTATATCCATTATTGGATTTATATTATATTCTTCTTTTAAGATTTTATTTCTTGCTCCATTGTCATATCCAGCATCTCCCATTAGATTTTCCATTTTTTCTAATTTATATCTTTCTTCTCCTTCTGACATTTCTTCTATCATATTATCTAATTCTACTTGTTCAGAATTATTTGCTGGTGTTACTTTACTTTTTATTGGTAATCCATATTTTGCATCACATATTATATGTGCTCTATATCCATAATGCCATTCCTTCTTTGTTGTTCCATCTTTCATGTAATATGTTTTACATGAGCTTGTTGCTTCATGTTCTCCTCTATCATCATTTGCCTTATTCTTGTAAAATTGATTTCCATATGAATCTAAGTATTTTCCATCTACTGCACAATCTTTTCCGAAATCTTTTAAATTTTCATACATGAATTTTATTAATTCTTCCTTTATTTTTTCTATTTCCTTTTTATGCCTTTTTAAACTTTTTATAAATCCTGTATACACTCGTGCTGGTGGCACTAAATGTTTTCTCTTTTTTAAAAATTTATATTCTCCTTCATTAAATCCACATAATGTTCTTAATTGAGAATTTCTTTTTAATTCTCTTCTTAATGATTCAATTCCTCTATGCTCAAATATTTTCATTGCATATATTGAATTTAACATTGCTCTTACTGGATAATCATTTCTTCCATTTTTTCTTTCTTTTTCAAGTATTTCACATAATTCGTCATCTTCTACATTCTCTAAAAACAATTTTAATTTTTCTAAATCTCCTAAATTTTCAATTTCAGTATAGTCAAATATTGAAATTTGTGATATATTATTCATAGATTTTTCAACTCCTTTGTTTGTGTTTTTTAGCAATTACATTATATCAAATGTGAGTTGAAAAATCTACAAAAACGCTTGAAAAATCAAGCGTTTTTGCTATTTCTGTCGTAAATTTTAAATCTTTCTATTTTTCTATATTTTTTTATATTAAAAACCGCTTAACTTCATGTCGTTAAGTTTTTTTTAGTTTTTTTGCTCTTACTCTTTCAATGGTTTTAAACTAACGAAAAAATTCTTTCATTTATATGTAAATTTCGAATAAACTTTAAGATTTCTCTTTAAATTTACTTTTCTCAGAATGATTTTTATTTTTTAACCTTCTTATGAGTTTCGTCTTTTAAATTACATTTGACAAATTAAATGTATATAATTAATATAAGGAATGAAGAAACCTCAAAGTTGTTGTCGATAAAATGATAAAATAACCATTCGGCCGTGCGAAGCAAAATGGTTATTTTTTATTGCCATGTATTAAATACCAGATAATAAATACTATGGCAATATTTATGATAGTTACACCATATATTCAATTGTATTCTCTTTAAAATATTTATGCATTTCTTCTAATAAGAACTGTTTTCCCTCTTCTCTTAAATCTGATTTATACATATATTTTCCTTTTCCTCTTCCCTGCATTTTTTCTTTATCATAAATTTGAATCGCATTTGGAAATGCTTCTTCATTAATTTTAGTATGGACAAAACTATATGTCATAAAGATAATTTCAAAAAACACTTGTTTCTTTGCTTTTTTAGATAATTTATTATCTAACTCTATAATTAATTCTTTATATAATGTTTTCCAATTTTCAACCATAATCACAGGTGCAATTAATATCCCTACTTTATATCCTGCTTCACTTAACTTGTTAATTGCTTCAATCCTTTCTTCTAATCTTGAAGTTCCAAACTCAACACGATTAATGATTTCTTTTGGATTCACACTCATTCTAACAATGACTTTTCCTCTATGATCTAAATCCAATATATCATCTACCATAGAAAATTTTGTTGGTAATGTTAAATATCCTTTTTTTGTATCTTTAAAATTTTCAATTGTCCAAACTAAATTATTCGTAATGGTATTTTCTAATATTAAATCACTGTTACTACCAATTTCAAACGTTAATTCTTTTTCCGAAGTTTCACTGGTTTTTATAATTTTTTCTAACATTTTTTCTCTATTTACAAACAAACGTAAATACGCACATTTATTATAATTACATACTAAATAACAATACATGCAAGCAGCGGTGCAACCTGAAGAAGTATATGGTACTAAAAAATCTGAAGTTTTATGATTAGGAACAAATTTATGTGTTTTTCTAACACCAATAATTAAATTTCGTTTCATATCCATAAATTCTTTATTGGATTTTTTTCTCATCTCTTCTATATTATTATGATTTTCTATTTCTATCTTTGAAACCTCTTTATATTTTTCCATTAATTCTTTTCCTAATGTATAATTCACAATATCTTTTTCAAAATAAATCGCTTTTGGTTTAAACATCTAAATCATCCTTTCATGACTTAGTGTAACCAAAAGATAATTTTTTAATCGAGGAAAATTAGGGACGTGTCAAAATGGACAAAAAATGGACAAAAGGGACAGGTTAAAAAATCCTGTCCCTTTTGTCCATTTTGACACGTCCCTAACGTTCATAAGTTACATATTCATATGTAAAATTATTTTCTTCGTCCTCTGGTCCTTTTTCTCTACTTACCTCTTTCCATTTTGTTTCATCTATTCTTGGAAAAAATGCATCTCCATCAAATTCTTTATCAATTTCTGTGACATACATTTTTTTTACATATGGCATTAATAAATTATAGATAATAGCTCCACCTATGACAAATGCTTCTTCTTCATTTTCTATATATTCTTGTATTTGTAACATAGAATGTACTACTTCTACATTTTCATCATCTACTTTAAAATCTGGATTTTGTGTAAATACAATATGTTTTCTATTAGGAAGTACTCTCCCTAAAGACTCAAATGTTTTTCTTCCCATAATAATTGTATGTCCTGTTGTTAATTTTTTAAATCTTTTTAAATCATTTGATAAATGCCATAATAATTGATTATCTTTTCCGATGGCATTGTTTTTTGCTTTTGCTACGATAATACTTAACATTTTATTTTTCCTTTCGCTTAAATCCTTTCTATTTTTTATCCATTAAAT
>CAWVJG010000170.1:0-3785 GCA_963929465.1 Bacillota bacterium
AAAATATCTTCTGTTACATACATCTGCCCACAACTTTTGTTCTCATTATCCACTTGAACAAAAACAGGCATATTGTTTTTGTCCCCGTTGAAATATTTTATAGCACCTCTTAATTTCTTTTTTTCTTCTTCGTCAGCATTCGTAATGTTTAATACCAAAATTTTATGTTTTTGTTCTCCAAAGTCTTTGATATCATTAGCAACAATTTTTGTGGCATCATCTTCACGAATACTTAATCTTCCTTCTACTAATACAATATTTTCTTCTGTTAGGCTTGAACCTGCTTTCATATAAGCATTTTCAAATACAATAATCTCTGCTTGACCATATAAATCTTCGATGGTAACAAATGCCATAATTTTGTTATTTTTTGTATATTTCTTTTTGATAGAAGTAATAATTCCTGCATATTTGACATGATCTCCATCAGAAAATCTTGGCTTTTCTAAATTGATTTCTTCACCATCATATTGCATTGATGAATTTTGTTCATCGATTTCCTTCATTTGCATTGTGTTGATATTAGTTTGTCTTTCAATTTGACCTCTTAATTTTTCCAATGGATGTCCTGATATATAGATACCTAACATTTCCTTTTCTGTTGATAATAAATCTCTTTCTGACATTTCTTCATGTTCTTCAAATACATATTTCTTTTCATTCATTTCTTTTTTGTCTTCTTCAGAGCCTAAATCAAACATAGATACTTGTCCTGAAAATCCTTTTTTCTTACTACTTTGAATGGTATCTACAATGTTTTCGAAAGAAGCAAGTAATGTACTTCTGGTTTGCTCAAAATTATCAAATACACCTGCTTTTATTAAACTTTCAATACATTTTTTGTTAACAGCATCATCTGCAATTCTTTCACAAAAATCTGTAAAGCCTTTAAAATCACCATTTTCATTTCTTTCTCGAACAATGTTGTCTACTGGCACAGTTCCTACATTTTTGATACTACCTAACCCAAATCGAATTTTTCCATCTTCAACTGTAAATTTAGTACTACTTTTATTAATTTCTGGTTTTAAAATTTCGATTCCTAAATTTTTACACTCATCAATATATTGTGGGACTTTATCCAAATTTCCTAAATAACTATTCAATGTTGCTGCCATAAATTCTGCTGGATAATATGCTTTTAAATATGCTGTCCTATACGCAACAACTGCATAACAAGCAGCATGTGACTTGTTAAATGCATATTTTGCAAATTCTGCCATTTCGTCAAAGATTTTATTAGCTGATTCTGCATCGATTCCATTTCTTACACAACCAGGAACAATAATATTTCCATTTTCATCTACTTGTCCATTAATAAAGATTTCTCTTTCTTTCGCCATAACGTCTAGTTTTTTCTTTCCCATAGCTCTTCTTACTAAGTCGGCTCTTCCTAAAGAATAACCTGCTAAATTACGTACAATTTGCATAACTTGTTCTTGATATACCATACAACCATATGTTACGTTTAAGATTGGCTCTAAGCTTGGGTGTGTATATTCATTATGCCCTGGATGTTGTTTTCCTTTAATATATCTTGGAATTTGGTCCATTGGTCCTGGTCTGTATAGTGAAACACCGGCAATTAAGTCTTCTAAGCAGTCCGGTTTTAGTTCCTTCATGAAGTTGGTCATTCCTTGTGACTCAAATTGGAAAATACCGCAAGATTTTCCCTCTTGCCATAATTTATATACTTTGGGATCTGCCATTTCTTTATCAAATTCGACTTTAATCCCTTTATCTTCTTCCACCATTTCAATGGTATCTTGAATAACCGTTAAGGTTCTTAATCCCAAGAAGTCCATTTTTAATAGACCTAATTCCTCCAAAGTTGTCATGATATATTGGGTAGAAATTTGTCCATCACGAACATACAAAGGAACATAGGTATCTACTGGATCTTTTGTAATAACCACTCCACAAGCATGGGTAGACGCCTGTCTTGGCATTCCTTCTAATCCCATAGCAATATCTAATAGATTTTTCACTTGCGGATCATTTTCATATTTTTCTCGTAATTCTATATTTTGTTCTAAGGCTTTTTTGATGGTTATATGTAATTCATTTGGTATCATTTTTGCTAATGTATCTGCTTCTGCATAAGGAACATCTAATACTCTTGCTACATCTCGAATAACCATTCTTGCAGACATAGTTCCAAAAGTAATAATCTGTGAAACATGGTCATGTCCATATTTTTCAGATACATAATCAATCACTTCTTGTCTATGGGCATCACTAAAGTCTACATCAAAATCAGGCATACTAATTCTTTCTGGATTTAAAAATCTTTCAAATAGTAAATCATATTTCATTGGGTCAATATCTGTGATTTCAATGGCATAGGCAATAATAGATCCTGCACCTGAACCTCTTCCTGGTCCTACGGAAATGTTATGGGTTTTGGCATAATGAATGAAATCCCATACAATTAGAAAATAGTCCACATATCCCATTTTTTTGATGACGCCAATTTCATATTCTGCTCTATCTAAAATTTCTTTGCTTGGATTTTCTCCATATCTTTTTTTAATGCCATCATCACAAAGTTTTTTGAAATAATCATAATGTGTCGGATATTCTGGTGGTACATCATAATTAGGTAATATGGTATGTCCAAATTCAAATTCTACATTACATTTATCTGCAATTTTTACCGTATTTTCTATGGCATCTGGAAATGCACTAAAATATTCTGACATTTCTTCTGGAGATTTGACATATAGCTCATCTGTATCAAATCGCATTCTGTCAGGGTCACTCATTCGTTTTCCTGTTTGAATACATAATAAAACTTCATGATTATACGCATCTTCTCTTTTTAAGTAATGGGCATCATTTGTAGCAACTAGTGGAATATCTAATTTTCTTGCTAGTTTTACTAATTTTTGATTAGCCAATACTTGTTCTCTAATTCCATTATTTTGGATTTCTATATAATAATCTTCTCCAAAAACTTTTTTATGCCATAAAGCAACTTCTTCTGCTTTTTCTTCTTGTCCATTTAATAAAGCTTGATTAACAGCTCCTGCTAAACAGGCACTTAAACAAATTAAGCCTTCATGATATTTTTCTAATACTTCTAAATCAATACGTGGTTTATAATAATAACCATCCACAAATCCAATAGAAACCAATTTACTTAAATTTTTATATCCTTGATTATCTTTTGCTAATAAAATTAAATGATAATAATGGTTATCAATATTAGGTTCTTTATCAAATCTGCTTCTAGGCGCTACATATACTTCACAACCAATAATGGGTTTAATCCCTTCTTTTTTACATGCTTTATAAAAGTCAATCGCACCATACATGACCCCATGGTCTGTGATTGCCATTGCCTTCATTCCTAATTCTTTGGCTCTTACTGGTAAGTCCTTTATTCTATTTGCTCCGTCTAATAAACTAAATTCACTATGTATATGTAAATGCACAAAATCTGACATGTTTTTTCCTCTTTTCATATATTACATTTTTCTTTTGCATTATATCATAATTTTTGCAAATGTCCAATTGAAACTATTATAAGAATTGAGCCCCAAACTCGTGAGAGGATGGGGCTAGTAGATTTGAAAAGGTTAAGATGGCATAAGATTTGAATCTTGAAGCTCATTTAGCAAAACAATCATCCGCTCTAAAGCTTCAATGGTTTGAATTTTATTAAAAGCGGAATCGATTTTCATTTGCGTTTCTTCATTGTCAACAGTTACCGTAATCCTAATTTCATAAGTCTTAGTCATGCCAAAACTCCTTTCATAATGCAGTTTATATAAATAATTATA
>CAWVJG010000171.1:0-4957 GCA_963929465.1 Bacillota bacterium
TTTATCTTTACATATTTTACCATTTTTCTTTAAAACTAGCATTTAGTCTTGTATTTCAAACTAGAATTTACTTTTGCAATTAACCAAAAAATGTCCTTTTGGGGACGTTTCCGTTAATGTCCTTTTGGGGACGTTTCCGTTTAGGACATTTTTGTCCTTTTAGTGACGTTTCTTTTTTAGGACATCTTGATAGATTTTGATTTTTATGTTGTTTGTTTATCTTGTTCACTTCTTTTTCTTTCTTTTTCAATAAGTCTACTGGTTTCTTGATTATATGTTTCTTCATCTATTTCTCCAGTGTCTAATAATTGTTTCCATTCTTCAAGCTCTTTTTCTAATTTTTCTTTTCGTTTCTGAATTTTTATTTTCTCCTGCTCCATTTGTTCATTTTTGTTACGATAAAACCACTCTGTATGTTTAATTAGTTTTTTACTTGTTTTAGGTCTATATTCGTTTTTGTAAATTACATTATTATCCATAATTTTACTTCCAGCCTTCATATACATACTGCATTGGGCAAATAAACCAAGAATCGTAAGCCAAGACCAAGATGGTATGATATATGGTAGGAATAGAGCTCCCAACCCCCATAAATATCCAACTATCACTTCTGGTTGTTGTACACTATTGGCAAATATCATAATAATAGAGCCTATTGCTAATAATATCGATACCCAATTAACTACAATAGCAAATAGCATAAAATAGCCATAATTTAATTCTCCTCCACCATTATTTAGAATTGTAATTGTTTGCATAAAAGCTAAGATAGCAGATATAATTTTTAATGCACCTACTCCAAAAAGTCCATACGCAAAAATCTTATTTACTATTTTTAAATTCATATTTTTCCCCTTTTAATACATTTATAATTCTTTTATATCATAATACGAGAAATGATTCAATAGTAATATATTAAAAATTGACATTTTTCATGCTTCACTGTAATTCCTAACATTAACCTTCGTCTATGTTATCCATTAATTCTCTTGCTTCTTTCCAACTCAATACTTTTAAACATTCGTATTCTTTTGACAATTTCTTTGAAATTTCTTTGGTATTATCAGTTGATTCTAAATCTGCCACAATAATATTTCTAAAATATTCTTCTCTTCCATATAATATTTTAAATAAAATAGACCTTAAAAATCCTTCTATAACGTCTTCTTGATTCTTTACACCAATAATTAAATAAATTCCCTTGCTCTTAAATCTTGTATATGTATTAATATATATAACATTTTTGATAATTTCATATAAACCATATAAGGCCAATGTCCAAAAAATTGTATTTAATATAAATTCCATATAATTGCCTCCTATGGTTTTATTATATGTTTTTCTTTTTCTTTAGTGATCATTCTCCTTCTTAATTTCACCAATTTATCTTTATACTTTAATCCAAAAAATAATCCTTTTCCTCTATGGAATAGGATTATTTTTTATTTCATCTAATATAATCAAATTTCGAATTTATTTTACATCTTTGTATCTAGCATAAATTTTATAAGAAATGATTGATATTACTATCATAGCTAATATACCAACTACTACAATTATGTTCATACCAGCGTTTGGTAATTTTATATTGGCAACTGTATTATCATTTCCCATATTATTGTTACCTCTTTCTAGAACTGTTACTTTACAAGTAGCTGTATGCTCTCCATCACTTGTAGTTGCTGTAATCGTTGCTGTTCCAGAAGATTTAGCTACTACTCTTCCATTAGAAACTGTTGCAACATTCTCATTATCACTTGTCCAAGTAATTCGTTTATTTGTAGCATCTGTTGGTGTTATTGTTGCAGTTAATGTATAACTACTTCCTTCTTGTAAAGTCAATGTTGTTCTATCAAGGCTGATTCCTTCTACTTCTATATTTTCTACTTTTGTTCCAGACATAGTATATGTTCCTTCATCATATATCGTTGTTCCATCTGAACTTTCTAACTTAACCCAAACAGCAAATGCTTTATCTCCAGAAAATTGTGATATGTCTATGCTAAAACTTCCATCCTCTGTTTCTATCCAATTTTCTTCTACATATGTAGGTGTTAATTCTTTTATCTGTGTATTTATTTCAGTTGCCTTATTATTATATT
This sequence comes from Bacillota bacterium, assembly GCA_963929465.1. Classification (GTDB taxonomy): domain Bacteria; phylum Bacillota; class Clostridia; order TANB77; family CAG-508; genus CAG-269. Next base: position 2,103 of record CAWVJG010000171.1, read on the forward strand.
CCTCTACTTTACCATTATATTCATCCACTTTGTTTTGATAATTCGTTTGTGCTGTTTCATATGCTGTTTTTGCTTCTTCTAATTCTGTTCCTGTTACACCACTATCAATTGCTTCTTGGTAAGTCGCAGCTGCCTCATCATATATTGTCTCTAAATTATCGCATTCTGCTTCTAATGCATCCATTTCAGATTCAATTGTTTCTAACTCTTTTTCTCCTGTAGTTTTTATTTCTTCCATTTGATCATAATCTGTATTACTAATCTCTACTGCTTGATAATATAGAGTATATCCAGTTTGTGAATCATCTATACTAATTTCTCCTTGTCCATTTGTTATTAACATTGGAAAGCTAATTAAAGAATTTGGATCCAATTCAACTGAATGTGCATTTACATTTGTAAAAGAAGTTACAATCACTCCTATCATAATAAATAACATGATAATTACTTTTATTTTTTCTTTCATTTCCCCTTTTTCCTTTCTCATAAGTTTTTCATAATTATACTTTTGTATTTTACTTATTAAATATAGCATATCATATTTTTATTTGCAACACATTTTGAAAAAAAAAGAAATGACCTTTTATTTGGCCAATTCTTTTCATTTATTATACTAATTGTAATATAGCAACTTCTGCTCCGTCTCCTCTTCTAGGACCTACTCTTAAGATTCTAGTATATCCTCCTACATTTTTACCTGCATATTTTGGAGCAATTTCATTAAATAGTTTTGCTGGTAAATCTACATTTTTACCTTCGCTATCTGTTACTTTATTTATTTTTCTCATCATTTTTCTTCTAGCATTTAATCTTGATGGCATATCTTTTTGTCTTTTTTCTGTTTTTTCTTCTTTAACAACTTTTAAATATTCTTTACCATTTTTGCTTTTTACTAATTCTGTTACTTTATTACCTTTAGAATCTAATTTTGCTTTTACAACTTTAACTTCAACTTCTTCAAAGTTATCTTTTTCTTTGATTGCTAGTGCAATAAGACTATCAGCGATTGCTTTTACTTCTTTTGCTCTTGGTAAAGTTGTTTCAACTTTTCCATACATAATTAAATCTGTTGTTAAAGTTTTTAACATTGCCATTCTGATATCTGTTGTTCTACCTAATTTTCTATTTGTAGCCAATTCTTTTCACCTTCCTCTAACTAATGTCAGGGGACACATCTTTTTCCAGGGTATTCCTATCGGGACAAAATATGTCCCCTACCTGTATAAATATGTGTTGACCCTACTTAAATTTTTCTTCTTTTTCAATTTATCTCTATTCATCTTCTTTTGCAAAATCTAATCCTAATGAATGTAGTTTTGCTGTGACTTCGTCAAAAGATTTTTTACCTAAATTTCTTACCTTCATCATGTCTGTTTCAGATTTATTTGTTAAATCTTCTACTGTAGCAATACCTGCTCTCTTCAAGCAGTTAAATGATCTTACTGATAATTCTAACTCTTCTATTGACATTTCTAATACTTTTTCTTTCTTAGATTCTTCTTTTTCAATCATAACTTGTGTATTTTTAGCTGCTTCTGATAAATCGATAAACAATTCTAAATGTCCTGTCATTACTTTTGCAGCTAAACTTAATGCCTCATGAGCTTTTAAACTACCATCTGTCCATACTTCTATCACTAATTTATCATAATCTACCATTTGCCCAACTCTTGTATTTTCAACTTGATAGTTTACCTTTTTTACTGGTGTATAGATAGAATCTATTGGAAGTACAGATATATCTTGGTTTGGTTTTTTATTCTTTTCAGATGAATTATATCCTCTTCCTCTATCAGCAGTCATTTCAATCTTTAAATGTCCACCTTCTGAAACAGTGGCAATATGTAAATCTGGATTTAATATTTCTACCGTTCCATCAGTAATAATATCTCCTGCTAATACTTCACCTTCACCTTTATGGTCTATTCTCAATATTTTTTCTTCGTTTTCTGAAAATTTTAACCTAACACTTTTTAAGTTTACTATAATTTCTGGTACATCTTCTACAACATTTGGTACTGTTGAGAATTCATGTAATACACCATCAATTTTAGCACTTGTTATTGCACATCCTGGTAGTGATGAAAGTAGTATTCTTCTTAAAGAATTTCCGATTGTTACTCCATACCCTCTTTCTAATGGTTCACATACAAATTTTGCATAATTATTTGTATCATCTACCTCTAGACATTCAATATTTGGCTTTTCAAATTCTATCATTTTTACCTCCTAATATTCGAGATTATATCTCAAACTTTTTACAAACTTCATAGGTTTCTTTAGTAAAATCATTATAGTTTTTATTAAACCTTTATAATTAATTTTTACTATTATTTTGAGTAAAGCTCTACTATTAAATGTTCTTCGATTGGAATATCAATATCTTCTCTAGACGCTAATCTTAATACTTTACCACTCATTTTCTCATTATCTTTTTCTAACCAAGCTGGAACAGGTCTTTTAGCTGATTCTTCAATATTTGCTTTTATTGTTACATTATCATTTCTGTTTTCTCTTACAGTAATGATATCTCCTGGTTTTACTAAGTAAGATGGAATATCTACTTTTTGACCATTTACTTCAAATTGAGCATGATTAACAAATTGTCTTGCTTGTGCTCTTGATGTTCCAAATCCTAATCTATATACAACATTATCTAATCTACTTTCTAAGATTTGTAATAAGTTTTCACCTGTTACACCTTTTTTGTTTGAAGCCATTTCGAAATATTTTCTAAATTGTTTTTCTCCAACTCCATAATATGCTTTTGTTTTTTGTTTTTCTCTTAATTGAGTTCCGTATTCAGAAAGTTTTGCTCTTTTTTGTCCATGTTGTCCTGGTGCATAATTTCTTCT
>CAWVJG010000172.1:0-23568 GCA_963929465.1 Bacillota bacterium
ATTTATTACAAACAAAACTACAAGAATTAAACCAAACATTAAAAAATATAGAAAATACAATTGAAGAAATATATCAAGACAAAATAAATAAAATTATACAAATAGAAGATTTTAAAACTATTTATGAAAAAAAGCAAAAAGAGCGAAATAAAATTTTAAAAGAAATAAAAGAGATAGAGAAAAAACTAGAAGAAACAAATCAAAAATCTCCAAAAATTAATTTTAAAGAAATAAAACAAATTGCAAAAGAGTTCTTAAAGATGGAAAAGCCAAATAAAATGATATTAGAAAAGTTAATTGAACGAATAGAATTTGATAAAGAAAAAAATATAAAAATCAAATTTACATTTCAAAATTATCCTAATGTTAGGATAAAATAAAAATATTAGGAAGCGGTTAATCAATCGCTAAAAATTAGACATTAAGAAATTAGGAAATCATACAGTAAATCATAAAAGTATGCCAAGTTTAACAGAAGAAGAAATAAAAAAAGAAGTAATGGATTTACACCAAAGTGTATATGAAAAATTTGGATATGAAATGAAATATATAAGGCCACCAAAAGGAGAATTTAGTGAAAAGACATTACAAGTAACAAATTCATTAGGATATAAAACCGTTATGTGGTCATTTGCTTATGAAGATTGGAATGAAGAAAAACAACCAGATGAAGGAAAATCTAAAGAGAAGATATTAAATAATCTTCATAATGGAGAAATCATGTTATTACATGGCAATTCAAAAACAAATATCAATATTTTAGATAGTGTTATAAAAGAAGCAAAGAATATGGGGTATATATTTAAATCTCTTGATGAATTTGAGAGATGAAAAGGAAGTTTGAGGACGGAAAATCGGAAACGGAGAAATTGGGAAATCGGGGGACGGAAAATCGGAAAATCGGGGACGGACTCATTTTTCCCTTTTTATAAAATTTAATATATTTTTCAAAGTTATTTTAGTAAAAAGGGAAAAATGAGTCCGTCCCCGATTTTCCGATTTTCCGTCCCCTGAGTTCCCGATTTTCCATCCCTAAAATCATCAGAAAGGACAAATAATAAAGATGAAAAAAAATAGAATGCGCAAATTAAATAAAATATTGGAAATTCCAGAAGAAGTGTATTCTGATGTTCCTAAAATTTCTCTGATAGGGTTTGATGAAATGATTATAGAAAATTATAAAGGAATTTTAGAATATGAGGAATTTTTTATAAGAATTAGTACATATAAAGGATTGATTAGCATTAATGGATATAATCTAAAATTAGAAACTATGACTAATGACGATATACGTGTAACAGGAAAAATTGAAAGTTTTGATTTTGAAAGAATAACAGATTAGATATAAGGAGAGACAGATGTTCATAAAGAAAATCATAAATTATATATATGGGTATTTAAGAATCATTGTAGAAGGATATTATATTGAAAGATTTATTAATATTTGTAGAAACCGAAATTATATGATGTGGAATATAAAAAAAGTAAATGATATCAATATAGCATTAAATATAGAAATAAAGCATTTTAAAGAAATCTGCAAAATTGCGAAAAAGACACAATGTAAAATATCCATTAAAGCCAAAAAAGGATTACCTTTTCTTCTTAATAAATATAAGAAGAGAAAATTGTTTGCTCTATTTTTAATTTTAGTTCTAGCGATTATCTTTTTTAGCTCACATTTTGTATGGAATATAGAAATTATAGAAGAAAATGGATTAGCCATTGAAAACATTATGGAAGATCTTCAAGAAGCAGGGTTAAAAATCGGAACATTAAAAAATGATGTAGACACAAAGGACATCATCAATAAAGTCAGATTAGAAAGAGATGATATTGCATGGATAGGAATTGAATTAAAAGGAACAAATGCAATTGTTAGATTGGTGAAAGCAGATGCAAAACCAGAAATTGTAGATGAAAATGAATACTGTAATATTGTTTCAAATAAAAATGGTGTCATCACTAAAATTAATGCACAAGATGGAACAGCAAATGTGAAGGTAGGAGACACTGTAAGTGTAGGAGATGTATTAATTAATGGATGGATGGAAGGAAAATATACAGGCATTCGATATGTTCATGCAAAAGGAGAAGTAGAAGCAAGAGTTTGGTATACCATGAACAAGACGATTCCATACAAAGTTACGGAAAAGCAGTATACAGGAAATGTTGAAACAAATTATGGAATAAAAATAAATAATTTTAAAATAAATTTTCCGAAAGGGGTTTCAAAATTTGAATTTTATGATACAATAGAAACTGAAAATAAAATAAAATTGTTTTCTAACTTCTATTTGCCTATTTCCGTAGTAAAAACAACGCATGAAGAATATGGAGAAGTGCAAAAAACATATTCTATGGAGGAAGCAAAAAAAATCGGAATACAAGAAATAGAAGAGGAATTAGAAAAGCAAATAGAAAATAAAGAAAATATTGTAAATAAAAATATAAATACTTATGAAAATGAAAATAGTATTGATATTTATGTTACATATGAAGTGCTAGAGACGATAGGGACGAATGAAAAAATTGTTTTTTGAAGGGATGATATAGATGGAAGAAAAAAGTTTGAGAATCACAGGAACAGATAAAACATTTTTTAACAAAATTACAAAAACATTAACCAAAATGTTAATACCAACAAAAATTGGAATTAATGGAATGTTAATTTCAATAAAAAGAAATAGCCTATTAAAAGCATTTGAAGCATATGAAAATAGTGACGAAAATTATGATCAAAAAGAAGCTGAAGAAAAATATGATGCAGCATATGAAAGCTATTTAGAGGCATTAGATAAATATGTTATGGATTCTATATATAAGAAAGTAAAAAATGATACTGCGTCAGATTTTGAAAAAGAAGCATTATCTAAATATTATGAAGTAACAAGTTTGAAAGAAAATGAATATGTAGAATATAAAAATAGAAAGCAAAAATATTTATTAGAATTAGATAATGATGGAATTCAATTATCTGGAAAAGAAAAATTAATTGAAAGATACAATCAATTTTATGTTTCAAAAATGGATATATTGTATAAAGGTATTTTGAAAAATTATTCCATCAAATTAGCAGATACAATGAACACATATGAAGCTTCAAAAGAATGGATATATACAAAAATATTCTATACATTAGAGGAATATATCCAAAATATTTTATCTTTAAAAATAAAAATCGGAAATGATACTGTTGCAAAAGATGTTATAAAAGAATATGAAAATTACGAAACATATACAGTAGGAAAATTAGATACCAAAGATAATATAGAAAAAAATGTTTTGTTACTAAGTATTAGTAGAAAATTGTTTACACATAGTTTGCCATTAATTGTTGCAATACAATGTTATGAAAAAGTATTAAAAGATGCAAGGATTTTAGTTCAAGATACCAAAATAGCCACAAAGAGAGAAAGAGCATATAGTATGCTAATTAATCTATTTGAGGATTATAATGTAAAATTATTATCTACAAAAGTATATTGGGAAAATCCAAAAGAAAGAGAAGAATTTAAAACTTTCTGGAACAAATATAAAGAAATAGGAAAATTAAAAGAAACAAACTTTATTGAATATGTAAAACAAAAAGAAGTCTTATTTATAAAAAATGATATGAAAAAAATAAGAGAAGGCAATACAAAAACAGATTATAGTAAATTAATTACATATTATAAAAGAAAATTAATTGATTATGGTGCATTGAGAGAATTAAAAAATGCATGTATATCAGAAGGAAAATATACAAAAAAATTAAAGGAAGTTGCATAAATGGAAACATATGAAATCATATATAAAGATATTGAAGCATTAGAAACATGGGAAGATATTGTCAAAAAGGTTTTTGAAAAATGTTTTGAAATAGAAGGGTTACAAGATTCAAAATTATACATTACTGTGACCTTCACAAATCCAGAAAATATACAAAAAATTAATAAAGAATATAGGAATATAGATAGGCCAACTGATGTACTTTCATTTCCTATGTTTGAAAAAGAAGAATTAGATAAGAAAATACAAGAAAACGATTTTCCGTGTCAAGATATATTAGGAGATATTGTTATATCTATACCAAAAGTAGAAGAACAAGCAAAAGAATATGGACATAGTTTTGAAAGAGAACTTAGCTATATGTTGGTTCATGGATTTTATCACTTGATGGGATATGATCATATGGAAGAAGAAGATAAAAAGGCAATGCGTACAAAAGAAGATGAAGTGTTAGAAACATTGAATATATTACGATAAAAGAAGGGAGCACATATGGAAAAGGAAAAAGGCGGAGTGAAAGTTTTAATTGCCATATTAGTTGTTTTAATTATTGTAGCAGGTGTTGTATTAGCATATAAAATTACACAAGATAAAAATAATACAGAAACAATATTAGGAGAAGAAAACAAGGAGACAGTAGGAGCAGAAGAAGAGAAAAAAACAGTACAAATATTTAGTGGAAATGATAGGCCATTTGCAGTTATGATTGATAATCACAGTGATGCTTGGCCACAAGCTGGACTAGATCAAGCATATATGGTATATGAAATCATTGTTGAAGGTGGAGAAACTAGATTAATGGCTTTATTTAAAGGGGCTGATTTAGATAAAATAGGTCCAGTTAGAAGCGCCAGACATTATTTTATAGATTATGCAATGGAAAATGATGCTATATATGTGCATTTTGGACAAAGTCCACAAGCACAAAGTGACATTAAAAAATATAGTATAGATGATATTAATGGAATTGCAGAAGATGGAACAACCTTCTGGAGAGTAAAAGATAAAGCAGCACCACATAATGCGGTGACAAATACAGAAAAATTATTAGAATCAGCAAAAAGTAAAAATTATAGAACAACATCTACTGAGAAAAGTGTATTAAATTATGTAGTAGATGAAGTAAATTTAGAAGAAGGCTTAGCAGCAGATACAATCACAATCCCACATTCAGATTTACAAACAGTAACGTATGAATATGATGAAGAAAATAAAGTATATGTAAGATATGCAAGAGAAGAGGAACAAACAGATTGGGATACAGATGAACCAATTACTACAAAAAATATTATCATCACTTTCTGTAACAATTATACGTTAACAGATTCAGAAAACAAAGGTAGACAGGGACTAAAAAATATAGGAACATTTGATGGATACTATATTACAAATGGAAGAGCAATCCAAATTCAATGTATTAAAAATGCAAGAGATGAAAAAACAGTTTATCAAGATATGAATGGAAATGAAATAAAAGTAAATGATGGTAATACATTTGTTAATATATGTCCAACAAATGCAGATGTTGAAATTGAAGGAACAGAAGAAACTGCTGGAACAACCAATACAGTTACTGAATAGATAGAAAGGACGTGAAATTCATGAATGTATATGATACAGCAAATAAATTAGCAGCAGAAATAAAACAATCAGAAGAATATGTGAATTATAAAATGGCAAGAGAAACCTTAGCTTTAAATCCTGATTTGAAAAAGAAAATAGGCGAATTTGAAATGGCAAGATATGATGCACAATTGACACAAATGCAAACAGGAAAAGAAGATGAAGAAAAAACAAATAAAATGAAGGAATTATATGCAGAATTGATACAAATAGATGATGCTAAAAAATATTTTGATGCTGAAATGAAATTTAATATTGTATTAGCAGATGTCAATAAAATTATAGGTGAAGCAGTCAGAGATGTTATACAATAAAAAAGTTATAACAGAAATAAAGGGATAAAAAATGGAATATTTCGTAATCATTATATTTTTAATCATTTTAGTAATTATTTTAAAGTATCTATTTAGCTATAATAAAAAGCAAATAGAAGAAATCGCTAAGAATGAAGAATTGGATGGAATAGCTAAAAAATATCCAGATAATATAGATATGTGCAAAGAATATTTACATATGTTAAAAAATGAAACTGTTACAGTAGAAGAAGATAAAACAGCAAATACTTCTTTGTACATAGCGATATTAAATAAAATTTTGATCGCAAATGTAAAAGACAGTTTTACAAGGATACAGACAATCGCACATGAATGTTTACATTCTATTCAAGATAGAAAAATATTATTATTTAATTTCATATATTCTAATATATATATGCTATATTTTATTACAATATCGATATTAAAATTATTGAATATACTTCCGCATGAAATGGTGTTTTTAGTCATTTTAATTACTGGAGGATTTGTTTATTATTTTGTAAGAAGCTATTTAGAAGACGATGCAATGATTAAAGCAAGGTTTTTGGCTAAAGAATATATGGAAAATAAGAAAATATCTTCACAAGAAGAGATTAATAAAATGGTACAGCGTTTTGATAAATTAAATGATATGGGGATAAAAAGTGTTAATTATACATTATGGATGACTGTTATCATAGAAATTATTATTTTTTGTGGAATATGTATGATTAGATAAAAGGAAGAAAACAAAGATAAAATACGTCTTTGTTTTTTTTGTTACAATTCAGACTTAAATGCTGGAAAGGTTACATATATATTATTTTTCATACCTTGTGTGTCGCAACCACTTATGCTTAAATACAAATGTTTATCTAGTCTTAAATAAATTTAATCCTATCCAAAATTTGTATTTAAGCGAAAGAAGGTTGCTCCAATCGCACTCGCTTTTGCTCGTTTGGTCGCTTACGCGGTATTTCAAAATAATATATATGTAACCTTTCCAGCATTTAGGTCTGAATTGTAACTTTTTGTTAGAATAAATAGTATAAAACCATAAAAAATATTGCAATATTGAGTGTTTACATATATAATATAAACATTGATATATCATGTTGAAAGGATGTTTAGAAAATGAATAAAACAAAGAGGAAAATTTTTGAAACATCAATGAAATTGTTTGCTGAAAAAGGATATGATGCTACTAGCATCGAAGAAATTACAGCGACAGTGGGCGTGGCAAAAGGAACTTTATATTATCATTTTTCAAGTAAAGAAGAAATTTTTAATTTCTTAATTGAAGAAGGTATGAAACTATTGCAGAATAGTATTGATATTAAAACAGCAAAATATGATAATTACATAGACAAGCTAAAAGCAGTTGTGCTAATACAAATAAAAATTGTTATGAAATATGAAGATTTAATAACAATTTTGCTAAGCCAATTTTGGGGCAATGAAGCGAGAAATCAGAAATGTAAAAAGCATATTTATGATTATATCAAGAAAATTGAAGAAATTGTAAAAGAAGGAATTGAAAAAAAACAAATAAAAGAAGGAAATCCTAAAGTCATTGCGTCTGAAATATATGGATTAATTTGTTCAACATTGGTATATAAATTGAGAAATGAAAAAGAAATTGATATTATGAAATTATATAAAGATTTTGAAAATACAGTTATTGAAGGATTGATTGAAAAATAGTTACAATTTTAGTTGCGCAGAATTTGATTCTTTTCCAATCTAGAAATAAAAAAAGGAAGGGGTTAAGACATGAGAGAGCCAATACATGATTTTGTGAAATTTACAGATTTGAGAGATATGTTAGAAAAGTCTGAAAAACTTTATGGGGATAAACCTGCTTATGTTTTTAAAACTGAAGAAGAAGGAAAATTTAGAGAAATTACACATAAAGAGTTTAGAGATGATGTAAAAGCATTAGGAACAAAATTTGTAAATATGGGATTAAAAGATAAAAGAATTGCTGTTATATCAGAAAACAGATATGAATGGGGAATTGTTTATCTAGCTGCTGTTACTGGAACAGGAGTGATTGTTCCATTAGATAAATCTTTACCGGAAAATGAAATAGAAAGTCTAATGATTCGTTCAGAAGTAGAAGCGATTGTATATTCTCAAAAATATAATGACATTATGGATAGAATAAAAAAAGAAAACAAGACAAAAGTAAAATATTTCATTTCAATGGACTTAGAAAAAGAAGAGAATGGAATATATTCTGAATATGAATTGATAAAACAAGGAAAAGAATTATTAGAAGCTGGAAATAGGGAATTCTTAGATGCAAAAATTGATGCGGAAAACATGGCTATTATGCTATTTACATCAGGAACAACAGCCATGTCAAAAGCGGTTATGTTATCACATAAAAATATATGTGCTAACATAATGGATATTACATCTGTTTTAAGAATTTATGATACAGATAGATTTTTATCATTTTTACCATTGCATCATACATTTGAATGCACAACTGGATTTTTATATCCATTATCAAGAGGTTCTTCAATTGCATTTTGCGAAGGTATTAGGCATATAGCAGACAATTTAAAAGAATATAAAGCAAGTGTCATGGTATCAGTTCCAATTTTGTTTGAAGGAATGTATAAAAAAGTAATGAAAACAATTGAGAAAAAAGGCAAATTGAAAACAGTACAAAAAGGAATAAAAATTAGTCAATTTTTATTAAAATTTGGAATAGATATCAGAAAAAAATTATTTAAAGAAATTCATGACACATTAGGTGGAAATATAAGAATATTCGTAGCAGGAGGAGCTGCTCTAGATCCAGAAACAGAAAAAGGATTTAATCAACTAGGATTTACATTATACCAAGGATATGGTTTAACAGAAAGCTCACCAGTTATTTCTGTGGAAGATGATAAATATCAAAGATTAGGTTCTATTGGAAAGGCTTTTCCAAGCTTAGATGTAAAAATTGAAGATCCTAATGAAGAAGGAATCGGAGAATTGTTGGTTAAAGGTCCATCTGTTATGCTTGGATATTATAATAATGAAGAAGCAACAAAAGAAACTATCACAGAAGATGGTTGGTTACATACAGGAGATTTAGCAAGAATAGACAAAGATGATTTTATCTTTATTTCAGGAAGAAAGAAATTTGTCATTGTTTTAAAAAATGGGAAAAATATATATCCAGAAGAAATAGAAGCATTGATAAACAAAATAGAAGGAATAAAAGAATCTTTTGTTTATGGAAAACCAGAAGATGATGGTGATTATAAAATATGTGCAAAAATTGTGTATGATGAAGAGCTAGTTGAAGAAGTTTTCGGAACAAAAAATCCAGAAGAATTAAAAGAAAAGATTTGGCAAGAAGTTAAGAAAATCAATAAGACAATGCCAGCATATAAATATGTAAGAGAAATTAGTGTAACGAATAAAGAGTTAATTAAAACAACTACACAAAAAGTAAAAAGATTTGAAGAAATTAAGACAGTATTGTAGGCTTTAAAATTGTTGTATACAAAAAAATCTATATCGGTTCAATATAGAAAAAGATTTTTCTATACAATAAAAGCATACATTAGCAAAAGTAAATATTCTATGTAATAATGGGAGAATAAAATGGACAAAGCAGAAATTTATTTCTGCTTTCAGTCGTTGAATAGGACAAAACGCTGTTTCTTTTGAAAATAAAAGATAAAAAATACTACGGGGGAACTAAAAAAATAGAAAATTACAATGAAATAACAAATGTTACAAAAATGTAACATTTTTGTAACAAAAACTTAAAAAAAAATTCTTCCGTTGGTATTGTAGTTTTTTGTAGGTTAATGTATAATTATAATTGTATAAAAAACATATGCTTAAGATAAAAGGAGGTAATTTACATGTCTAGATCTGGCATAGTAAATGTGAGAATGGTTATCACTGAGGAGAAAATATTATCAAATATAGATAAAGTACATAAACTTATCAATCCAAACAGTAAAAAACAAATTGTACAATTGGAAGATGATTCTTATTTTAAAGATTTAATAGAATCAATAAAAACATATTTAATCGAATATCCAAAAAAGAAAAACTTCCCAGCAAGTGTTTATAAAGCTGCTTATGGATTAGTTGAATATGCTACAAATCAATTTGAGGAAAATACAAAAAAAATAGAAGAATTAATTAGACAAAGGGAAGAAAATATAGCTTCATCAGGAAGACTAAAAGAATTGATTGAGATTGTAGATAATAAACAAAAAAATTGGAAAGATCAAGTAAAAAATGCAGAAGATGAATTTTCAGAGGATATTATCGATACATTGAATATTGTTGGAAAATGTAAAGGAAAAAAATCTCAAAATTACCAAGATGCTATGAAATTATTAAATGCTAGAGTAACAAATCTTGAATCTAATTTACATATAGAAATTGATATGGAAAGAATAGAAGATAGATCAAAAGCATTAAGCTATATTGGAATTGAAATAGCAGATGCATTAAAATCTATTCCAGCACCAGCAGAAGAAAAAACACCAGTAGTAGAACAAGTACAAGTAGAACAAGAAGAACAAGTAAATTTAGCACAACAACAATATGAACAAGAAGTAACTTTTGAAAAGAAACCAAGTCTATGGCAAAGATTTAAAAATAGTAAACTTGTAAGAGCTATCAGATATATTACAAAAATTAGAATTGTTATACAATATCCAGCATTACCAGAAGGAAAAGGTTCAGATAATTATTAAAATCATTAATGATAAGGGAGTTAGATTGAAAACTAACTCCTTTAGTGATGACTATAATAGACAAAAATTAAGAGTTTAATAAAATTTAAAATGAATAAGTTACTAAGAAATTGTAGGAATTTAAAAAAATGTCTTGACAACTAAATAAAAATAGTTTATACTGTATCTTGCGTTAGGAAAAGCGTTATAAACGCTCCCTTAGCTCAGTTGGTCAGAGCAACCGGCTCATAACCGGTGGGTCCAAGGTTCGAATCCTTGAGGGAGCACCATTATTGATATTTGGGTAGGTGGCCGAGTGGCTAAAGGCGGCAGACTGTGGTCTTTGGTTAATCAAAACCTAAACTTGCAGCTCATATAAGTGATTATATGATGAACACCAGGCTAATTCGGGGAACTCTTAACAGTTAGGCTGATGACAATCCCGAGCTAGGAAAGAAATTTCCGAGTGTAGAGACTTTATACCTGGTATCTTGAAAAAGATAAAGAGAAAGTCCAGACTACAAACATGATATATTTGTTATGGTAGTGAAAACTATAGTAGTAAGAAATCTGTTCTCATTTGAGTACGAAGGTTCGAATCCTTCCCTGCCCACCATAAATTTATTAGTAATATCAAGGATTTTAGAGGGGTAAGTTTTAAAAATCCTTAAAAAATTACTAAAAAATCCTTAAATTAAGAGTAATTTTCTAAAATTTCTTAGATAATTACTTTTTTTTATTGGTTAATAATCTTTCGTGTTGGAAAAGGAATTATATTTCCTTTTTGTGTTTTTACTTCTTTTTCTTCATTTTCACAATAAGTAGGATTATTTATTAAAGTTAATGGCACATCTTGTTGCTTTTCGTATTGTGAGTCTATTTTTTGAATTGCCATTTGTTTTTGTTCGTCATCTGTATCAAAATATGTATATATCATTTCTGACCAACCCATAAGTTCCATAATTGTTTTGTTATCACAATCTGTTTGTCTTATTAATGAGGTAGCAAATTCGTGTCTTAAAGAATAACAACCTTTTTCACTAATTCCTAGTTTTTTAGCTAATGACTTATACATTTTTCTTAAAGATTGTTCATAATATGGATTTCCTAATTTATTAAGAAAGATAAAGTCTGTCGATTTAGGTGAAATTCCTTTATCTAAACAAGATTGATACTTTGCTTTGAATAAATTAGCAAGGAAACTACCTAAAGGCATTGCTCTATTTCCAGCTTTGCTTTTTGCAGAGTCTTCTATTACAATTTTTGTACCAGTCTTTTTCCCATTTTTATCATAAGTCCCATTTTTGACTATAGTGTGGTTACCGAACCCATAATATATCTTGTTCATAGTCTATATCCATCCATTGCAACCCTGCACATTCTTCAGGTCTAATTCCTCTTAAATCCATAACACAGATTGGGGCATACTTTAAATCAAAAGGTAGGTTAGGAATTTCATTTCTAAAATATTTTGTTACAATTTCTTGTTCTTTATTAGGTCTTGAACTTCTACTTTTAGATTTTTCCTTTTTTTCTTCCTTTTTTTCTTTAGGCATACTCAAATTTTTAAAATTAATATAAGGCATAAAATTATTATCCATTGCATATATCAATGCTTGTTTTAGTGGTGCAATAATTTCTTTAACACCTTTAGCAGAAATTTTTTGAGTTTTACCATACTTTTTAAAAGTTGTCTTTTTAGCTTTGTTTACTACTTTTTGTATATCATCTAGTTTTAAATCTTTTAGTTTGAGTTTACCGATTACAGGTAAAACATGATTTTTGAATGAACTATAATATCCGTCATATGTTCCACCTTTTAAATCATCTGATTTAACTTCATTTAGCCAGTAGTTTAGCCAAGATTTTACAGTGTAATTATTTGGCTTAATCTTTTTACCTTCCTTGCAAATTTTTGCATATTTGTCTAATAACTTTTTTCTAGACTCTTCTTCAGTCTTTCCTGTGGCAGATAACTGGTCTCTATTTCCATATGGCATATCAAAATATGCTCTACAAGTTACTGTGCCACTTTTGTTGTATCTGTAAGAATAGCCTTTATTTTTCCCTTTTTTTGCCATGTTTGGCTTTCCTCCTTCCTGTATTCGGGAAACATAAAGCATTAATCATCAAAATTTTAACATTTTGTGAGGGGTTAGTCAAATGTAAAATTTTGTATACTTAATGTTTTGTCCCTTCTACTTATATTATGTGGATTTTTTCTAATTTTGTCCCAACTTTTGTTGCACACCTAATTTTATAAAAACTATTGAGACATAATAAATTTTGTGCGACAATACCATTAAGTTCAAAAAAGCCTTTAAAACTAGAAAAAATCATGTTATAATGAAGATTAATATTATTTCCACTACACCCTTCTGGAAGATAATATTTACAAGTTTTTTAGGAGGAATTTTTTATGACAAGAGAAGGTAATAAAAGATTAAAGTATATTGATGGAATAGAAAACAATAAAACTGAATATAGGTATTTAAACAAAGTCTTAAAATGGCAAAGTCGTAAAAAGTTAAGAGAGTTTTTGATTTTGGCAGATGATAGGTATATAGACAAGAAAACACTAATTCATGAAGGCAAATATCCTTATTTTACGGCACCCATAAGCAAAATTATGCAAGAATATGGTGGAAAAGCAGGAACTTGGAATAGAAATATAAACTTATTTGTAGCTCTAGGTTTTATAGGAAAAGTTGATACTTTTGAAATAAGAAAGCAAAATAAAACATTTGAAGAATTTTCTATGATTGGAAAAATGAAACTTGCAAAAAGTAAAGGAATAAGCCTTAAAAATGTAAAGGACCAAAATATGTACTATATTTTTCCGTATGATGAAAAAATCCTAAAAGAAGCAGAAAACAGAGCAAAAGCAATGTTTGAAAATGGTTTTAGTATGAATTCATTTAGTAAGATATTTCTTCAAAGAGTTTTTGGACTAGATTTTGCAAATAGTGTGTACTTTAATAATATAGAAGAATCAGAATATACACAAGCCGTTGTTGAAGAAATAGAAAAAGCAGTATTGGAAAAGATAAAAAGAAAACATTTTACTTTTAAAGATGAAATAATAAGAGAAGTATCAAAAAGTATAGACACCACAATATATAGGTATTATGAAGAAAACTATTTTAAAAGTAAAACTACAAGTGCCGAAAAAATAGCACAATTTGAACTTGGAAGAAGTATTCAAATGATATGCAATAGCAATGATTTAGGATATGCAATGTCTAATAAATATATGAAAAGAATTTTTAACTTAAAAAATAACAAAAAACTAATTTATGACAAAGGATATTATGAAGAGCAAAAAGAAATATTGGAGGTAACAGATGCTTATTTTAACAAACAATGCAAAAATAAAAGAAAATGATGATACAACACTTGAAATTGAAGTAATAAATACAGATAAAAAAGGTAATACAAGAGAGAATACATGTGTTTTAATTGATAATCATTATGAAATTAAAGAATTAATATTAAATAATGATTGGATAATTAATGAAAAAGATTATATTTATACGAGAATTGGAACTAAAACTATATATATGCACCAACTAATTTTTGAATATTGCTTTGGTTGTGACTTTGTTCCTAAAAGAAAAGATAATAAAGTAATTGACCACTTGAATAATAATTCATATGATAACAGACTTAGAAATTTACATATTTTAACAGCAAAAGACAACTCTGATAAAAAATTAATAGACGTTAATGTTGATAATTTGACTGTATATGTTGAATATAATTATAATGAAAATATTTCACAAGTTAAGAATAACAGTGAAGAAATATATAATAAAAGAAAATATGTACTTAGTTATATTTCACGAGATATAATTTTCAATACAAATGAAGAACCTAAAAAATATTTTAATTGTTTTGAACTTGTATATAATGACTACTATAAGTTTATAGCAGACACAAAAGAAATATCTTTAAGAACAAAAAAGAATTTTATTAAAGAAAATAGAAATAAGAAAATAGAAGATATACAATTTGAACTTCAAGAATTACAACAAGCTAAGATAACTATAGAAACTATATTAAATGCTAAAAAATATATAAAAATAAGAAATAAAAAATGTAATATCTTAACAAAAGAAGAATTTAATAAACTTCCAGAAAGCGAAAAACGACTTTTATTGACACTTAATAAAACTGTATTACAATATCTACCACCAGATAGCGGGGGCAGTTTTAAGTTATAGATATTTAAGCAATTAATGAAAATGGTGTGTGCAGAACCAGAGGCTTAGCAAAATAAAAATGTTCTAATATGTTTTTTAGTATTAGAACATTTTTTATAATAAATCCTTTATGTCAATTTCCAATGCGTCAGCTATATCAAAAAGAACTTCTAAAGACATTTTTTTCACTACATTTGGGGCTTCAATTTGAGTCAAATAGCTGTAACTTATCCCTACTTTATTTGCTAATTCTTCTTGAGTTAATTTTCTTTTTAATCTATATTCACTTATTTTTATTCCAATTTTTTTATATTTTTTATCATGCTTTAAGCTCATAATATCACCTATAAAAATTTTACCCCAATTTTTTAAAAACAGACTTTCATAAATAGTGAAAGTCTGATATACTAAAACTGGTGAATAAAAATATGGAAAAAGAAATTGCAATAGACATTTTAAAAGATATAAGAAGTGCCTTAAATTCAGACGACTGGAAAGAAAAGCGGATTAAAAACTATTTCTATATATAGAAAAGATTTAGAATTATCATTAGATGTGAAAATACAAAAATTAATAAAAAAACAAAATGAATATATTAAAAAATATGGTGAAAACGGAAGAAAGACTATAAAAGTAAACAAAAAAATAGACAAAGAAATTCAAAACATATTTAACAAATAATACTATTGTTTTTCTTTGTCATCTACTATTGTTAATAAATCATCAAAACTACAGTTTAAGGCTCTTGCAAAACCTTCAAGATATTTATAGCTTATTGATTTTTTACCACTTTTTATAGCTTTATTTAAGTTATAAAAAGATATGTCTAATTGGTCGCATAGCCATGATTTAGTTTTTCCTTGTTCTTTTAGAATTCTTTCAACATTTATCTGTATCACTTAATTATTCTCCTATAATATTTTTTTATATTTTATAATAATGACACTTATAAAAGTAGCACTTGCAAGTGAGAGTAAAATATTATATAATCAAAGTGAAAAATTTTAAAAGAAGGTAAAAGATGGAAAAGGAAAGGTTTTTAGAAATACTAAAAAGAATAGAGTTATTTATAAAAAATGATGATTTATTTGAAGCTAAAGAATATATAAAACTTGAAATAGAAAATATTGAAGGCATAACTGAAAAAAATTGTAAAAATACTTATTATAGTTCTTATGATTATTATTGCAAAAATTGCAGTAATTTTAATTGTAATGATAACTGTAATAAAAACAGATTGGAGGTGATAAATAAATGAAAGCAAGAACAAAGAAAATTATTTTCATAGCTTTAATAATTGTTATTTTAGCATTAGCAATTTATTTTATATGCTTTTTTAGAGGAACAACAGATGACAATAAGAAAACCTTAACAGTAGCAGAGAAAATAACATTGAACAATGAAGAAAAAGAACTATTAAGCGAATTAGTAAATGTAAATAATCAGTTATTAAATCCAAAACAAGAAACAACAAATACTAATGAAACTAATTATACAGAACTTGTAAAACCTAAAGAACCAATATCATTAAAAGATTTTTGTAAAAAGTTATATGAAGCTAGAAAGACAACAAATGAACAAGGTGAAACAATATACTTATTTGACATGGATACAGTAGGAGCAAATAATGAAACTGTAAGAAGAATAATAGTAACTAAAAATGGAGAAATGACAGGTTGCACATTTATAGAAAGTGATTATTCAGAAGCGGTTTCACAGCTTGGAGATACAAGTTTTGACGGCAATAGTATAAATTTAGGCGGAGATTTCTTAAAAGCTATTTTTGAAGGTTTAACACAAGAAGTAAATGAAATGTGGGAACAAGCTACTGTATATGAAAATGTAAACTATAATAATATTTTTAGTAAAATTTAGGGGGATTATTGAAAATGGAGGAAAACAAAAATAAATCAAAAGAAATATTGAAGAAAGTAGGAATTGTAGCATTAATTGTTATTTTAACTGTTATATTTACACTAGGCATTGAACATGAGTTTTTTACAAAAAATGAAACATATGAAAGTGCAAAAGAAAATGATGAAATAACAACAAATGAAACTTATAATATGGCGAGTGAAGAAGAAAATAATAATGCAAAACAAGAAAATTCAAACAAAACAGAAGCTAAACAAAATGAAATACTTATTCAAGACACGCCAGTTAGTGAAATTGAAAAATATGAAATAACTTTTAAAGGAAGTGAATTTTCTAAAAAAGTTGAGCCACCAGTTTTAACAACTCTTTATACTTATTACGAAGCTAAACAAGAAGGACACTCATATTTAGTGATTAAATTAGATTATAAGAATTTACAAGCAACAGATGTTACAGCAGATGATATAGCAACTGTCAAAGTAAAATATAATGACAAATATGAATATAGTTCTTTTCCAGTGATTGTAGACAAAGATGGCGATTTTACGTATGCAAATATTACTAATATTAGTCCTTTAACAGTAGGTCAAATGTATTATTTATGTGATTTACCAGATGAAGTTGTTAATGCTTCTGAGTCAATAATAGCTTACGTACAAGTTGGCAATAAAACTTATCAAATAAACATAAGGTAAATCATGCTTATATTTAAGGGAGGTGATTAAAAACTAAAGATAAATAAAGAAATATAACAACTTCAATTATTATTTAAAAAATGCAAAAGCAAAAAATTAAGGAGGAATAAAAAATAATGAAAACAAAATATATGAAATTTTTAGGTATAATAGGAATAATATTATTAGCTATTGTATTGCTTAGCTTTAATAGTGTAGCTAATGCAAGTAATGAAGATGATGAAATAATAGAATTTAAAGATGAAAACTTCAAGTCAGCCATATTAAGTAGTCCTAATAGATACGATACTAATGACGACGGAGAAATTTCAATAGGAGAAATGAAAAATATTACAAACAATCTAACATTAGAAGGTAAAGGAATAACAGATATATCAGAAATTAAATATGCAACTAATTTACAATTTTTAGATTTAAGTGATAATAATATAAGTGATATATCTTGCTTAGAAAACTTAACAGAATTGTGTAGTGTTGATTTATCTAATAACAATATAGTAGATATATCAGGATTATCTAATGCTACAAAAATATATCAATTAGATTTATCAAATAATAAAATAGAAAATCTAACACCTTTAAAAGATATGAAAGAATTATGGGCATTAGAATTAGACAATAATAATGTAGAAAGTTTAGAAGGATTGAATTCATTAGAAAAAATGCAACTTTTAACTTTAAACGATAACAATATAGGAGATTTAACACCAATTAGTGATTTAGTAGGAATTATTAGCTTACAGTTAGACAATAATAATATAAAAGATTTAACACCATTGTCTAAACTACAAAATTTAGATAGTTTATTTTTAAAAAATAATAAAATAGAAGATATTTCACCATTGGTAACACTAACTAATTTATATACTTTAGATTTAACTGGTAATTATATATCAGATTTTACACCTATTGAGGAATTAAATGTTAAAGAATTATATGTAGATAATCAAAAGGTAGAAAATAGTACTAATACAGATAATAAAGTAGAGCAGGAACAAGAAGAAAATACAGAAACACAAGTAGAGCCAAAAGGAGAAAAAGATAATACACCAAAAACAGGTGTGGAAAATAATGTTGTATTACCAATATCAATAATAGCCATAGTTTTAGCAGTAGGAATAATTAATTTAAAAAAATAGAAATGAAGAAAAGAGGTTAATATGAAGAAGAATAAACATATGCAGAAAACCAAAAGTAAAAAAAAATAT
Source organism: Bacillota bacterium (assembly GCA_963929465.1). Lineage (GTDB taxonomy): Bacteria > Bacillota > Clostridia > TANB77 > CAG-508 > CAG-269. The sequence continues at coordinate 18,374 of CAWVJG010000172.1, forward strand.
ATATTTATATTAATCTTGATATTTATAATAATAGTAGCCTTTGCATATTATAAATTTACTAATCAAAATGAAAAAGTAAATAGTGATATATTAAATAATATTGAAGTTGATGAAACAAAGACAACAGATACAATAACTGAAAAAATGTTACAATTGCAAGAACTAAAAAAAGAAAATGAAGATATAGTTGCATGGATACAAATACCAGATACAAAAATTGATTTTCCAGTATTGCAAGGAAAAGACAACGAATACTATATGAGGCATACCTATAAAAAAGAATATTCTGTAGATGGTTCAATATTTTTAGATAAAGATTATGATTGGGACAAGCCTAGCGACAACTTATTAATTTATGGACATAATAATAAAAATGGTAATATGTTTCAAGATTTGTTAAAATATGAAGATGAAAATTATTATAAAGAACACACTAGTATTAATTTTACAACAGTAAATGAAGATTGTGTGTATGAAATAATTGCAGTTTTTAAGTCAAGAGTGTATTATAAAAGTGAAAAAAATGTATTTAGATATTACTATTTTATAAATGCAGAAAACGAAGAAGATTATAATTACTATGTTAATGAAAGCAAAAAAGCAAGTTTATATGATACAGGAAAAACAGCAAAATATGGAGAGCAACTATTGACTCTAAGCACCTGTGAATATTCACAAGAAGATGGAAGATTTGTAATTGTAGCAAGAAAAGTTACAAATACATAAAAAATATAAGTGGTTTATAATTTATAGTTATAAGCCATTTTTTAATATAAAATTTAATGCATTGGAGAATAAAAAATATATTTTATACTTGAAAAATAGCAAAGAAGCGGGAAGACAACGACCGACAATAAGTTTTTCTTTTGAATTAATGAAAGTATATAGCTAAAACATTAGAAACGATTGTAGACGATTGTAGAAAGCCAAAAAAGTTGTGCTTTACTCTTCTATGTCTATATAACTAAAAAGATATAAAAATTTAGAAAAATTTAAAAAATACTATAATTTAAAAGTAAAATACTTAAAAGATATTAAAAACAAATAAAAGTAAAGGTGTTTAAAATATTCATATTGATATAGTTTTAAAATTTGATTAATTACTTTATGCTTCCTCAAAAAATACTTAAAAAAATACTTAAATTATATCTTTAAAATTTATTGTAATATCAATATTTTAAAAACATGTGTTTTGCATAAAACTTTTTGATTTAGTAGTAGCAAGCTAAAACGTAGATTTTACAAGTGTTTACATAACCTGAAAATTTTAAGGTACGAAGGTTCGAATCCTTCCCTGCCCACCATTAATGTTTCTGTTCGAACTAATTGAACAGTATTGATACAAAATCAATCAGAAAATGAAATCTGGTTGATTTTTTTGTTGCCTAAAAATAATAATCAAACAGATAAATGAGTTTTTGCTAATATCCGATTGGAAAATTGCATGAAATCTACAAAGCTAAAGTTTACAAGACTTTTAGTTTTGAAGAGATTAGTATCAAATCTTATGAAACATTTCATGACTGGTTATAGAAATTATAATCAGACGTGTTTTTACTTATAAAGATATGATTTTTATAATTTTTCTTGTGAAAAATCGATTATGATATATTTATATTGTAATTCAAGTTCCAATATGATATATTTTAATAAAGTTTAAGTTGAGAATGTAGAATATAATCTGCTGAAAGGGGAAAATGTAATGTATTAATAGTCAAGAGTGTTAAAAAGTTGTAAATAACTACTATGAAAAAAGTATAATAATTTTTCGATGAAACCGTTAAATTGGCTAAGTTCAATTAAAAAGTATCTAAAATAGGGGGATTGGTATGAAAAAGAAGAAATATATATTAGGATTGGTAATTATAATAATATTATTATTAATAGTTATCATGTATAATAAATTTATATGTAAGTATAATGGGCAAGAAATACAACTAACAAAAAATGGAAATATAGTTGTATATTTAAAAAGAATAAATTATGATTCTGAAAATGGACCTAAATTGGTATTTATAATTAATGGAGACGATAATACATCATATAGTACAAAAATTATAATAAAAAGTATTGAAGGTCTAAATCAACTATATTCAATATATAACATAGGAGTATCGAATAATAAAGAATTTGAAGTTGATTTATACACATATTATAAGAGAGATTTAGAAGCATTAAATTTAGAGAATAATAAAGATAGTTCGCAGAAGAATGGATATACAATATCAGATTATAAAGAAGCTTTCTTAAATGTAAAAAGTTTTGAAATAGAGATGGAAATAAATAAAACATGGACTGAGGAAACTAGTAATGATGATGGAATAGGTATATCTATGCCACAAGAAGAAAAAATAGCAGAGATTCATAAAATTATAAAAATAAATGGTAAAAAATCAAACTTAATAAGACAAATATATAGTAAAATAAATATTTTACAAAAATACGATGTAATGCAGGTTCCAGAAGATGTTGAATGGAAAAGTTTTGAAGAAATAGTACCAAATGAAATACTAGAAAAAATAGATAAAGTTGTTTTATTTGGAGAATCGCAAGGAAATGTAGAAAGAATTTTGGAAGAATTAAAAGCAAAACAATATGCAGAGTATCCAGACGGTATACCGACATATGATAGTGAGAAAGAAAAATATAGAATGTTAGATAATAATGAGGAGGTTATACTAAAGATAGACAGTTGTTATATAGAAAAACAACAAGGCTCTTCGAGCTTTGAAAAGTTAGAGGTTTTTTATAAAATAATTTATCAAAATAAAGAAGCTTATTATTGGATAAAATAGACAAATTAAATAAATAATTTAGTTGAAAATATGATGGTAAATGGCTAATATTGTGGATTTGTATATAGAAATCTACTTTGTAAATTATATGATAAACAAATTACAGATTTAAAAAAATCTAATGAGATAAGAAAACAAAAACTTTTAAAACATACAAGAAAAATGCAGAATGATAATTAAGTTTAGATGGAGTGATAGCACAAACTATCATTTCATTTTTTCATAAAAATGATGATTTAACACACAAAAGGAAAATTTTAGAAAGAGTGTTGCAATTTATAAAAATTATGATATACTTTAGTAAATTGATTGATATTTGTATCAATCGTCAAGAGAGCCAAAAGGTTGTAGATAACTACTTCGTTGGCACCATGAAATACAAGGAAACTTGTATTTTATTTTTGCATAATCAACAAACAAATGTTTTAAGGAGGAGAGCCTATGAAATTTGATACGAATAAAGAAAAAGGAAATTCAGGTTTAGGAATGGCAATAGTATATTTTACTACAAATGGATATGTGGTTTCAATTCCATTAAATGACACACAGGATTACGACTTAGTGATAGAAAAATATAATAAATTATATACAGTACAGGTAAAATCAACAGGATGTAAAACAAAATATAATGTATATCAAGTAGCCTTAAAAAGTTGTGGTGGAACCAAAGGAAAGGAATATAAGACAATAGTAGATACAAATGTAGATTATATATTTATTTTAGATGCAGAAAAAAATATATATTTAATACCTAAAAAAGAAATTAAAAATAAAAGTACAATTAATTTAGGAAAAAATACTGAAAAATATAGAGTAAATTTTTAATGAAGCATTTTAAACTAGCAAGAGTAAATGGAAACAAAAAACAGTAAAGAAACATTGAAATAAAAAACATTATATGATACTATTAATTTGAAATAATTACAAAAGGAGAAAAAGGGGTATGTTTAGAAATAGAGGAGAGGTTCCTAATATTGATATAGGACAAGACAATGGAAATGGGGGATATGGAGTACCACATTATTCACATTATTGGAGAAGATATGGATATTATGGATATTATATTATACACTATGATAAAACATTTATTGCAATGGAATTAATATCAGCTTTTCTTATCATTCTAATAGCAGTTGCAGTATATCTGTTTGCTTATCAAATTACATTTTACGATCCAATAGCAGAAACAAAAACAACATTTTTAACCTTTCAATTGATTAGTATTCTTGCTACGGTTATTTTAGCGGGACTGATTACAATATTATCCAAGCAAAAAGAAACAATCATAAAAGGGTTAAAATTAGTAGGAATTATGTCATTATTAATTGTTCTTATTCATCTAGGTTCAAAAATATATTTAGATAGTCAATATAATGAAGAAACTTTTGGAGAATTTTACGAAACATATGAACAAGGAAATACAGGTTCAAAAAGACTAACCATTGGATTATCTGGAATTCAATATTTAGATGATAAAGAAGCATATATAGAAGAAAGTGTAAATGCTTATACAAATTTCAAAGTAAAAACAATATTATATATGGTCATATATTGTATTACTATATGTATCATATTCTATCTGGCACATAGGTTAGAAAATATGGAAGATAAGAAAGAAGAATTATATAAAGATGATGCTGTATTATTTGATGAAGAAGAAAATATAAAATTTTAAAAAAGATAGTTATCTATTTAAAACTAAAAATAGATAACTATCTTTTTCCAGTAAAAGACAATAAGTCATTATCTCATAATTTATTGTAAAATGTATCTGTATAACTATCTGATACTGTGGTCCCATCAGCCTTGTTAACAGATGAATAAGATTTGTATAATAACACGATCAATGCAATTAATGTTACATCAACAAGATAAGGTTTTAAAGAATAAAAATATCTATCCCAAGTTGTATAGTATTCGATAACATTTGCCATAACTTCATTTAGATTTGCTAGTAAGTTAATAAAGTCATATATAATTAGCCAACCTATAGGAATCATAGCGATGACAATACATTTTTTTGCTGATTGTAACTTTTGTTTTTTTAATTTATCAATAGATAGTATCGCAAAAACAAGTGAAATAACTTCAAAAATGAATCCGAAATCAAAAGCGTTATATTCAAGAGCAATTAAGTAAGTAGTTACACTAAATAGAGAAATACCTATACAAAATTTTAAGAAAAAAATAGACTTATCTACATAGACTTCTTGAATATGTGCTTTATTTTTTTTATCAAAATCTTGATTATCATTCATAAAAAATCCCCCTTAAACTTATTTTATATGAAATCATAGAATATTACAAGAAGATTAAAAAAATTATTTATAACGATTATAGTTTACATTTTGACCTAAACTGTAACTTATAATGTGTTTGATGTGATAGAAAAGGATAAAG
>CAWVJG010000173.1:0-5589 GCA_963929465.1 Bacillota bacterium
TATATCTTTAGGTATTTTAATTTACAATCAAGCAGCAGGTATTGCAAATGGAAATGCCATGAGTGAGGTAGAAATCACACAATTTAATACACAATTTACACAATATGAAGGAAAACAATCAGGAACAACTGTCAGATCTTTATTACAAAAAGTAATTTCAAGCAATTTGAATCAAGATTCTGCGAATAAACAAGTTACAGTTGATTTAGTAGATGGTGGAACAACAAAACCTATCATTCAAACTAACACAACTGCAGTACCAAGTAATCAAATAACAACAGGTACAAATTATACAGTTAGTTTCACATATGGAACTAGTGGTTCAGGAAATGCAGGGTTAATAACCAAAATTACAATAACCAAATAAAAATAAAGAAAGGATGATATACTATGGAAAATGCAGCAGACGCATTAAAAATGGCAGCAGCCGTACTTATTTTTGTATTAGCATTGGGAATTAGTATATCATCTTTTTCTCAAGCTAGATATACAGCTGAAATATTAATGCAATATGCAGATAGAGATACAGTAACACAATATGTAGGAGGTTCAGCGAACGGAACAAGAATTGTAGGAAAAGAAACTATTGTTCCAACCATTTATAGAGCATATAAAGAAAATTACAGAGTACAATTTTATGAAGCAGATGGTGTTACACCCATTGTGTTATATACAAAAGTAGAAGATGGTGCTACAGTAAATGTAAATTATATAGATTTGGAAAGAGACAATTTAGGAAATAGTTGGCAACAAGATAATTTTATAATGGCATTATTATATGGTGCAAATGCTAAAGATGGAAGTTATAAAAGAATGGATGGATCAACAATGTCATATAACGAATTCATAAATCAATTATCATTAAATAATTCAAGGGTGACCTTGAATTCTCAAGGAATTTATGATACAATATTAAAAGGGAATACTTTTGAAGAAAAATATGGTGTATATTATCAAGATGATGTCACAACTAATGATTCAAGTGGTTTAGATCCAGATGAATTTGGAGATTCAGAAACACCAGATGTAAATAAAACGAAAAAAAGAGTGATATCATATTGTAAACAATAACATATGTACAATATAATAATGGTATTATAAGGAGGATAAAAATATGGGAGATTCATTAATTACAATTGTTGCAATTATCTTAGCTGCAATTTTAATGTTTGTATTTCCATTAATGTCAATGTCAGATAGGAGTGATGATATATCACAATTAACTGTTAAAACGGCAACAACAGAATTTGTGGATAATGTTAGAACAACAGGAAGACTATCAATGGATAATTATGCAGCATTTGAACAAGAAATTTCAGCAACAGGAAATTCATATGATATAGAAATGGAAGTAAAAGTATTAGATGAAAATCCAGGAAAGAAAACCACACAAGCAGATTACACAAAAATTGGAGAAAATGTATATTATTCAATGTATACATCACAAATTTTGGATACAATAGCACCAGGTGATGGAACAACAAAAGTGCTTGCTTTAAAAGAGGGGGATATGTTTTCAACAAGTGTTAGAAATACCAATACAACTTTATCACAACAATTGAAAAACTTCTTTTATACAGTCGCTGGAAATGATACATATACAATTGCTGCAGAACATGGTGGATATGTAACAGCAAATGGAAGTGCAAATTAATTGTCATATATGGTAAAATAGCCTGTAATCGAAGATTTACAGGCTATTAAAAAATAAAATACAAAGGAAAGATAGAATTATGATGAAATATCAATATTTAGCAGTTGTGTTTGTTATTATTATATTACCAATATCATTAGTATTTTCTGCATATCTTGGTACACAATTACAAACCTTAGATTTGCAAATATCTTATGATACAAAATTAGATAATACAACATATGATGCTATCAAAGCATTTCAATTAAATACAGTAAATAGTGGTACATCAGATTTTGTTAACTCAAAAATAAGAGATATAGAGGCTGCAGCCAATAGCTTTTTTACCTCATTAGCGACAAACTTTAATATGGCTGGATATAATAGCGATGTTTTACAAGCATATGTGCCAGCATTGGTATTTACTTTATATGATGGATTTTATATCTATTCACCATTTGAAAATACATTAGATGATGAAACAGCTAGTAAATTACCAGCAAATGCAACCTATACAAATGGTGAAGAAGTCACAGGACTAAAGCCATATATTTATTATAGTTGCAGATATATAAAAGGACAAATGGATGTGACAATTACATATTCATTAGATAATTATATTACTGTGCAAGGAACTGATAAAAGTGGAAAGGGAATTAATGATGCAGGCTATTTAATAGATGATGTTACTTATAATAGTAGTTCAGGACAAGTAACATATAGAGGAATTGAAATTACAGAAGAAGCACCATTAGAAGAAATTGTAGGAGAGACTAAATGTCAATATGTCAAAGTAAATGGTCAAAAATATTATTTAGAGAATGACGGCAGCTGGTTTACTTTATCACAAGGAAAAAAGAGTTATCTTGCTGCATCTTCATATTTGAAGGACCAACCAAATGATATGGGATATCGTTATTACAAAGAAGCAGCAGAATTTAAAGAAAGATTAAATAATTATGGAATTTTAGATTTAACATCATCTGATGCAAGGAGTCCAGAGGGAACAACACTATCACCTGTAACAGATATAAATGGAGATGTTATATATGATTTTACAGGAGGAAATTATAAAATATTTGATTATGGAGGAACTACCAACATCGAGGAAAGAGGATCTAATTTTAATGATCATAGATTGGCAGTTATTCGATATGTGGTCGAAACAAATTTAGCGGTTGCTTTGGCTAATTATAATCACTTTGGTCTTGGTGGATATGATTTTACCATGCCAAAACTAGCAGAAGAAGACTGGAGTAAAATATTAAATAATGTTTGTCTTATCAGCTTTTTGCAAGGATTGAGTATTGGTGGAAAAATTTATAATGGATATTCTGTAATCAATAATAATAAAAATGAAGAAGTTGTAACAGAAGAGTCTATTTATATAGTAGAAGATGTGAATGTACCAAATAGTTCTTATCATAGAATCAATCATAAAGATTTAACTGTCACAGAAAATACACAAGGCGTATTTAATATTGATTTTGAAAGAAAATCTTTGGAAGGTACTAGTACGAAACTGTATTATTTTCCAAGAAAAAACTTAGGATGTTATACATGTTTTGTTGCACAAACAGATATAAGTGGTGGATATGATACTGTATATGCATATCTAGATAGTATAAAAAACACATCAAATGGTAGAGCTTTGGCAAAAGTATATTATACAGCATTAGGAAGAGAACGATATAGTATGTATAAAGTATTTAGAAATCCAGAAGAACATATTAATCAATTTAGGCCATAAGAACAAGATGGAAGTTAACTTTTCTTTTGAAAATATGAATTTTTACTTTGAGCTACATATTGTTTCCTATACAATGAAAAAATAGAAATCTTGAAAAAAGATTTCTATTTTTTTATTCATTTGATTGAATAGAAAAAATGATAAAGTTAATAATATTTATTAGAAGAAAGTAGGAGAAATCTATGTATAAAAATATTTTCAAAAAAATAATCATATTAACTTTTTTGTTGATTATATATGTATATATATTGGTGATTAGTAATATACCAGATAAAATCACCATATTTGAAGGAGAGAATCTATCATTAAAAACAATTTTCGGGATTGCATTGCATGCAAAAGATGAGGTTTTAGAAGTGGCATCAAATTCGGGGGAGAAAACCATAAATAAAATAGGAAAAGAAACATTATCTGTTAGTTTATTTGACAAATTATTTATCAAAAGTATAGATGTATCTGTTTTACCAAGAACAACCGTTATTCCTGTTGGAAATATTGCAGGTGTCAAATTATATACAAATGGTGTTTTAGTTGTCGGAATGTCTGAAATAGAAGGAGAAGATAGTAAAACATATAAACCATACGAAAATACGGGAATAGAAGAAGGAGATACGATTGTTAAAATTAATGATAATCTTATTAGCTCAACAGATGATTTAATAGAAAAAGTCAATATGTCAAATGGCAAAGAAGTAGAAATAGAATATATACATGATGAAGAAACCAAAGAATGCAGTATAACACCTGTAAAAACCAGTAAAGAAGAATATAAGTTGGGATTGTGGGTGAGAGATAGTGCAGCAGGAGTAGGAACAGTTACATTTTATGAACCATCAACTCAAAGTTTTGGAGCTTTAGGTCATGGTATTACAGATATAGACACAGGTGATTTATTAAATATAGCATCAGGAGAATTTGTAACAGCAAAAATATTGAATATCAAAAAAGGAGAAAATGGCAATCCAGGAAAAATTCAAGGAACGGTAGAAGAACAAGAAACAATTGGTGATATTACCAAAAATACAGAATTTGGAATATATGGAAAAATACAAGATTTGTCTAGTTTAAACATTGATACAAGTAAGGAAATGGAAGTAGCCTTAAGAGAAGAAATACAAACGGGAAAGGCAACCATCTTATGTAGTTTAGATAATCAAACTGTCAAAGAATATGAAATTGAAATAACCAAAATATATAGGGATAATAATTATAACAACAAAAGTATGGAGATAAAAGTAACAGATGAAGAATTAATAGAAAAAACAGGTGGAATTATTCAAGGAATGAGTGGATCGCCAATTATCCAAAACGGAAAATTTATTGGAGCAGTAACACATGTTTTAGTAAATTCATCAACAGAAGGGTATGCTATATTTGGAGACTTAATGCTAAAACAATCCAAAGAAGTGAACTAAAAGGGATTTTGGGGACGGACTCATTTTTCCCTTTTCTATTTATTTAACAAAATTGTAAAAAATATAGAATATAAAAGAATGAAACAATTTAGCTTATACCAAATTGTGTAATGACTTTATATTCTATATTTTTTAGATAACTTAACTGAAAAAGGGAAAAATGAGTCCGTCCCCAAAATCCCTTTTCGTTTTAAATTTTCCAATTTGTCGGTCCTTAAAAAAATGCTTTTAAAACACTTGATAAAAAAAGATTTTAGTGATATAGTAACAAAGTAAAAAAATAAACTTAGGAGGACCGATTAACAATGGGATTATTTAAAACATATAGTGAGAAAGAAGTAAAGAGAGTAAAGCCATTAGTTGCTAAAATTAATGCACTTGAAGAAGAAATGCAAAAATTAAGTGATAGTGAATTAAGAGGAAAAACAGAATATTTTAAAAAACAATTAGCAGATGGTAAAACATTAGATGATATATTACCAGAAGCTTATGCAGTTGTTAGAGAAGCTTCTAAAAGAGTTCTAGGCATGAGACATTTTGATGTGCAATTAATTGGTGGTATTGTATTACACCAAGGTAGAATTGCAGAAATGAAAACAGGTGAAGGTAAAACATTAGTTGCTACATTACCAGTATATCTAAATGCCCTTGAAGGAAAAGGAGTTCATGTTATTACTGTAAACGATTACTTAGCAAAAAGAGACAGTGAATGGATGGGAAAACTATATAAATTCTTAGGATTATCTGTCGGATTAGTTATTGCTGGTATGGAACCTAAAGCAAAACAAGAA
>CAWVJG010000174.1:0-2670 GCA_963929465.1 Bacillota bacterium
AATTTTTTATTGAAAGTATCTATAATATTTTTTGGTTGAGACATTTTCTCAAATGATTTATTAAGACATTATCATAAATGAATCAGACTTCCAATAGAAGTTCAACGAAAAGAGTTGCAAAAATATGTTGATAGTGTTAAAATGCTTTTGGGTGATTCTATTAACAGATATACAAAAGAAGAAAAAATCAATGTATCCTTAGAAAATACTAAGGAATGATGTAGAAGGATTAAGAAGATTAAAAAGTATAATTTTTCTAGAATTTTGTTCTAGAATTGGAATAACGTATAAAAATGTTGATATATAAGAGGTTGACGAATACAAGATATAGTCACCTCGACCAGAAAAAGGAGCTTTTTACAAGCTCCTTAAATTGTTTTTTGGCTATTTTAAGCCTTTTTTCTTTTCTCCAACTTTTTCAAAATTTCTCTATATTTGTGGTACTGCATTCAAAATTACATTCAGATAAAATGATTTGAATGTAATAATTGCATTCAATCTAATGATAAATGTAATTATACAAAAAATGCTTTCAATAATAAAAATATACTTTTAGTTATTGAAAACATTTTTAGTTAATTTATTTTAAAATAATTAAAATAAATTTGATTTAGTATGGCTATTGTATAATCATCTAAATATTGTTCATCTCCAGGAATATATTGGTATTTATAAGAATTACTCTTTCTTTTTTCTATTTCTTTCCAAACTTTTAATGGGATTTTTTCTCTATCTTTTTTGTCTAGGCATTTCAAAATAGAATATACTTCTGTAAGTCTATCAGATATATTATTTATCATTTACTATCACCTATCCTTTTCATTTTCTTTAGAATTGTCTACTTCTTTAAATAAATTATTCACTTGTTGCATTTTAGTTTTTAAATCTTCAACTCCTTGTTTTCCTCTTTCGATTCCCCATGTTAAAAAATCTGTAGGTTTTAATTTAGGATAATCTATTTCATTTTCAATTTCTCTAAATCTTAATTGTAAATATTTTTTTAGATTTTCTTGCCATTTAAAAAATTCTTGTCGTAACATTACAGATTTTTCATCATCTCCTTGAGCTAATGGGTTATGAGTGATTGTGTCATACCAATGAGTATAATATTCATGAGGGATTCTAGAATCTATGATAGATTTTTTTAACAATTCCATATTTTCCTTTTCTTCATCTGTCAGTATGTTTGGATTATTTTTAGAAATACATACATTGTATATTGGATATGCACCGTCTAGTAATTCTTCAGTATCATAATAATCGATATTTAAAAATGGTGGTAGTAGAACCTCTGATTCTGGATCTCCTGTAAATTCAGTAATATCTATACATGGTATACCTTTTTCTAAAATTCCATTTAGAAAAATTAAACTATTTTTTCCTTCTGCGAAATCAAATTTATATGATTCTTTTGAAAATGATAATAAACTTTCTGTTTGACCTGATTCTCTCATCTCGTCAGAAAATAAGTCAGAATCAATCCTACATATATGCAAATCTTTGTTGTTTCGTTTACCAAATTTACACATTGCAGAATAAACTTTGCAATAAGAATCTATTATTGTTTCTGGTTCAAGAAAATCTGGATTGTCATACACTCCACCATATCTAGGCATATTATATTGATATAAATCAACTTTATGCAACATTGTTGTCGGCAAAAAATATGCAGAACCTTTATATTTATCTATTTCTTCCCATTCATCTTTCGTAATACCATACTTTGCTAATTTCTTATATAAAACTTTTTTTGCTTTTTCTATTTTCTTCTCCCAATCTTTGTCTACGTGTTCAAGAGGAAAATATGATGGCAAATCTGGTATTAATGCAGAATTATCATCAATTTCTAATTGGGTATCTGGAGGGATAGTAATATTTGATTGTTGTTCATTCTCTTCAGTAATTTCCATTACTTTTTTACCATTCTCAAATGTCTTTTTAAATTTGCTTTTTATCCAATCTTTAATTCTTTTAATAAATCCAGTTTCTTTTTTTATTAAATTATTATTCATTCTTTTTTACCTTTCAGTATAATTTAGTATATTATAATTTTATTTTAACAAAATTACAATATTTTTTTATATTATTACTTGATTATTTACATTTCTTCCTCATCTTCAAACCAATCAAAACCACTAGAATTAGCTTTCTTTATTGCATATTCTTTCATAGCTTGTTTTGATAATGTTCTATATCTTCTAATTCTTCTTTTAGGTCTATTATTTACTTTTGAGTTAGAAACCATATTGCTGATAGCAATAATCCCACCAAGAATGTTATTAATCCTGTTTTCCATTTTATTTTGGAAATCTTGCTTTTTTGTTCCTCTTCCGTTTCTTTCAATTCTTGTTTCAAGTTGTAAAATTGATCTTTCAATTTTTCCTCTACCAATTTTTTCATTTCCTCGATCATTAGTATATTGTCCTTTAATAACTTTTCTTGTGTATCTTGTAATTTCTTTTTCATAATTGTTATATTTTCTACTATTACTTGTTCCATTTGATATAAATCCTCTATTATCTCTGGTTCTATTAGATAATAATCCATCTTTACTATTGATGGAACTACTTGATTTTCTTGTATTATTTGATTGTTCTTTTTCAATTCTTCTAAATTCATTTTCCATTGCTCCTTTTGAATATTTTTCATCATATAATTTATTATCTCTAC
>CAWVJG010000175.1:0-5734 GCA_963929465.1 Bacillota bacterium
ATGCTTTTTCAAATGCTCCTATTCCTGTGAATAAGCTTAATAATTTTATCATTAAATCCCTCCTCTTTTGTAAATTGCAACAAAAAAAAGAGCCCAAGATTACTCTTAAGCCCTAATTTTAATAACTATACAATTTATCTATTTCTTTTTTCTTCGTTAAAACATGTTCTTCTAAATCTTTACCAGTTATACTTTGAATAATATTATTATTTTCATCATATAACTCATATTCTTTATCATCTACCAAAAATAAAGTATAATACTGATATTTTTCATTAAATGCAGTATATTTCTTTGGTATATACATTTTTTCTTTTGTATAAGGCAATATAATGCAATAAGTATCATCTTTTGATTTTTTATAATCTATGTGATTACCACCAAATTTTATATTATGTATAAACAAGCCACTTTGTATTAATTTTTCTTCTTTTATTGTGTCCAAATGATTTAATTCTCTTTGTAAATCTAATATCTCTTTTTTAGTTTTGTTTATATATATTCTTTCTTGTCTTGTAGATTTTATTAAATCTCTAGCCTCATCTAATGAATTTATTTGTAATTCATTTTGCAACTCTAAAAATATTTCCACTTCTTTAGGCATTATGTACTTTGAATCTTGTTCCTGATAACTTTTAGCATATTTATAAACTTTATAAAGTCTAATGTAATCTTGTGCTTTTTCTGTTTTTTCTACTATTGCATCATATTTCTTTTTGTTTTTCTTTAAATCTATATTTTTAGATTTTATTTCTGATCTTTTTAATTCTATTTGTTTTTCAATATCATCAAATGACTTTATATTATATTTTTCTAAATACTCCAGTTGTCGTTTTAAATTATAGAATCTTTTTATTTCCTGATAACGTGTTTTTTGATATTCACTATATTTTTTACCGTCTGTCTGAATACTGCTTTTTTCAATTGCAGTTTTTGATTCTATTATTTTTGATAGCATATCAATATTAAAATTATTTTCATTATAATTAATTTCATCTAATTATATATTATCTTTGTTTTTGAAATATTTATATAAGTTATTTGTACTTAAACTATTATGAATTGTATTTAATCTAGCAAATCGTTCCATTCCTAAACATTTTACAGATAGATTTTTCCCTCTTCTTACTTCATAACCTGCAATTGATAATTCATCTAAAAATTCATCTAGTGAATTACATTTTGGTAATATATCTTCTATATCTTCCTTTATTTTTTCTTTCCAACTTTGCTTTTTATATTGATGATAATAATCTTTAGTTTTAGACTTTAAATAAGTTTTTCTAGGCATAATAAAACACCCGTATTCAGCCGCAATTTTATCACTTGTATCACTAAGCCCATATAATCCTTCTTTTTCGTTTGAAAGTCTATCTTCTAGTTTTCTGCCAGCTAAGCTTATTGCATTTAAGCATATATGATTATGTATATGCCCCTTATCTATATGTGTTGATATAACACATTGATAATCTGGATATAATTCTTCACACAATCTTTTACCTATTTCATTGGCCTGTTTTTCTGTTATATCATCTTTAGGAGAAAAACTTTGTATAATGTGATATGCTACTCTTGCTCCTTTCATATTGTATTTTCTTTGTATATCTCTAAATTCTAATAATGCTGTTTCTGGATTACAATTTACCCCCGATACTTGGCCTACTTTTTCGCCATCATGTTTTTCATCTAAAATATAATTAATAAGTTCTTTTGGCGAACCATAATGTGCTTCTCTTTTTGTTACTGGCAATCTGCATGATCCTTTTTATTTATTTCTTGCCAAATATCTATATCTAATTTATTTTCAATAAGTTGTAACATTTGCTTTTGTTTCTTTAATATTGTAAACATTGTTATAGAAATATTTTTTAAATCCTCTTGGGATATTTGAGTTGCATATTGACTAAAATGTCTAAATTCTTTTGCTATCTTTTTTAATTCTTTTGTATTATTGCTATATACCTCATATAATTCATTTTTATTTTTTAAATCAACATTTGTTACTTTTTCATATATTGCAGCATCTCTAATATAACTTGCTATTGTTTTATATCCATAAAAATTTGCTTTTGCCTCTATTAAACTTCTTTCTTCATCAGAAACTATAACCTTTATACTTTTTCTTCTTTCTTTAGTATTAAACTTCACTTTCTCACTCCCTAACAAAAAAGAGCCTAGTGTTATCTAGACCCTAATTATAATAATATATTATTTTTCATACTTTTTTAATATGTTTTCTAAAACACTAAATTTTTCATTTTGTAAATGATAGAATGAAGCAACAACACTCATTACTGAACTTCTTATTGCTCCAGTTGAACAATTATAAAAACTTGCTACTTTTTTATATGTATTATGTTCTTTTGCATTTGGTCCTACATTATATACCATATAGAATCTTCTTTTTTGTAAATCTGTTCTTTTAGTTGCTCTTGCTAGTTCGTATATAGTTTGTTTTTCTTCATCATTTAATACATCTAGTTTTAATAATTTTAGTATTTTATTAACCATTGTTATTCTTATTTCAATGTTATTAATTTAAAACACCTCCAGTTATTGCAATGAATCTATAAGCAATTGATATGCTGTTGAAAAACCTTTTACAAAAGCCTCTTCCATTTCAATTGATGAAGCTTCGTTTTCTATCTCAAGATATTCTTGTATTAATTCAAAATCTTGTTTGCTAACAGAATTTTCAATAAGATCTGCTTTATTTCTTCTGCGACTTACTACTTCTTTGTATTTATCTACTTCTACTAATTCAATATTAAACTGTTCTTCAATTGCTTTAAATAATTCTCTAACAGATTTTTTATCAACCATTCGCACCCTCCCTTATAAACTTTTAGCATATATGCTATATAATCGACTATGCTAACGTTATAACGCACTTTTTACTATTTGTCAGCGCCCTTTTTAATTTTTATTAAAAAAATTATCATATATATAACCAGCTCTAATATATTTTTCTGTTAGTTCCATTTTATAACTTTCCAGTATTTCTAAATAATTTTGTTTAAAGCAATTTTTACAAAGCCATTCTATACCTTCTTTTGTAATTATATAATTATCACTTTCAATATATCTATAATTATTATGAATTTTTAACATCTTCCAAATTGCTTTTTCAATTGTTTCATATTTCTTGTTAAAGTAGTTTACTAGCTCTTGTATTTTCATATCTTTATCAAATAAGTTTTTAGATTCTAATTTTAATAATTCTTCGTATTGTTGTATTCTTTTTTTAAAGAATTCTATATCTGCATCAATTAGTTTTTTCTTGTTATTGAAATATACATTTATTAGCCAATAATAACCTTCTATAAGAATATAAGAATTTCTACTTCTGATTTTTTCACTTTTCCACCTGCAATTTTTATGTTTTCGTTGCATAATTTGTATTGCATATCTTAAATCTTTATGCGTAATATTATTCCCAGTTTTAGTCTTTATGTTCTGTATATTTAATTTATATAATATTTTATCGTATGATAAAAATATTTCATCTAATTTGCTTTCATTATAAATTTTGTTTTCCTCCAATCAAAAAAAGAAGAAGCTTAAAAACTCCTTCAACTAAAAAATTATTCAAATACTTTAAATATTTCTCCTGATATATCTATTATTTCATTTATAGGTATCTCTGTATTATCTGCTAAATAAATATACTGATTATATAAATCAACTTTTTTTACTAGCCCTGTTACTACTACATATTTCCCACCATCTTTTTTAGAATCAGCTATAAAATATGTAAAAGAAATTTCTGGTTTATTTTTTATTTGTCCTAAAATAATTTGTAATTTGCTATCTAATATTGACTTTAATTCATCTTCTATTTCAATTCGCTCGTATGTTTCTCTTGCAGTTTCTTTTACCGCATCTTCATAACCTGTTAATGCAGCAAATGGAGCAAATTGAGCAGAACGAGCAAATAATGACATCTGCGGATGTTTTTTTGATATATGATGCGGTAAATTTATAATATCATCATATTGTCTTTCATATCTCATATTAATCTATCCTCCTAACTTTTATGTCCTCCAATTTGTCCGTTTCTCTCAATAGTAGTGCCACCTTCTATAAAATTCATTCCTTTTAAAATTGAATTTTTCCCATATTTTGATTTTATATTTAAAACTGCTTTTTGCAATGCCCTCTCTGAAACTTCTTTATATCTTTTCTTTTCTAATTCATTATAATCAATAAACATATCCATTTGTTCATATTGTTTAGCTTTTTTATAATCTTCTTCATTTACAACATCTGCTGCTGTAATATTTATTCTTCTAACCAGCAAATTTTTATTCATTATTTTTTCATATAGTTCCATTACAGCATTTGTTATTATTTTTGTTGAAGAAGTTTTATGATCAATATTAATTGTGCCATGTGCATGTTTAGGCACATTTCTTCCATAGTGGTCTAATGTTATCTCTCCAAAATAATTTTGACTTATTTCTGGTTTTTTAAGATTATCAATATCATATCCTATTGTTAATACTAATTTACTTGTTATTAAATCTTTTTTTACTAAATCTAATGTTAATAACTCTGTCATTTCTTTTACAATTAATTTAGTATCTTCATAATTATAAGGACAATGTAATACTTGGCCTGAACTTAAACTATTCATCACGGGTTTATAAGATTTAATACTCTCAATAGTACATGGCTCATATCCCCACGCATGATCTATCAATAATTCTGCATTTATACCAAATAATTTATATAATAGTTCTTCATCCTTTTCTGACATTCTTGCAACATCACCCATAGTAAACATTCCATTATGCTCCAATTTTTTTGCTATACCTTTTCCAACTCTCCAAAAGTCAGTTATTGGTTTATGTCCCCATAAATATTTTCTATATGATATTTCATCTAAACCTGCTATTCTAACTCCATTTTTATCTGCTTGTGTATGTTTAGCAACAATATCCATTGCAATTTTTGAAAGATATAAATTAGTTCCTATTCCTGCTGTTGCAGTTATTCCAGTTTCATCATATACATTTTTTATTACTTTAGTTACAAGTTCTCTTGGTGTCATTTTGTAGGTTTGTAAATAATGAGTTGCATCTATAAATACTTCATCAATTGAATAAACATATATATCTTCAATAGCAAACCATTTTAAATATATATTAACTATTTTTGTACTATAATCCATATAATATTTCATCCTTGGTGGTGCAATAATATAACTAAGCTCTAAATCTTTATTTTTCTTTAATGCAATATCATCATAAGATGAACAAGTAAATTTATGTCCAGGAGCATTTATTTTTCGTTGTTCATTTATATCATTAACCTTTTGTATTACTTCAAATAGTCTTGCTCTTCCAGGTATTCCATACTGTTTTAATGATGGACTTACAGCCAAACATACTGTTTTTTCTGTTCTACTATTATCAGCAACAACTAAATTTGTTGTTAATGGGTTTAATCCTCTTTCTTGACATTCAACAGAAGCATAAAAGCTCTTTAAATCAATTGCAATATAAACTTTATCATATTTATTTTCCAATTTTTACACCTCCCAAACAACAGTTTCTATGTTGTATTATAGCAAATTATATTTTAATTGTAAACAGTTGTTTGTAAGGTTGCGTAAAAAATATGAGTGAAGTAATTCACTCATAACTTGTAATTTGTTAGTCTACTACATTTATGATACAAGTTCTTTTCTCTCATAATGAGTGATAGTCAAAATCATAAATATTGCTGTAAT
>CAWVJG010000176.1:0-3689 GCA_963929465.1 Bacillota bacterium
CAGCAAGAAATGCTATTAATGCAGGTGTTGATATTGATATGATGTCTAGCATATATGCAAATCATTTAAAAGACTTGTGCTTAGAAAATCAAGAAATAGAAAACAAAGTAAATGAAAGTGTTTTAAGAATATTAACCTTAAAAAATAAATTAGGATTATTTGAAAATCCATATGGAAATACAAATGAAGAAAAAGAAAAGACATATATAATGAATCCAATAAATTTAGAAAAAGCAAAAAAATTAACACAAGAAACATTTGTCTTATTGAAAAATAAGAACTATGTATTACCATTACAAAAAAATAAAAAGATTGCTTTAATTGGACCATATATAAATAATATTGGAATTACTGGATCATGGTCTATGTTTTCTGATAGAACAAAAAATGGTACCATCTTAGATATATTTAAAGAAAAAATGGGAAATCAAGTGATATATGCAAAAGGGTGTGAAATTTTAAGACAGGAAGAAATTAATAAAATATTATCAGCAGATGGATCACCTATCGTGCATGTAGAAAATGAAAGACAAAAAGAACAAGACATGATTGCTTCAGCCATGCAAACTGCAAAAAAGGCAGATGTCATTCTTTTGGCACTAGGAGAGCATTATAAACAAAGTGGAGAAGCATGTTCACGTTCTAATATTGCTTTACCAGAAAATCAAATACAATTAATTAATGAATTATATACATTATCAAAGCCAATGATATTAATTCTATTTAATGGTAGGCCAATTGAACTTAATACGATAGAACCAAAATTAGATGCCATTTTAGAAGTATGGTTTCCAGGAACAACAGGAGCAAAAGCCATTACAGAAATGATATTAGGAGAAGAAAATCCATCAGGAAAATTAACTATGAGCTTTCCTCAGAATGTAGGACAATGCCCAGTATATTATAATCATTATAATACTGGTAGGCCACACCATGATAATCTTCGATATCTATCCAGATATCAAGATATTCCAACAGAAAGCTTTTATCCATTTGGATATGGTTTGTCATATTGTAATTTTAAATATACAGACTTACATCTAAACAAACATAAAATGAATGGGAATGAAATGATTACTGTAACTGTAACAATAGAAAATCAAAGCAATTATGCGGGATATGAAGTGATACAGTTATATATACAAGATTTATATGGAAGTGTTGTAAGACCAGTAAAAGAATTAAAAGCATTTAAAAAAGAATATTTTAAGCCACATGAAATAAAATATATACATTTTGATATTGATATGTATATGTTGAAATTCTGGAATGAAAAACTAGAATTGGTAGCAGAAAGTGGAGAGTTTAAAGTTTTTGTGGGAGGAGATTCTGTAAATGTTTTAGAGGATAGATTTGAATTTGTAGATAATTAAGTGAAATCATTTTGCTGAAGTTAGCAAAATAATAGAACCCAGTGATTTTACAATTTATAACTTAATTCTAAGTGCATACATGACTAAAAATTGATCAAAGTATGAACAAATAACAAAGATGTAATTTTGGAAAAAACCACTTGACATTCAAGAACATATGTTCTATAATACATGCAACAAATGAAGGATGTGGTAATTATGAATGAAGAAAATAATATGGTACCAATAGATGAAAATTTAAATACAACAAAATCTGAAACAGAAAACATAAAAAATTTAATTTATACAATTAGAGGAAAACAAGTAATGTTAGATAGTGATGTAGCTATGTTATATCATTATGAAACAAAATATATTAATTTAGCTGTAAGAAGGAATAAAGAAAGATTTCCAGAAAATTTTTGCTTTCAATTAACAGAGAATGAGACAGAAAACTTGAGGTTGCAATTTGCAACCTCAAGTTTGGAAAAAGAAAACTATGGAGGTAGAAGAACATTACCATATGTATTTACAGAACAGGGAATTGCAATGCTTTCAGGATTGCTAAGAAATCAAGTAGCAATACAAGTAAGTATTAGTATTATGAATGCCTTTGTTGAAATGCGAAAATTTATTGCAAGAAATGGACAAGTATTTGAAAGACTAACAAACGTAGAATATAAAATATTGGAACAAAACAAAATGTTAACAGAGCATGAAAAAAAGTTTGAAAAAGTTTTTGATGAACTTCAAAAAAATGAAAAAATATAATTAAAACAAAGCATATTTTTCGATGAACAAATTTATGACGCATATAGTTTAATTATAGATATTATAAAGAAAGCAAAACAAAAAATCTTAATTATAGATAATTACATAGATGATAGTATTTTGAAAATGTTATCAAAGAAAAATAAAGAAGTAGAAGTAGTAATATTAACAACACAAAATAGCAATATAAGAAAATTAGATATTCAAAAATTTAATAAGCAGTATCCAGTGTTAAAATTAGCATATACCAATAAATTTCATGATAGATTTATCGTAATAGATAATAAAGAATTGTATCATATAGGAGCTTCTTTAAAAGATTTGGGTAAAAAATGTTTTGCAATTTCAAGAATAGAAGATAATGAATATATAAAGAAAATAAGCAATTACAGTTGAAAAGTTCTCAGAAAAACTTGCAATTACAATTTAAAAGTCATAGGAAAAAATTGCTTATAATAATAGGATATATTATATTTAAGGATTGAGGAAGGGATATTTATGGAATTTGAAAAAACAAAGCTAATAGAATTAAAAGAAAAATTTGATTTTATTATCAATACGGAAGAAAAAGACAATATAGAATTTTGGTATGCAAGGGATTTGCAGATTCAATTGGGTTATACACAGTGGAGAAATTTTTTAGAGGTAATAAATAAAGCTATGATATCTTGTGAAAGTGCTGGTATAAGTGTAAGTGATCATTTTGCTAAGGTCAGCAAAATGATAGATTTAGGAAAAGGTGCTAAAAGACAAGTTGAAGACTATATGTTAACAAGATATGCTTGTTATTTAATAGCTCAAAATGGAGACTCTAAAAAAGAAGAAATTGCATTTGCTCAAACATATTTTGCAGTACAAACTAGAAAACAAGAAATAATTGAAGACAGGATAAGACTAATGAACCGATTAGAAGCAAGAGAAAAACTAAAAGAATCTGAACAGCAGTTATCTAAAAATATTTATGAAAGAGGAGTGGATGATTTAGGTTTTGCAAGAATACGTTCAAAAGGTGATTCAGCATTATTTGGTGGATTAAATACAATGCAGATGAAAGCAAAATATGGTGTAAAAGAAAATAGACCTTTAGCAGATTTTTTGCCTACTTTAACTATTGCAGCAAAAAATCTAGCAACAGAAATGACAAATTACAATGTAACTGAAAAAGATATGTATGGAGAAGAAAGCATAACTGAGGAGCATGTAGATAATAATTTGAGTGTAAGAAATATGTTAAATAAAAGAGGCATTAAACCAGAAAATCTAAAACCAGCAGAAGATTTAAAGAAATTAGAAAGAAGAGTTAAGTCAGAAAGTAAAAAAATAGCTGATAGTAATCAATTGCCTAAAAATAAAGCAAAATAAATTGAAATAGAAAAAATCCTTATTATGAAATTAAATAAAAATAAATAACAGAAAAAAACTTGACAAACGCAAACAAATGTTTTAAATTAATATTAAATCTAAAGTAGGAGGTTCTTGATGGAAAATAATAAATTAGAAACAATATCAAATCTTTTTGAAGATAATGAGATAAGAAGTGTTTGGGATAGTGAAAAGGGAGAATAT
>CAWVJG010000177.1:0-7072 GCA_963929465.1 Bacillota bacterium
GAATGAATTAAGTTAGGTTGTGAAATATAACAATTGAGTACGTTTTTTTGGTTAACTATTCCAAAAAAGCGTACTCAATTTCTAAAAGTGCATTAAAATGTTCATTTAGTTTTCTCTTCCGATTTATCAACAAAGTAAGTACATTCACTTGTTGTTGAAAAAATGGTAGGTGTGATACTAGAATAGGAACATTTACCATCTTTTTGATAAATACAATTTAGTGAACAATTAATATTTGTCAAAAAATCACCTCTACATACTAGTATGGAAGAAAGATGAATAAATATACAAAATATTAATGTTCTTTTAAAAATATATATGTTACATCTTTATTTTTTATTGCATACTTTTTTATAATGTTTACAATATTCTTTAATAGTACAAACATCACATTTTGGATTTCTAGCAATACAAGTATTTCTACCATGCCAGACAAACAAGTGATTAATATCTTTTAAATATTCTTTTGGAAAAATCCTAATTAAATCTTGTTCTATTTTTTCAGGTTCTTTTTCATTAGATAAACCAATTAAATTAGAAATTCTTTTCGCATGAGTATCAACAGCAATACCTTCTGCCATTCCAAAAACTTCTAGTAATACAACATTAGCTGTTTTTCTACCAACACCTGCTAAACTCATTAAATCCTCCATATTATTCGGTACTTGTCCATTGAATTTTTCTAATACTTGAGTTGCACATAATTTAATATTTTTTGCTTTATTCTTAAAAAAACCACAAGGATGAATAAAATCTTCAAGTTCTTTTATATCTATATTTGCAAAATCTTCTACTGTTTTACATCTTTCAAAAAGAGCAGGTGTTGTTTTATTGACTCTTTCATCAGTACATTGTGCTGAAAGAATAACAGCAACAACTGCCTGAAAAGGTGTTTCAAAATCTAAGCTACAAGTAGCATCTGGATATGTTTGTTTTAAAATTTCTACCATTTTTACAGCATCTTTTTTATTCATATATAATCCCTTCTTATGATAAGTATAGTGTCTTTTCTTGAAATTACTATATATTTTAAAGAAAAATTAATGAAAAGTCAATGGATAAAGGTGGGAAACAAATTGTAAACAGGATTAATAATAGAAATCTAGATTGATTTATAGTGTATTTGAAAATAGTTACCATAAATGTAACACAAAAAAAATAAGTGAATATAATATACAAAAGAGAATGGAGGTAATAGGCATGTTAAAATTATTTAAAAAAACACTTGCCATTTGTTTAATAGGTTTAGGATTAGGCATATTATTAGTTTTATTACTTCCAGTGACTGGGTGGCTATTTATGATAGGAGTAGTGGTGGTATGCGTTGGATTTATGTGGCTAGCATGCTAATATAAAAGGAGGGATACATAGATGACAATTGTAGTTAAAAAAGTTCCAAAATTTTTGAGAGGTTTTGTAAAACTAATTTTTGGAATTAAAGATAAAAATTGATGGTTTGTATAATAAAAGTGGAAGAAAGTAAAAAAAGATTGACATAAATTTGAACAAGTATATAAAAAGTGGTATAATGAATAAGATGACAGAAAAATCTGTCATACAAACAAAAGACAGGAGGAGTTACAATATGTATGACAAGAAAATTTCAGAACGGATTAGGAAAGGTGTAAAAATAGATGCACCATTTCCAAAATGCATGGTATTGGCTACGGAGGTAATGAAGAAGGAATGTGGTTATTCTCCAGAAATTGATTATGTTGATTGTAGGAAGCAATGTAACGACCAGATTACAACGGTCAGATACATAACCACAATACCTCTTGAAGATGAGAAAACGGGAAAGTGGTATGCTTCCAAGCGATTTGAAATTTTGTATCCAGATCGTTATATCCCTGCAAAAGAGACTCCGCAAGGAGTCATCCGCTCAATGGAAGACATCAAGTAACGGAAAAAAGACCGCAGTAATTGCGGTCCTTTTTCTTATACTAAAAAAATATCTTAACATCAAAAAAAGAGCTTATGCTCTCTTTACTTTTCCATCTCTTAAACATTTAGCACATACATAAATTCTTTTTGTTTCACCATTTTCTGTAACTTTAACACTTCTCAAATTTGGTTTCCAAGTACGTGGTGATCTTTTACTAATATGAGAACGTGTAATGCTAAGTTTATTTCCATGATTAACTGATTTTTCACATATTGCACATTTAGCCATTCTGAATTGCACCTCCTAATTTCTAAAATAAACTGACTATTAACAAGTTTAACACAAAAGTATGAAAAAAACAAGTATTTTTCAAAAAATATTTAAAAATCCTTGCAAATTAGGAAAAATGTGGTATAATAATTAAGCTATATGATGAATAAAGAAAGGATTGAATAAGAATGAAATGTAAAGTAGAAAAAACAAAAAATGCAAATGAAGTAAAATTAAATGTAACAATAGAAGCTGAAAAATTTGATGAGGCTATTAAAAAAGTATACTTTAAAAGTGCAAAATATTTTAATATCCCTGGATTCAGAAAAGGTAAAGCACCAATGAATATTGTTGAAAAATATTATGGAAAAGAAATATTCTATGAAGATGCTTTTAATGAAGTAGTTCCAGAAGAATTAGAAAAAGCAGTAGAAGAAAATAAATTACAAGTTGTTAGTAGACCAGATATAGAAGTAACACAAATTGGACAAGGTCAAGATTTAATTTTTACAGCAGTATTCCAAACAAAACCAGAAGCAGAACTAGGAAAATATAAAGGTGTAGAAATCAAAAAAATAGAATATAAAGTAACAGAAGAAGATATAGAACATGAATTAGGACATATGCAAGAACATAACTCAAGATTAATATCTGTAGAAGATAGACCAGTAGAAAAAGGAGATATTGCAAATATTAATTTTGAAGGATTTGTAGATGGTGTTGCTTTTGAAGGTGGAAAAGCAGAAAACCATGACTTAGAAATTGGAAGCAATACATTTATACCAGGATTTGAAGATCAAATTATTGGAATGAAAATTGATGAAGAAAAAGATATCAAAGTAAAATTCCCAGATGAGTATTTTTCAAAAGATTTAGCTGGAAAAGATGCTACATTCAAAGTAAAAGTAAATGAAATCAAGAAAAAAGAATTACCAACATTAGATGATGAATTTGCAAAAGATGTTAGCGAATTCGATACATTAAAAGAATTAAAAGAAAGTATTAAAGAAAAACAACAAAAACAAAATGATGAAAGAGCCAAATATGAAACACAAGATGCTGTTATCAAAGCAGTATGTGAAAATGTAAAAGTAGATATTCCATCAGGAATGGTAGAAACAGAAACAGAAAATATGTTAAAAGATATGGAACAAAGATTAGCATATCAAGGATTAAAATTAGATCAATATCTTCAAATGATGGGTAAAACAAAAGAAGAAATGCAAAAAGAATATGAACCTCAAGCAATTGAAGCGATTAAATCTCGTTTAGCAATTGAAGCAGTTATCAAAGCTGAAAAAATAGAGGTACCAGATATTGAAATAGAAGAAAAAATGAAAGAAATGGCTAAAAATTATGGTAGAGAAAATGATGAAGAATTCATGAAAAATGAAAATGTAAAAAATTACATTAAACAAGGATTAGAATCAGAAAAAGCACTAGAATTTTTAGTAGAAAATGCAAAAATAAAATAGAATAAAAATGAAAGGTTGGGGTGTTAAATGTCATAGTTAAATTTTAACCCCAGCTTTTTTGACAATTAGATGTAGGTAGCATATAGTTATTATGATTGTCAAAAAGAAAATATAATAAAAAATATTAAGAGAATTTAGAAATGACATAATTGAGATGGAAAATTATAACGGATCACTTTGACAATAATACAAATTAGATATAAAAATTTAAGGAGGATTTTAATATGTTAGAAAAAGCAAGTTTAGTACCTTATGTTATAGAACAAACAAGTAAAGGAGAAAGATCTTATGATATTTTCTCAAGATTATTAAAAGACAGAATAATCTTTTTAGGAGAAGATGTAAATGCAACTACAGCAAGTTTAGTTATTGCACAACTATTATTCTTAGAATCAGAAGATCCAGATAAAGATATCAATTTATATATAAATTCACCAGGAGGTTCTATTACAGATGGAATGGGAATTATAGATACAATGAATTATATCAAATGCCCAGTATCAACAATCTGTATAGGAATGGCAGCTAGTATGGGAGCAGCACTATTAGCAGCAGGAGAAAAAGGAAAGAGATTTGCAACACCAAATGCAGAAATCTTAATTCACCAACCATTAATTGGTGGCGGTGGACTTTCAGGTCAAGCAACAGAAATCAAAATTCATGCAGATCATTTGGTAAAAACAAGAGAAAAATTAAATAAATTCTTGAGTGAAAGAACAGGTCAAACAGTTGAACAAATCCAAAAAGACACAGAAAGAGATAATTACATGACAGCAGAAGAAGCTTTGAATTATGGGTTAATTGATGGAATCATGGACAAAAGAAAATGATATAAAAATCTTTTGAAATATTAAAAAACAAGTGTATAATAATTGTTAATTTTAATATAATATATGAAGAAAGATTTTAGGAAGGAATGAAAAAATAAATGGCAAAAAATGATGTACCAAAAAGTGTAAGATGTTCATTTTGTGGTAAGGCACAAGAAAATGTTAGAAAAATTGTTGCAGGTCCAGGTGTATATATTTGTGATGAATGTATAGATTTATGTAATAGTATTATAGAAGCGGAATTATATGATGATGATAAAGCAGGATATACATTAAATGAATTAAATGATATTCCAAGCCCAAGAGAAATCAAAAAAGTATTAGATGATTATGTAATTGGGCAAGAAGATGCCAAAAAGACATTATCTGTTGCAGTGTATAACCATTATAAAAGAATTGCTCATGAAGAATATGCAAGTAAAGATGATGATGTAGAAATCCAAAAAAGTAATATTTTATTATTAGGACCAACTGGTTGTGGAAAAACATTATTAGCAAGGACATTAGCAAGAATATTAGATGTTCCATTTGCAATCGCAGATGCTACAACACTTACAGAGGCTGGATATGTTGGAGAAGATGTGGAAAACATCTTACTAAAATTAATTCAAGCAGCTGATGGAGATGTGCAAAAAGCAGAAAAAGGTATTATCTATATAGATGAAATTGATAAAATAACTAGAAAATCAGAAAATCCATCAATTACAAGAGATGTTAGTGGAGAAGGTGTTCAACAAGCTTTATTAAAAATTATAGAAGGAACCATAGCATCAGTACCACCACAAGGAGGAAGAAAACATCCTAATCAAGAATTAATACAAATTAATACAGAAAACATACTAATTATTTGTGGAGGAGCGTTTGAAGGACTAGAAAATATCATAAAAGATAGAACAGGAAAAAAATCTATTGGCTTTGGATCTAAAATAGAAAGCGCAAAAGAAACCAGTCAATATGAAGTTTTTAAAGAATTATTGCCACAAGATTTGTTAAAATTTGGTTTGATTCCAGAATTTATAGGAAGATTACCAATTGTAGCAACTTTACAAGAATTAGACAGAGAAGCATTGATTGAAATATTAAAAGAGCCTAAAAATTCATTAATCAAACAATACCAAAAATTATTTGAAATTGATGGGGTAGAATTAATATTTGAAGAAGATGCATTAGGAGCAATTGTAGATAAAGCAATTGAAAGAAAAACAGGTGCAAGAGGATTACGTTCAATTATTGAGGAAAGAATGAGAGATATCATGTTTGATATTCCATCAAATCCAAATATTGAAAAATGTATTATTACAAAACAAACAATCTTAAATAATGAAGCACCAGATATTATTATTAATACGAATAAACAAAAACAACAAAAAGGTAAGAAAAAAAGACAAGTGCCAGAAAATGAAGAAAAAGAAACAGCTTAGAAATTAATGAACTACTTTTGATTAAAATCAAGAGTAGTTCTTTTCTATTAAGAAAGGCTACAAGCACTCCAATTACATTCGTCATTTATAAAAATAAATATACAAGAACTCGTTTAATAGTAAATATCTTTATCACTGAATAAAGTTTATGTAGAAATTTAAGTTGAAATAACCGAAGGTGTATGATATAAATAATAATATGTAATAAATAAAAATTGTAATAACATAAAAAATAATTTTGAAGGGGTATTCATGGTAGCAGAAGTCATTATCAATAGAGGAGCAAAAAAATTAAATAGAACCTTTGACTATAACATACCAAAGGAATTAGAAGAACTAATATTAGTAGGAAGTAAAGTATTAGTTCCTTTTGGTAATGGAGGAAAATTAACAGAAGCATTTGTAGTAGGAATCAAGGAAACATCAGCTTTTGAAGTAAAAGATATTGCAAAATTAGAAGAAAATTTAACAGATAAACAAATAGCTTTAGCAAAATGGATGGCAAAAAGATATTTCTGTAATGTGTCTGATTGTATCAAATTAATGTTAACACCAGGAACAAGAAATAAAAATAAAGAAAAAAGAATTCAAGATAAAACAATTAATTGTGTATATTTAAAAAAAGATATAGAAGAGATTGAATTTGAAATAGAAACTGAAAAGATAAAATCAGAAAAACAAAAAAGAATATTGAACTTTATAAAAGACAATGAAGGAGCAACTGTACCAGAAATTGAAATGTTTACAGATTGTTCAAGAGGAATTGTCAATACTTTAGTTAAGAATGGTTATTTAGAAATTGTAGAAAAAAAGGTTGAAAGAAATCCACTATTAGGAAGAGATTGTGAAAAAACATATAAACTAAATCTAACAGAAGAACAAGAAAATGCCTATAAAAGTGTTGAAGAAGCAATTGATAAAAAAGAATATAAGCAATTTCTATTGTATGGTGTCACAGGCTCTGGAAAAACAGAAGTGTATCTACAATTAATTGAAAAAGTATTAAATATTGGCAAAAATGCGATTGTATTAGTTCCAGAAATATCTCTAACGCCACAAATGTTAGATCGATTTATTTCAAGATTTGGAAAAGATGAAATTGCTATTTTACATAGTAAATTATCCATTGGAGAAAGACATGATGAATGGGAAAGAATACGAGAGAAAAAGGCAAGAATTGTTATAGGAGCA
>CAWVJG010000178.1:0-3950 GCA_963929465.1 Bacillota bacterium
TGTAAATATAGAAGGACATGGATTAGATAAAATAACACATGCCTATTCTTATGGATCAGCACCACTTGCAATAAAAACATTGAATGAGAATTTTGATTTAAACATAACAGAATTTGCAACAGTAAATTTTGATTCAGTAGCAGAAGCTGTTAATGCTCTTGGAGGAATTACAATAAATGTAACGAATGAGGAGTTGAACTATATAAATGGTTATATTGATGAAACATCAAAAGTGACAGGAATAACAAGTAAAAAAGTAACATCTGCTGGAAAACAAACATTAGACGGTGTACAAGCAGTTGCTTATTCAAGAATCAGATATACATCAGGTGGTGACTATAAAAGAACAGAAAGAATGAGAACTGTTATAGAAGCCATGATAGAAAAATTTAAAACAAAAAATATTAGTGAAATGAATCAAATTATAGATCAAATCCTACCAGAAGTATATACGAACATTACTTCAGGTGATATATTTTCATTATTACCAAGTATAGCAAGCTTTAAAGTAACAGATAGTATTGGATGGCCTTATGAAACAAAAGGAATTACATTAGATAGATGGTATGGAGTTCCAGTGACATTAGAAAGTAATGTAAAACAATTACATCAAGAGGCATTTGGAGAACCTAATTATGTTCCATCAGATAGAGTAAAAGAAATTAGTAATCAAATTATTCAAAAAACAGGTTATACCAATTAATGATAAGATAAGAAATTAATATATATGAAAATAAGATATGATTAGAGTTATATCACTCTAATCATATTTTGAAGATTGGAGAACAAAAAAAGAAGCATGAAGATAAATATTTTAAGAATTATATTGATAATGTTGTTATTATCTACATTTTATATTATATTTGGATTTTCAAGTCAAAATGGAGAGCAATCAGGAAGAATAAGTCAGAGAATAACAGAAGCAATATTGGAAAAATCAAATAAATATAACAATTTAGAAGAGGCAGAAAAAGAAATCATATTACATAAAGTAGAATTTATAATAAGAAAAATGGCACATTTTTCAATATATACAGTAGTTGGTTTGTTATTAATGGCACTTTTAAGTACATATAAGATAAAAAATAAATGGGGATTTGTAGTAACTATTATTATAGGAATATTATATGCAATGTCTGATGAATTTCATCAAAGTTTTTCACCAGGAAGAACGCCTAAAATAACAGATGTATGTATAGATACTTTAGGAGTTACTTTAGGAGCTGTGTTAGTAATTTTTATAAAAATAATTTACAAAAAAATTAAGACAAAGTATTGCAAAAATGTTACATAAATATTACAATAATGACGAAAAGTGTCATATAAAATCTATTGAAAGGAGATATTTGGTATTGTATAATATATATGTAAAAAAATGTAGAACATACCAAATAAAAATAGGGGGAAAAATAGAAGATGGATGTTAGAAATGATGTATTGTCATTAGAACCTGATAATATAGAAAATTTAGCACTAATACCTAAACATATCGATAGAAGTAGAACAGTTTTGAAAGTAGAGAAAATACTAAAAAGACTTATAGATATTTTAGGTGGTTTTTGTGGTTTATTAATGTTAATACCATTAACCATTGGAATATGGATAGTCAATAAACTATCAAAAGACAATGGTCCAATATTTTATACGCAAACAAGAATAGGAAAAGATGGAAAATTATTTAAGCTGTATAAATATCGTTCAATGGTAGTAGGTGCTGATGAAAAATTAAAAGAATACTTAGAAGAAAATGAAGAAGCAAGAGAAGAATATAAAATTTATAAAAAGCTAAAGAATGATCCGAGAATTACAAAAATTGGAAAAATATTAAGAAAGACAAGTTTAGATGAATTTCCACAATTTATTAATGTGTTAAAAGGAGATATGAGTCTAGTAGGACCTCGTCCATATTTGCCAAGGGAAAAAGAAGAAATCAATGGATTTTTTAAATACATAACATCTTGTAAACCAGGAATTACAGGTTTATGGCAAACAAGAGGAAGAAGCAATACGACTTTTACAGATAGATTAACAATGGATATGGAATATTATTATAACCATACATTAAAGATGGATATTAAATTATTATATAAAACGGTAAGAAATGTAGTAAAAAAAGAAGGGGCAGTATAATGAAAAAGCAAAAAAAGATTTGTCTTATATCTTCATCAGGGGGGCATTTTGAACAATTAAAAATGCTGAAAGAATTATCAAGAAAATATGAAGTTTTTATAGTAACAGAAAAGACAAAATATAATAAAGACGATAAAAATATAAATTCTTTTCTGATACAAGTTAATAGAAAAGAAGTATTATTTTTAGTAAAGATGATTATTAATGCAATTAAATCTTTAAAAATTATAATAAGAGAAAAGCCAGATGTGATAATTTCAACAGGCGTATTAGCGACAATTCCAATGTGTATATTAGGCAAAAAATTTCACAAAAAGTTAATTTATATAGAATCTTTTGCTAAAATTACATCTCCAACGAAGACAGGAAAGTTATTATATAAATATGCTGATAGATTTTATGTTCAATGGGAAGAAATGTTAAAATATTATCCGAATGCAATATGCAAGGGAGGAATTTATTAGATGATATTTGTAACAGTAGGGTCACAGAAATTTCAATTTGATAGATTAATAAAAAAAATCGATGAATTAGTTGGAAGTAAAATAATTTCTGATCAAGTTATCGCACAAATAGGAAGTTCAACTTATAAGCCTAAAAATATAGAATATTATGATTTTATAGATGGAATGAAATTTAAAAATTTGATGAAAGAAGCAGAAATAGTCATTACACATGGTGGGACGGGGGTTATAGTAAATGCTTCTAAGTTAGGAAAGAAAATAATAGCTATTCCTAGATTAAAAAAATATGGAGAACATGTTGATAATCATCAAGTTCAAATAGTACGTCAATTTAAAGAGGCTAACCTAATAGAGGATATAGAGGATAATATAGATGAATTAGAAACAAAAATACAAGAGGTGAGACAGAAGGAGTATAAACAATATAAATCAAATACAATAGAAATAATAAATGATATTATAGAATTTATAGAGGAATAAAATAAATGGAGATTTTTAGAAAGATATACAGAAAAATAATTGCAAAACTTACAGACTTTTCGCCTGAACTAACAAGTAAAATATATTATTTCACAAAAATAAAAAAAAGATTAAATTTAAAAAATCCAAAAACATTTAATGAAAAATTAATGTATTTAAAATTAAATGAATATGAAGAAAATGAATTAATTACAAAATGTGCTGATAAATATGCAGTTAGGGAATATGTAACTTCTTGTGGATGCACAGAAATATTAAATGAACTATATGGTGTCTTTGACAATGCGGAAGATATAAACTTTGAAAAATTACCAGATAAATTTGTGTTAAAGTGTAATCATGGTGCAGGATTTAACATTATATGTAATGATAAATCAAAATTAGATATCAAACAAGCAAGAAAAAAACTTAATAAATGGTTAAAAACAGATTATTGGAAATTTGTAGCAGAACTTCAATATAAAAATATTGATAAAAAAATTATATGTGAAAAACTTTTAGAAAACAGTACTACTAAACAGATAAATGATTATAAGATATATTGTTTTAATGGGATTCCTAAATTTTGTATGGTATGTATAGGGAGAGAAGAATATAAAAAGCCTAAATATTATTTTATGGATAAAAATTGGAATGTACTTAAGATAAATCCAGATGGAATAAGTTTAGATGATAAAATAGTAATTGATAAACCTAAATGTATAGACAAGATGTATGATTACGCCCAAAAACTGTCAAAACCTTTTAAATTTGTACGAGTAGATTTATACGAATGTAATGAAAAAATTATATTTGGAGAGTTAACTTTTACACCAGCAGGATGTATAGATGCAAATTATACCAAGCAAGCACAATATAAACTTGGAGAAATGATTG
>CAWVJG010000179.1:0-2566 GCA_963929465.1 Bacillota bacterium
GAAAAAAGAATTGCTTTATATCCAGAAGATATAAAAAATATAAAATATAGGGATTATATTTTTGTGGAAAAGGGATATGGAGAAGAAAATGGTTTTTCAGATCAAGCATATATAGAAGAAGGAATACAAATACTAGAAAGAAATGAAATATTAAAAAAAGATGTTATTGTAGATCCTAAAATTGGTGATGCGCAATATCTAGGACAATTGAATAATCAAATTATATTCGGATGGATTCATGCAATACAAAATAAAGATATTACAAATACTATTGTAAATGGTAAGTTAACGGCATTTGCATGGGAAGACATGTTTGAGAATAATAGACATGTGTTTTGGAAGAATAATCAATTAGCGGGGGAAGCTGCTACAATACATGCAATTATACTTAGTGGGGCTATGCCAGATAGAAAAAAAGTAGCAATAATAGGAAATGGTAATACAGCAAGAGGAGCATATAAAATTTTAAGTAATTTAGGATGCGAGATTAATGTATATACTAGACAGATGGAAAGATTAATTAGAAAGGAAGTTTCAGAATATGATATTATTGTGAATGCAGTATTATGGGATACAAGCAGAAAAGATCATATCATATATAAAGATGATTTACTTAAAATGAAGAAAGGTGCATTAATTATAGATATAAGTTGTGATAATAATGGAGCAATAGAATCAAGTCATCCAACAACTATAAAAAATCCAATATTTACAGTCAACGGAATAGTTCATTATGCTGTTGACCATACGCCATCATTAATATATAAAACAGTTTCAAAAGAATTGTCTAAAGTTAGTTCATGTTATATAAATGAATTGATTATTGGGAATTATTCAGAATGTTTGGAAAAAGCTAAAATAATAGAAAATGGAAACATATTAGACTCTAGAATAAATAAATATCAATGTAGGGGTTAAAATGAGTAAGGATATTAAGGTTTTGATGATTGGACCATCTAGGAATGTTAAAGGTGGTATGACATCTGTCGTAGATAATTATTATAAATCTGGATTAGATAAAAAAGTTAACATGAAATATATTGAAACAATAAATGATAAAAGTAAAATAGAGAAGTTAATAAAAGAAGTTTTGGGGTATATAGAATTTTTAAAAAATATAAAAAAATTTGATATAGTTCATGTTCATATGGCATCGAGAAGGAGTACATATAGGAAATGTCATTATATTAATATAGCTAAAAAAAATAATAAAAAAGTTGTTTTGCATATGCATGGAGGAGGTTTTAAGGAATTTTTTGAAAAAGAGTGTTCGAATAAACAAAAAAAATTTATAATGAATACGTTTAATAAATGTGATAAAATTATTGTTTTATCACACAAATGGAAAGAGTATTTTTCTCAATATATTTCTTCAGACAAAATTAAAATTATATATAACGGTGTCAGAATTCCGCAAGATTATAAAAAAGAATTAGATGCAAAAAAAATGATTTTTTTAGGAAGAATTAGTAGAGACAAAGGTATTTATGATTTGCTAAAAGCTATGTCATATTTAGTAGGTAAATATAATGATATAGAACTAACTATTGGAGGCATAGGAGAGGAAAAAAAATTATATTCATTGATAGAAAAATATAATCTAAAAAATAATGTTAAGGTTTTAGGTTGGTTGAATGAAGAAAAAAAATTTGAAGAATTGAAGAAAAGTTCACTATTTATTCTGCCATCCTATTTTGAAGCAATGCCTATTTCTATTTTAGAGGCGATGTCATATAAAAATGTAATTATTTCAACTAATGTTGGAGGGATTCCTGAAATTATAGATAATGGTAGAGAAGGAATTTTAATTGAACCTGGTAATATAAAACAATTATATGCAACTATAGAAAGATTTATAAACAATGAATATGATTTAAAAAAAATTTCAGAAGAAGCAATGAAAAAAGTAAAGAAATATTTTGATATTAACGAATCAATATGTGAAATATATAAAATATACGATCTACTTATAGAAAAATAAAGGAGAAAATTACATATATGTCTAACGTGAAAAAAAATTTAGTTTATAATTCAATATATCAAATAGCTATTATGATATTACCATTGATAACAGCTCCGTATATTTCAAGGGTTATTGGAGCAGAAGGTGTTGGAATATATTCATATAATTATTCTGTGGCATTATATTTTGTATATTTTGCAACATTAGGAATAGTGAATTATGGGAATAGAATGATATCTAAATCTTCTGACAATGAAGATGAAAAGAATAAATACTTTTCAAGTATTTATTCTTTTCAAGTAATTGTTTCATGTATGGTATTTTTGATTTATTTATTATATATAGTATTTTTTGTAGACACAGATAAAACTATTCCGTTAATAATGATTTTTCATGTGTGCTCATCTATTTTTGATGTATCTTGGTTTTTCTTTGGAATGCAAGAATTTAAAATAACGTCTATTAGACAATTAATTATACGAATAGTAACATTTTTATCAATATTTATATTTGTAAAGAACAGTTCTGATTTATGGATATATACGCTTATTATGAGTTTAGGATATTTTATTTCTGCACTAACATTATGGATTATAGTTTGGA
>CAWVJG010000180.1:0-6086 GCA_963929465.1 Bacillota bacterium
CAAAATGATATAACTTTAAATATTGGGGAAAAAATCACACTAGAAGCAACTATAACACCAGATAATGCGACAAATCAAAATGTAACATGGAGTTCAGAAGATAGTGATATAGCAAGTGTTGATGATAATGGACAAGTAACAGCACAAGGAGAAGGAGAGACAACCATAGCGGTAACGACAGAGGATGGAGAAAAAACAGCAACATGTCAGGTGACTGTACTTTCAAACGAAGAGCCAGAGCCTGAACCTGAACCAGAAGTAATTCCAGTAGAAAATGTAGTATTAAATCAAAATAATGTAACTTTAAACATTGGAGAAACAACAACATTAGAAGCAACCATAACACCAGACAATGCAACAAATAAAAATGTGACTTGGAGTTCAGAAAATAGTGAAATAGCAACTGTAAACAATGGAATTGTAACTGCAATAGCACCAGGAGAGACAACCATAACGGTAACCACACAAGATGGTGAAAAAACTGCAGAATGTATTATTAGAGTAATAGAACCAGAGCCAGAAGAAATTCATGTAGAAAACGTAGAATTGAATTTGCAAGATATTTCTTTAGAAATTGGAGAAACAGCAACATTAGTAGCAGTTATTACACCAAATGATGCAACAAATAAAAATGTAACATGGACATCTGCAAATGAAAACATAGTAACTGTCGATGATGGACTTGTAACAGCAATAGGACCAGGAGAAACAATGATAACCGTAACTACAGAAGATGGAGAAAAAACAGCAACATGTAAAATTACGGTTACTGAAGCCTCAAAAGAACTGATATCAATTATTTCTTATGATTATACAGAACTAACCAATCAAAATGTTACAGCAACCATTACATTTAATAGAGATGATGTAACCATAACCAATAATGATGGAAGTAATGAATATATTTTTGAAGAAAATGGTACATTTACTTTTGAATATATAGATAGTGAAGGAAATGTTTCTCAAAATACAGCCAGAGTCACTTGGATAGATAAAGAAGGACCACAAATCAATATCAATTATGAAACGATAAATAATGGAAAAGTAGTAAAAGTAACTATACAAGCAAATGAAGAATTAGAACCAATAGAGGGATGGACTTTATCAGAAGATAGATTATCAATTAGTAAGTCTTTTGATCAAAATCAAACAGAAACCGTCCAATTAAGTGATTTAGCAGGAAATATTGTTGAAGCAACAATAAATGTTCAAAACATAGAACAACCAGGAGATGAAAATCAAAATAATAATAGCACAACAAATACCATTACAGGAAATACAAATAACTACAAAGATGATACAGTAGCAAATACTATTTTACCAAGTGCAGGAATTTCAATGATTATAAAAGCACTTATTGTAATTGTATTACTAGGAGCAATAGGTTTCTATATTCGCTATAGATGTTTAAAGAATATATTTAAATAAACATATATATAAAGGTTGAATGTCAATAGTTGGGGTGGAGAACTGTGAAAGTTTTCTGCCTCAGCTTTTTAGTTGAATAGGAAAATTCACTTTTTTCTATACCATAAAAAAATAATGTTGCATGTTATAGAATACAACTACATTGGTATTAAAAAGAGTTCTTGATATTTATTTTTTATAAATTCCTCGGCTCAATACGTACTCTAGCCTTTCTAATTATAAAAGAAACGAGCCTCTCGCTATTCCCGCTTCCTCATTTCTTTTATATTAAGAAAGGCTACAAGCACTCCAATTACATTCGTCATTTATAAAAAATAAATATCAAGAACTCTTTATTAAAACATTTTATATTACTGAATCGTTACATTTTAAGAGTAAAAAAGTATAAAAACTCTATACAAAAAATAATTTTCGTTATATAATATGAGAGATTAAATGGAATAATTTGCATATAATTAAGTATTAATAATCGAAAGGATTGAAAAAAATGAAATTAAAAGAAATGTTAGTAGGTTTAGAAAATTTAAAAGTAAAAGGAGATTTAGATATTGAAATATCTGGAGTTGAAAACAATTCAAAAAATGTAAAACAAGGATATTTATTTGTAGCGATACAAGGCTTTTCAACAGATGGTCACCAATATGTGGAAAATGCAATAGAAAATGGTGCAGTAGCCATTATGATACAAGAAGGATGTAATCTAAAAGGAATAAAAATACCAGATAGTGTGACAGTTGTTATGGCAAAAGATACAAGAGAAGGATTAGCCATTGTATCAGATAATTTTTATGATCACCCATCAAGAAAATTCAAATTAATTGGTGTTACAGGAACAAAAGGAAAAACAACTACTACTTTTATGATAAAAGAAATATTTGAGAAAGCAGGCAAAAAAGTAGGATTAATAGGAACCATTGCAACATATATTAATGGAAAAAAAGTAAAAGATAGTGACAGAACAACACCAGAAAGTTTAGAATTGCAACAAACATTTGATGAAATGCTAAAACAAGGTGTTGAAGTTGTGGTTATGGAAGTTTCATCACAAAGTTTGAAATTAAATAGAGTTGAGGGATGTAATTTTGATATTGTCGTATTTACAAACCTTTCAGAAGATCATATCAGCCCTAAAGAGCACCCAGATATGGAAGACTATTTTAACTCAAAATTAAAATTATTTAAAATGTGTAAAACAGGAATCACAAATGCAGATGATTTACATGGAGCCAAAATACCAAGATTATTCCCAGATAGTAATATCACAACATATGGGATTGATAATTATGCAAATCTTTTGGCAAAAGATATTACCATTACAAATTCTTATGTAGATTTTAAAGTAAAATTAAAAGATAAAAATGAAAGAGTAAAAACAGGAATACCTGGAAGGTTTAGTGTATATAATTCATTAGCGGCTATTTGTGTTGCACAAAAATTTGGAATCGCTCCTGAACCTATAAAAGAAGCTTTATCAGAAGTAAGAGTACCAGGAAGATCTGAATTAGTAGATAATAAAAAAGAAATACCAATCATGATTGATTATGCACATTCACCAGAAAGCCTAGAAAATATATTACAAGCAACTAAAAGTTATACAAGAGGAAAAGTCATATCTGTATTTGGTTGTGGTGGAGATAGAGATGCAGGTAAAAGACCAATCATGGGAGAAATATCAGGAAGAATTGCTGATTTTACTTTTATTACATCTGATAATCCAAGAACAGAAGATCCTAATAAAATCGTAGAACAAATAGAAGAAGGTATGAAAAAAACCAATGGAAAATATAAAGTCATTGTAGATAGAACAGAAGCAATAAAAGAAGCAATTAAAATGGCAACAAAACGAGATATTGTTATTTTAGCAGGAAAAGGACATGAACCATATCAAGAAATTAATGGAGAAAAATATCCATTTGATGAGAGAGTGATTGTTAGAGATATTATAGATGAACTAGAAAATGAAACAAAAAATAAGAAAAAATAAAACGAAAGAAAGGTTGGATTAAATTGATATTCGAGGCAAAAGTATTGATAATCGCATTTATTGTATCGATTATCATGGGATTTATCATTATACCAATATTGAAAAAAAGAAAAGTCGGGCAAATAGAAAGAGATGACGGACCACAATCTCATTTAAAAAAACAAGGAACTCCAACGATGGGGGGAATTATTATCATTATTACCATGACTTTGGTAGTAATAGGAACATATACATATTTATCCATAATAGGGGAAACAGATTTAGCACATAGATTGTTACCAATATTGTTATTAACGATTGGATTTGGTTTAATTGGATTTATTGATGATTTTAAAAAGTTAGTATTAAAAAATACAGAGGGATTAAAACCAAGCTATAAAATGATAGGGTTACTTATCATTTCTGTAGCATATGTTATTTATTTAGTATATGGATTAAAAATTGAAACACAAACATATATACCAATTATAAAAACATATATCGATATGCCTGTTTTTGTATATATACCATTTGCAATTCTCGTTATACTAGGAGCGACAAATGCAGTTAATTTAACAGATGGAATTGATGGTTTATCATCTAGTGTATGTGCAATCATTATTACTTGTTTAGCAATTATCGGAATTCGTTTACAACTATATGAAGTATCTATATTTGCAAGTATTGTAATTGGTGCAGTTTTAGGATTTTTAATGTTTAATATTCATCCAGCAAAAGTATTTATGGGAGACACAGGTTCTCTTATGCTAGGAGGCGTTATATCAGGATTAGCACTATATCTAGAAATGCCATTATTATTACTAGTTATTGCATTAATACCAGTGGTAGAAACCATATCTGTTATGATACAAGTAGTATATTTTAAAAAAACAGGAAAAAGATTTTTCAAAATGGCACCATTACATCACCATTTTGAATTATCAGGATGGAAGGAAAATAAAGTAGTTGTTGTATTTAGTGTAGCAACATTATTATTATGTATTATTGGATTAAAGATAATATAAGAAAAGCATGCATCACGAAATCAAAGATTTCTATGTATACCTGCTACGCAGTACTTCATAAATAAAAACTTAACCTTCTTGTATATGAAAAAATCTATACAGGGTCAAGATAAAAGCAGATTTTTTCTATACAATAAAGAAAAGGACAAAAGAAAAGGTCGAAAAAAATTAATTCTTTTCCAAAAGAACAAAGAATTTAAAACATATGGCTTTTTTTCTTGAGAAAGGAATGATAAAAAGAATGGCAAAAAAGAAAGGTAAGAGTTTTTCAAGCTTTCTAAAAAACCCAATTGATTTTACCTTATTAATAACCATATTATTGTTGTTATCAATAGGATTAATCATGCTACTTTCAGCAAGTTCACCATCAGCACTTTCTGAGAGTGGAAATAGTTACTCATATTTTTTTAGACAGGCAATTTTTGCAGTTGCTGGATTATTTATGATGTGGGTAATTTCTAATATAGACTATCGATTTTATCAAAAATATTATAAATTAGCATATATTATCGCTTTTTTATTGTTATTAGCAGTACCACTTGTAGGTACAGAAGTAAATGGGGCAAAGAGATGGATAAATATAACAGAATCTTTTTCGTTTCAACCATCTGAAATGGCAAAATTGTTAATGATTATCTTTTATGCAGGAATACTAGTAAAAAATAGAGATGAACTAAATAAATATGGAAAAGGATTCTTTAAACATATCATAATGGTAGCACCAATCATTGTATTGTTACTGATAGAACCACATTTTAGTGCTTCTATGATTATTATTGGAATTGTAGCTATCATGATGATTGTTGCAGGATGTAAATTTTGGCATTTCCTTGTATCTGGTCTAGTCGTGGGAGTACCAGGAATTATAGGATTAATTCTTTTAGAACCATATAGATTACAAAGAGTTACAACTTTCTTAAACCCATGGAGTGATCCAACAGGAGATGGCTGGCAAGTCATCCAAAGTCTATATGCGATAGGTTCAGGAGGATTATTTGGAGCAGGGCTAGGAGAAAGTAAGCAAAAATATTTGTATATTCCAGAACCACATAATGACTTTATTTTTTCAATATTGGCAGAGGAATTAGGTTTTATAGGATGTGCAGTAGTCATCATATTATTTGCCATATTTATATGGAGAGGCATATTAATTGCAATGAGATCACCAGATATGTTTGGAAGTTTAATAGCTATAGGAATTACAGCACAAGTAGCAATACAGGTGATTATTAATATAGCAGTTGTTACTTCATCAATGCCAGCAACAGGAATGCCATTACCATTCTTTAGTTATGGAGGAACATCATTATTTATTTTACTCTGCGAGATGGGGGTACTCTTAAATATTTCAAAAGCAGGAGCGAAAAAAGAATAAGAAGCGAAAAGGGATTTTGGGGACGGACTCATTTTTCCCTTTTTGTAAAGTTTAAAAAAAGATACTAGAGTTTATATAAAAAAGGGAAAAATGAGTCCGTCCCCAAAATCCCTTTTCGCTCTTAGAAATCTAGCTAGGAAAGGAATGAAAGAAGTAAAATGAAAGTAGTTATTGCAGCAGCAGGAACAGCAGGTCATATCAATCCAGGATTAGCCATAGCAAAAAAAATACAGGAAGAACAAAAAGATTCTAAAATTATTTTTATAGGAACAACTAGAGGGTTGGAAAATGATTT
>CAWVJG010000181.1:0-3509 GCA_963929465.1 Bacillota bacterium
TTACAGATAAATATGAACATATTCCTATACTAAATATGATTGCTATTATAAGTAATATTCTTCTGCTTATTTTCTTTCTCCTTTATTGGAACTCCACATTCCTCCTTTTCTTGTAAATTAATAAATCTAGAACTTTTATAAGTCCTAGATTTATTTAAACAATACTAAAATGTAATATTGCTCTGTTAGTTCTGTGTCTTCATAAAACTCATTACATAATCTGCAGACTCATATACAGTAATAGAATCTACGAAATCACCTCTACTATCTTTTATTGGATAGTTTAATGTAATGATTGCAGGTTGATGGCGATCAGTCTCATTTTCTCTAGCATCTCTGGGTAAATCCCTAGCCAGTTTATCTGTTGTCACCGTATCAAACACATAATAACTTCTAGTTACCGTTCTAATGGCTGATATAGAAAGACATATAGGATAATATCCAGATTTCTGACTGCTGTAATACAAATGAAGTCTAATAAATTTTTCCTCTTGATTAACTTTCTTAAGTTCTTCCCATATGATATCTTTAAAATTCCCTTCTACATCATCCACAGAAATCTGACTGCCATCTTCTAAAAGCAATTGTGTACACTTGCCATCAGAAGCTATTTTGGTAATTTCACTTACCCGAACTTCCTTAATTGTCCCGTCAACACATAAACATAACATAATCATTCCTCCATTTCTTTTTGCTGAATATTGGTTTACATTGAAAAACTAAAAGATAGAGAAAAATTCCTCTACTAATTTAGTATAAAGGATTTATTTGATACATACTTCGATAGTATCATCTTTTATTATACTATTATTTTACATAATTTTCAATATTGACGGTTACAAATCTTAATTAATTCTTTATTTTCTCAACCATTTAAATATCTTCTGTCCTTTATTTATATTACAATTTATTTGCTATGTACAAAGTTGCAGGACTTGGAATATCATCTATTCTTTCAATATTTTTAAAATTACTGTCTTTCAATAATTTTTTTATCTCATTATGAGTATATACTTTTCCATTTTTAGAATTTACAAGCATTTCTATTGCAAATTGAACTGAAAATTCAGGACTTATTTTATCATCATTTAAGAAAAAACTTGTTAAAAATAATCTACCATTTGGTTTTAATACATTATAAATATTATCTAATAATTTTCTAACATTTTCTTTTGGCTCTTGATGTACCACTGCAAATAAAAATACATCATCATAATTATCTTTTGGAAAATCAACATTATAATCACAAGAAACAGATATTAACCTATCTTCCAAATGTTCTCTTTCTATATTTCTATTTTGAATTGTAGAAACTTGTGGTAAATCTATCATTTTTCCTTTAATAGACTGGTACTTTTTTGATACAGTAATTAAATATGTACCTGCCCCTGCTCCAATATCTAATATATTATGATTTTCAAAATTATATTTGCTCGCAATATATTCTGCCTGTGGTACAGCATTTGCTTGCATACCTTTCATAAAATTTTCAGCTTGCTTTTCTGTTAAATCTTTAAAATTATTAAATGAAAAATTATTGTCTTTTATTGCATTTTCTAAATTGTTATACTTTTCCATTACTGTTTGAGCAAAATCTATATAGCCTGTTTGATTAAATTTTGAATCTTTTAATAATACATCTTTATATTCAGTTAAATAATATCCAGTTTCATTTTTTTCTATAACTTTATTGAATACTAAACCATTTAAAATAGGTTCTATTCTATTATTTGGAACTTCAATTTCTTTTGCTATTTGTTCCAAACCTTTAGCCTTTTCATTAAGACTATCAAAAATTCCTATATTATTCGCTGTTATTATTAAACTTGTCAATTTATAACTATTCACCATTGATTTGAAATTGCTTATTTCTTCTTTTAAATCCATAATTGACCTCCAATTAACTATTTATTGGTTATCTTTTTGTGCTAAAAATTTTTAAATACTATTTTTCTATAAAACATTATTTAATGGCATATATTCTGCTTATGCTTTTGTAATACTTCCATTTTGACTTGTAATTTATATTTCATTTTCTAATTCTTCTGATTTAGTATTTTCTAATTTTTTATTATTAAGTATTTTTAAATATATATCTTCAATTTTATTAAGTT
Organism: Bacillota bacterium; assembly: GCA_963929465.1. Classification (GTDB taxonomy): domain Bacteria; phylum Bacillota; class Clostridia; order TANB77; family CAG-508; genus CAG-269. The sequence goes on from CAWVJG010000181.1 coordinate 2,115, forward strand.
CATCAAATTGTTCTTGTGGTGCATTTCTATCTATCATAGCCTTTTTGATATTATCAATCCTTGTTTCATAATCAAGACAAACTTTTTCATTGCTTTCTTTTCTAAGTTTCTCCAATAAATTTAAATAATCATTTTCAACACAAATTGTATTAAATTCGTTATTAACTGGTATAACATAATTTACTTTTACACCAAGATGCAAGCATCTTGAAATAAAATCTGGCAATAAATTATAACATTTATTATGTGCTTCAATATTTGATAATTTAGCATTATCACTTTTTAATATATCTTTTTCATATCTTTCTCTTGTAGCAAGTAAACTTGATAAATTTCCTGTAACAACTACATTTATAACTAAATCATAATTACACGATATCATTTTAATTAATTCTAATAAACTATAATCAACTGGAGCTTTTTCTCTTAAAACTGAATATCGATTATTTATTGCATAGGAAAAAAGTTCATCTCCCCATAAATGTGCATCAAAATTTGTGAGTTTTGCATAATACGTAGGATATTTGTTAAGTATTTCGTCAGAATATTTACTAAGATGACGATAATCATCGGAATTTATAATTGTATAATCAGATAAATCTGTATTCTTTATAAATGTTGTTTTTCCACATCCAGGCTGACCTATAACAAACATAACAGATGGATTTTTTTCAGAAATTCTATTTGAAAATATATTTGCCTTAAGTTTTTCTAAAATTATTTTATGTTCTTTTTCAGATAATTTATAATTTTCAATTAGATTTATTAAAATTTCATTTTCCATATTATCTCATCTCACTTTCAAAATACTATTATGTATTACAATTTACATTTTTACTTATCATAGTATGAAATTTCTATTTTATTTCCATCTAGATCTTCAATTGCAAAACAATTATAATTATCTATACTATTAGGTATTTTTTCTGGTTTATATAAAATTTTTGCACCAATTTCTTTACATTTATTAAATGCTTTATCTACATTATCAGTATATAATCCTAACACTCCATTATTGCCTATGTTCCTTTTATCTCCTGTTGCTTCAATAGAAATTATACCAAAATACACCTTGTTATCCTCATTTTCCCAATCAGCCCACCTATCTTCAGTAATATTGGTAGGTTTCTTTTCAAATAATTTCGTATAAAAGTTAATTGATTTATTTATGTCTTCCACCACAAAATAAAAATTATCTATTTTTATCATATTCCACCTCCATTAATTGTAATTTATGTCATTTATAATCTTTTTGCTGGATATATTTCAAATAGTCCTATTTCGCTAACTTTAACTTCAAAAGGTAGGAAATTCTTGTTAATTGTTTCTTTGATTTTAACTATCTTATTATAATCTCTATCACAATGTATTGTAATATGAGGAATAAAAGTATCA
>CAWVJG010000182.1:0-6063 GCA_963929465.1 Bacillota bacterium
GTATTAACGACAAATATGGATGCAGATGGATATATTCATATTACAGATGAGATTATAAAAAATAGTGTGCAAGATAGAAAAGCAATATTTGATAAAAATGGAGAAGCACATTATGATAATATTAGTGCATTTATAAAATCTATGAGAGGTTCTGATCCTGATGCGGTTGTATTTTATTTAGCAAGAGCTTTAAATGGAGGAGAAGATCCAATGTTTTTGGCTAGAAGAATTGTGATTTGTGCTTCAGAAGATGTAGGATTGGCAAATCCACAAGCATTAGTCGTTGCTAATTCTGCTATGCAAGCTGTTCATATGGTGGGGATGCCAGAAGCCAGAATCATTTTATCAGAAGCAGCAATATATGTTGCATTATCTAAAAAATCAAATGCAAGCTATTTAGCAATTAATCAAGCCTTAGAAGATGTAAAAAATAAGGAAACAGGAGAAGTACCAATGCATTTAAGAAATGCACCAATTGAAGATATGAAAAATTTAGGATATAGCAATGGCTATTTATATCCTCATAATTTCCCTGGACACTATGTAGAACAACAATATTTACCAGATGAAATGGTAGGAACAAAATATTTTATAAAAGATGAAAATATTGATTTATAAGAATCAAATAGTGAGTTATATAACAAAGATGACATTTTATAAAAAAACTGTCATCTTTATATTTTTTTGGTATATGATATCAAAATGTGGAAATCATATGTAGAAATATAGCAATAGGAGGAAAAAATGCAAAAGGATGGAACTGATGGACAAAATACAAAAGAAAGTAAATGGAAAAATCAAGACGAAATATATTTATTTGAATTACAAAAATTTTTGGATATAGTAGAAAATGTAAACGATGAAGAGTTACGAAAAGAAATTATTGCTCAAATGCTAAAATGTGATAAAAGAGTTACACAATTAGCAGAAACTATTTTTCAAGAGCTAAAAAAACAATAGCATAATGATTAAAATTTTTATGTTTATAGAAAAATGATTTTTCCTATACTATAAAAAATAAGAGTAAGTGCATAAAAAAACGAGAATTTGTAAAAAATAGACAATATGAAAAATATAGCAAGAAAAATCATAATAGGAATATTGGCTGGAGTTGTAAGTGGACTTTTCTCAACAGGTGGAGGAATGATTGTGGTTCCAGCATTAATATATTTATTAAACATGGAAGACAAAAAAGCAAGAGGAACCTCTATATTTTGTATATTGCCAATGGTTATAACAAGTGGAATTTTCTATTATAAAGGGAATTATATAGATTGGAATATCTCTATACTTTGTGCAATCGGTGGCATGATAGGAGGTTATATTGGGGCAAAAGTGCTAAAAAAGTTACCAGTTCAATATTTAAAAATAGCATTTACTATTTTTTTAATATATGCTTCCTATAAAATGATTTTTAATTAAGAAGGAAAAATATGATAGAAATTTTAATAGGAATATTGTCAGGTATTATTAGTGGAACAGGAATGGGAGGAGGAACAATATTAATCTTTCTCCTTGTATATATGTTAGGAATAGAACAACATATTGCACAAGCTACAAATCTAATTTTTTTTATTCCTACATCCATAATAGCAATTATAATAAATTTAAAAAATAAAAACATTGCCTTGCAAAGTGCTGTATTCATTTCAATATTTGGAATTTTAGGTGCTATTATTGGAGCGAATATATCGATTAATATTGATGTAAATCTATTAAGAAAATGTTTTGGTGTATTTTTGGCAGTTATTGCCATTCATGAAATTTATACCATTATAAAATGGTATAAAAAACAAAAAATACGAGATACTAAGAAAAATGAAAGTTAAAATAAGATTTTAGAGAGGATGATGAATATGAAATTTGTAAAAGGTATTGTTATAGGAGGATTATTAGTAACAGGTGCAGCTATGATGTATACAGAAATGGGAAAAAGTACAAAAAGAAAAATGATGAAAAAGGGAAGACAAATGATTAAAAAGATGGGGATTGCATAACAGATTAAAAATATGTGAATAAAAAATATAAAGAAATATACTTACCTATAATGAAAAAGTCCAAAAATCCAACTTAAATAAAGTTGGATTTTTAAACTTTTAATAACAGATTTAGATATTAGTAATTGGATTTGTCGCAACAACATGGTCTGTCATAGTAACCTGGCTTTTTATCATTGTACTTCTCATCACATTTATCTTTGCATTTATCTTTGCATTTATCTTTACATTTATCATCGCATTTATCATCGCATTTGTCATCGTATTTGTCATCATATTTGTTATCACATTTGTCATCTTTTTTGTCTTTATCTTTACATTTATCAGATTCTAAAAAGCAATCACATTTTTCATGTTTTTCACCTTTCAAACATTTTCCTTCATGATGACATTTTGCACAAATTTTAATTTTCTTGGTATCATTTACCCAGATTTGAATAGCATATTGTTTTCCTGGACATAAAGGTCCAAAGACAAATTCTCCTTCACAATCAGTAAAGGTATGCCCAATTGGTCTACGTTCTTCTTTACCACAATCATAAACAATTTCAACTAATTTTACGACAGCATCTGTCACTGGTTCTTTAAAGCAATCTTTTACAACCCCATAAATAACATCTCTGTTATCTTCTGGTAAAGTAATGTCTAGATCAAATTGTTTTCCTCCAGATATAACACCATCGATATCTAAAATTTGACATGGTTTTTTATTATATTCCATTTTAAAATCACCCTTTCTAAAACAACTTAAGTTGCTTTATATATCATATGAAGAATTTTGTCGAAAGTGAGAGAAATAAGGATAAAAACAAAAAAGTTTTTAATAAGTCATAAAACTGAAAAACATAAAATTTTGTAATTTTTTCAAAAATATGGTATAATAATAGAGTAGGGTAAAGGAGGGGTGAGGTATGGCAAAATATAGAAGTAAGAAAAAAATAGAAAGAAATAATAAAAGTTTTAAAAAAATGTTAAAAAAGGTAGCAATTCTTGGTGCAGTAGGAGCTTTAACAATTACCCCTGTTCTGTCAGAAGTGATGGAACATCAAAAAGTTAAAGAAATAGAAGAGAATGCAGAGAAAAAAGTACCAAGAAGTTTTAAAAATATAAGTCAAGAAGACATGGGAAAATATTTGAAGGCACAAATAGAAATATTATATCAAACTTATCCAGATTTGGATGAATGGATGTATAATGATTCACCTCAAACAAATGATAGAGAGTTTATAGATGCCGTATACAGATTATATAAAGCCTACATGGTTGATATAGCAGATAAACAAGTGGAAAGTATGGAAGATGTAACAGTTGCAACAGTTGATCACGTCATAGCTAGTTCTGATTTAATACAAGAGAAACAAAAAGATGGTGTAGCAGAAAAAATCATGGAAACACATAAAGAACAGTATAAAGAAATGACAAATAGTTATCTAAGTGCAAAAGAAGGAGAAAGTAGTGGAGCAGAACTAGGAAAGAAAATTTATGAATTATTATCAATTGAATTAGGATTAGATGCTAAAACAGCTACTTCAGAAGAAATTGATAAACAAATGCAAGATAAAGGATTTTATTATGATGAAAGTAATAATGTTTTTTATACCAAAGAGGGAAAAGCTGATTTAATATCTAGAGCACCAACATCAGAAAAATCACTACATGAAGAAGAAAAAAATGATGATGGATTTGAACATTAAAAAGAAAAAATAAAAAACGAATCTTATGATGTATGAAAAATCTATATATGGCAAAATAAAAGTACAATATAATAAAAAATAACAGAAGAGTATAAAAAATCCACTCTTTGCAAACAATATGTGTAAAACATATTTGCAAGGAGTGGGATTTTTTTGAAAACAAATAAAATATTAAAAATTGATGGAACAATAGTAGATAAAAAGCAATTAGAAAATCATTTGCAAAAAATTGCATCAAATCATAATTTAGCAAATAAACCATCTAAAGAAACGTATCCAATTCCTCAATTAATCGAAAATTATGAAACCATAAAAATTGTATATAATTTATTAAATGAACATGTAAAATTAGGAATTACAACACATCCAGCAAGTGAATGGTTGCTAGATAATTTCTATATCATAGAAGAAACGGTAAAACAAATTCAAAAAGAATTAACATTAAAAAAATATATGAATTTTCTGGGGATTGCAAATGGAAAATACAAAGGATTTGCCAGAATATATGTGTTAGCAGCAGAAATTGTAGCTTATACAGATAATAAGATTGAAAAAGAAGACCTAGAATATTATCTTGCAAGTTATCAAGAAAAAAAGACTTTAAGTATGGAAGAAATTTGGAATATTGGTTTATTTCTTCAAATATCCATTATTGAAAATATTAGAGAAATCTGTGAAAAAATATATAGTAGTCAAATACAGAAAGTGAAAGCAGAAAATATTGTGCAAAAACTAATTGAAAACCCACAAGATAAGAAGGAAAATCATATATATCATTTGAAAAATATCAAAAAAGATATGTTAAATGATGTGAAATATCCATTTATAGAATATATGTCATATATACTAAAACGATATGGGAAAAAGGGATATCGCTATTTGAAAATATTAGATGAAATTGTAGAAATGACAGGAACAACTGTCCAAGAAGTTATCAAAAAAGAACATTTTGATATTGCTGTTAAAAAAGTATCTATTGGAAATAGTATTACAAGCATAAAGACCATTCAAAGAATCAATTTTCTAGAAATTTTTGAGAAAATAAATGGAGTAGAAGAAATTTTAAAACAAGACCCAGCAGATGTGTATTCCAAAATGGACAATCCGACCAAAGAGAGTTATAGGAACATCATTAAAGAAATATCGAAAAAAACAAAAATATCAGAAATATATATAGCCAAAAAGATTTTGCAATTGGCGGAAGATAATAAACAAAATGGGAAAAAGGCACATATTGGGTATTATATTATTGATAAAGGAATTCAAAAAGTTTATCAAGAATTACAGTGTAAAGTACCAAAACATTTGAAAGAAAAAACAAAACAAAAACTATATATTGCAACAAATATGATTTTATCAATTATATTATCGCTAGTATTTAGCAGTATTTTAAACCTATATATTCAAAATATAGGGATATATCTATTAAGTTTTCTTATTCTATTAATTCCATCATCAGAAATTGTAACACAAATCATACAATATATGTTAAGTAAAATCGTAAAACCAAAACCAATTCCGAAAATAGATTTTTCAAAAGGAATTGATGAAGAAAATGCAACGATGGTGGTGATTCCAACCATCCTAAAAAGCAAAGAAAAAGTAAAAGAATTGATGCATAAACTGGAAGTATATTATATTGCCAATCAATCAAAAAATTTGTATTTTACTTTATTAGGTGATTGCTCAGAAAGTACCATGAAAGAAGAAAAAATCGATAATGAAGTGATTGAAACAGGAATACAATTAGCGGAAAACTTAAATGGAAAATATTCAAAAGAAAATGATTTCCCGATTTTTCATTTTATTTATAGAAAAAGAGAATGGAATGAAAAAGAAAATTGTTATTTAGGTTGGGAAAGAAAAAGAGGAATGCTGACACAATTTAATGAATATTTGTTAGGAAATGAAGAAAATGTATTTCGTACCAATACTATAGAAACATACAAAGATTGTATTCCAAAGATACAATATGTGATAACTTTAGATGCAGATACAGATTTAATTTTAAATTCTGCTTTTGAATTGGTAGGAGCAATGGCACATATCTTAAATAAACCAGTCATTGATGAAGAAAAAAATGTTGTCATAGAAGGCCATGGACTTATTCAACCTAGAATTGGAATCAATTTAGATATTTCCTATAAAACTATATTTACACAAATATTTGCAGGAGCAGGCGGAATTGATTCTTATACAAATGCTATTTCTGATTTATACCAAGATAATTTTGGTGAAGGTATTTTCACAGGAAAAGGAATTTATGATGTAAAGGTATTTTCAAAAGTATTAAAAAATGCGATACCAGAAAATACAGTATTAAGTCATGATTTATTAGAAGGCTGTTATTTACGTTGTGGTTTAGCAACAGA
>CAWVJG010000183.1:0-5804 GCA_963929465.1 Bacillota bacterium
TAAAAAAGGAAGCAGTTAATAAGTATATATATCATTCAGATAATAATCAAATAGAATTTAATATAAGTAGTTCTAAATATGAACGAAGTAACGATATGCACGAATTAATAATGAAGGCGTTAGAATTTCCAGAAGAAACTATATATAATGTTTTTGAAGAATATATAAATAATGAAGAAAAAACAGAAAGATTGTATTCCAAAGCATCAGGTGTTCCTGATATAAAATTAACTGTAAAAGAAAGAATTGGGGCACGATTATTAGAAAAAGATTTAGAAAATAAATTAATTTTAGAATTAAAAAATAATCCTAATAATGAATATAAAAAGAAACACGATATTATTGAATCAATAAAAGATTTAGATGCACAAATGATTACAATTAATTTGTGTCATGATGGAAAAGAAATTACTTTTAAATATCCAAGAGAGCAACTATATAATTTTTGGCTTAGTGATTATAATATTCCAGAAGTGAGTAAAAGAGAAGAATTAAAACAGATATATGATGGTACAATTTTTTATAGAGATTTTGATATAAAAGATATAAAATCAATTAGTTTTAGAAAGCAAATTATATATGAAGATAAAAAAGAATTAGAGTTAAATAACAAAAAAGAAGAACTAGATATTGTTGATGATATGTTTGATTAAATATCATTTACAATATCTTTTTTAGAAGGAGGAATATGGAAAAAATTGAAATTATAAAAAACAATAGAAAAATAAAACTGTATGGAAATAAAGCTATTGTAGAAAAAGAAAAAACAATTATAGAAAATCTAAATCTTACAGGATTAGAGGACAAAGACAGAATTATAATACAAGATTGCATGGATGAAAATAAGTTAAAATCAGATATTACATACGAAGGAAATACAGTATATTCATTAAAAAAAATTGTTAGAAATTATAGAAAGTTACAAAAAGATAATTCATTGGAAAACTTAACAAATGCCATGTATAATTTTTTTATGAACGCGTGTGGAGATATTGCTCATTATGATAAAGAGGGGTATAGATGCTACTATGATGATTCTATTATAGAATTAGAAAATAGATTATTAAAAAATGCTTATATCACTTCAAGATTTAGTGATGTAGATAGAATATTTAAAGAATTAAAAATAGGCAAATATTTTGCTGAAAGAGAGCTTATAGATATAAATAAAATTTCATTAAACAAATTAGAAAGTATCATAAAAGAATGTAGATGGAATGTTACAAATAAAAATGGGATTTGGCAGATAAAAAGAACTACAATATATGGAAATGATTATAGTTTTGAAGTGGATTGTACTGATGGTAATGTTTCAAATTGTGTTAAAAAAATACAAGATTATTACAATTCTTTTAATAAAGATGAGTATATAGAAAAGCTGGTTTCTATAAGAAAATCATTAGGATTAACAATTAGTGAGATTGTTTCAGCAGCAGACAACATAAAAAGATTGCTAAATGATTTATCATTTGATGTACTTTATAAAAGTAGATTAGCTGCTGAAGAAAATAAAAATAGTATCCAAAAAGCCCAAGAAATATCAAATAAAATTGTTGAAAATGAATTAGAAAATGAAAACGATATTGATTATGAGTATGTTTAAAAAACTAAAAGAAGTGGAGTCGAAAATGCTCCACTTTTTATAAAATTTTAAATAAAAAATATTCTCCCAGCGGGCCAAAAGGGTTTTAGGGATTATTCCCTAAACAGCAAAAATGGTGTCAAAACACCAAGCTGGCGAATATTGGGCACTAAAAAATGCTCTCAATATTCGGGGCAAAATAGATTTGCCCTAAAATTATATGCTACACTGCGTTAGCTTAAATTTTAATTAAAAAGATTTGTAGATATATGGAATAAAAAATAGAAAAGTGATATAATGTGTATGAATTTTATCTAGTATTTAATAATTGTAATTAATTAGTAATTATAATTATTAGGAAAGGAAAAAAAATGTTATTAAATGATGTACTGCAAGCTACTGACAATTATCTAAACTCTAAAACTAAAACAGAGAGAAAAAAAATAGGACAATTTTTTACATCAAAAGAAACAGCTTTGTTTATGGCAAATTTAAGCAAATGCCAAAAAGAAAACATCAAAGTTTTAGATGCTGGAGCTGGAAGTGGAATATTAAGCATTGCCCTATTAGAAAAATTGAATAATAATGAAAAAATAAAAAGTATAGAAATAGATTTATATGAAAATGATGAGCAGATTGTTAAGCTATTAGAAGATAATATGCAAAAAGCAAAATTAAAAATAGAAAAGTTACAAAAATATAATATAATTAAAGAAAATTTTATAACTAAAAATAAAGACAATTACAATAAAATATATGATATTGTGATAAGCAACCCACCATATAAAAAAATTGGCAAAAATGATATTGAATCAACTATAATGGAAAATGTTATATATGGACAACCTAATATGTATTTTTTATTTATGGCTATGGCAGAGAGATTACTTAAAGATGATGGAGAATTAATATTTATTGTACCTAGATCATGGACTTCGGGTACTTATTTTAAGAAGTTTAGAGAAGTATTTTTAAATAATGTTAAATTAACCAATATACACCTTTTTGTGAGTAGAGATAAAGTTTTTAATAAAGAAAGCGTATTACAAGAAACAATGATTTTGAGAGCTTTAAAAACAAACAAAGAGCAAAAAGATATAATAGTTACTCAATCATATAGTAATGATGATTTTGACAATATAAGCACATATAATATTGATTATAGTATTTGTGTGGAAAAAGAAAATGAAAGATACGTTTATTTACCATTGGATAGCAATGACATTAAAGTATTGAAAACAATAAATGGTTTTAATACTAAATTAAAGGATATAGGTTTAAAATTAAAAACGGGATTAACAGTTGATTTTAGAAATGAAGAATATTTAGAAAAGAATGCATCTAATAATAATGTCCCTTTACTATCTTCAATTCATTTTAAAGATGGCATAATTAAATTTCCAAGTAATGAAGATGAAGCTCAATATGTTAGAAAAGATAATAGAGCTTTACTGCAAAAGAATACTAATTATTTACTTATAAAAAGATTTAGTAGTAAAGAAGAAAAAAGAAGAATACAACCAGCAATGTTTTTTAAAACTGATTTTGAAGAGTATGATTTTATATCAACTGAAAATCATGTTAATTTTATTGGAAGTATTGACAATAAGGAAATAAAAAAAGATTTAATTTATGGTCTTTATGGAATTTATAATAGTACATTATATGATAAATATTATAGGATTCTTAATGGCTCAACACAGGTAAATGCTACTGAAATTAATAATATTCCTATTCCAAAAGAAAATCTTATAGAAGAAATTGGAAAGAAATTGCAAACAAAAGAAAATATTACAACAGAAATATGTGATAGTATTTTATTGGAGGCGATAAGTGATGAATAAATTAGAACAGGCAAAAGATATATTAGCAAAAATAGGAATGCCAAAAGCACAGCAAGCTGATTTATGTGCATATACATTGTTAGCTTTGTTAAATATAAAAGAAAAATCAAAATGGAATACAGCAACAAATGAATACATAAGGATTCATGATATAATGGAATTTATAAAACAAAATTATGGTGTTGCTTATGCTGAAAATAGTAGAGAAACTTTTAGAAAACAAGCTATACATCATTTTAGAATTGTAGCTTTAATAGAAGATAATTTAAAAGCAACTAATAGTCCAAATTATAGATATAGAATTACGACTGAAGCATTGAATTTAATAAAAAAATATGGGACTAATGAGTGGAATAAAGAATTGAAAAAATATTTAAAAAATCACAAAAAGTTGATTAGTATATATGAAAATAAAAGAAACTTAACAAAGATTCCAGTTAAAATTAATGGAGAAAATTTTGAATTTAGTACAGGAAAGCATAATGAATTGCAAAAAGCTATAATAGAAGAATTTGCACCTAGATTTGCACAAAATAGCATTGTTCTCTATGTTGGAGATACTAAAGATAAAGATTTGTATAAAGATGTAGAATTACTGGAAAAATTAAAAATATCAATGGGTGAACACGAAAAATTGCCAGATGTTATTTTATATCAAAAAGAGAAAAAGTGGATATACTTTATTGAAGCTGTTACAAGTGTTGGACCTATAAGTCCAAAGAGAATTGTTGAAATAACAGATATGACAAAAGATTGTAAACTAGGTAAAATATATGTTACGGCATTTATTGACATGAAAACATTTAAGAAATTTACTGAACAATTAGCATGGGAAACAGAGGTCTGGTTAAGTGAAATGCCTGATCACATGATACATTTAAACGGAGATAAATTCATGGGACCAAGAAATTAAAAACAAAATTTAGAAGGAGTTTTGACTTCTTCTTTTTTTGATTGGAGGAAAAGAAAATTTATAATGAAAGCAAATTAGATGAAGTATTTTTATCATATGATAAAATTTTGTTTAGATTAAATATTAAAGAAATAAAAACTAAAGAGAAAAAGGATATTACTCATAAAGATTTAAGAAAAGCTATAACAGTTATGCAAATGAAACATAAGAAATGTAGATGGAAAAGCGAAAAAGTCAAAAGTAGAAATAGTTATATTCTTATAGAAGGATATTACTGGTTAAAATATGTTTACTTTAATAATGAAAAAAAATTAATAGATGCAGATATTGATTTTTTTGAAGAAAGAATAAAATCTTATGAGAAATTATTAAAAGTGGAACCTAAAAAATTATTTGAAAGAGATATGAATTTGGAAGAACTATCAAAGTATTTTAATAGAAAATATGAAACTACTGAAAAAGCAATTTGGAAGATGATAAAAGTAGATAGTAATTATAGATATGTAGCAAATAATAAAATTATAATTACTAAAGAAGGAATTGAATGGCTTTCTAAAAATTGTTTTAAATATAAGTATTTAGAATTATTAGAAAATTATAAAATGGAATTAACAGAGGAGTATATCAATGCTGGATATATATATGACAACTTTTTTCAAAAAAACTAAAGAATAACGCTGACAAATATATTGATATACGTTATAACATATATGTAATCGATTACAAAATATATATGCTAAAGGAGAGAAGAAAAATGGTTGACAAAAAGTCTGTTAGAGAATTATTTAAAGCTATAGAAGAAAGCTTTAATTTTGAACTCGTAGAGAATGGAAGATATAAGGAAGCAACTAACCGTAGAAAGAACAAAATAGATGCTATTCAAAATTCTGTAAGCAAACAGGATTTTGATTTACTACAAGAATATATTGAAATTGAGAATGAGGTTTCTTCAATAGAAATGGAAGAGGTTTTTGTAAAAGGATTTTCAGTAGCAATGCAACTAATTGTAGATTCATTACAATAGATTAATGTGGAAATGTAAAAATAGAATATTATTATTTTAAAGGGCGAGATTATCTTGCTCTTTTTTAAAGGAAGTGAAAATATGCAATTTAATACAAAGTCAAGAAGAAAAAGCATTAAAGTTATAGTATCTGATGAAGAAAGAAGTTTGTTAGAAACAAAAGCTAATTTTTATGGATATAAAACAATTGCGAGTTATATTAGAGATTCAGCTATATATGAAAAAGTTACACATATTGATTTAAAAAGCAAAAACGAGATATATGAGGTTTATAGTAATAATACAAAAGAATTAAAAAAAATAGCAAAAGAATTTAGACATTTTAGTAAATATGCAACTCAAATTTCAAGAGAAGATTTAAAAGATATTTCTATAATGATGTTTACAATATTAAAAAAACAAAAGCAAATATTACAATTAATTGAAAAGAAATTAGATATA
>CAWVJG010000184.1:0-13083 GCA_963929465.1 Bacillota bacterium
AGACACCTTAAGAGCAGAAGATACATATGATATCAATGGAGATGGAAACACGAAAGATATAGTAGATTATAGTAAAAGATCACTTACCTTTGTAGGACCATCAACACTACTTACCACAGAAACAGCATCAGACTATAATGAAGAAGGAGATGAAATTAAGACAACAGTAGCACCACAAGTAGCAGAAATCGATAAAACACAAAATAATCGAACAGCAAAAATAAGTATACAAATTACAAATAATTATTCTGGAAATATCAGTGGAATTGTTGTAGTAGGAAAAACACCATTTGCAGGAAATACATCACAAGTATTAGGAAATGATTTAGGTTCAACATTTACAGCAAAAATGACAGGACCAATAGAACTTCCAGAAAATTTACAAGGAATTGCAACTGTATATTATTCAGAAAATGAAACAGTCAATAATGACCTAAATGATGCAAGCAACAACTGGAAAACAGAAGAAGAAATCACAGACTTCTCAAAAATAAGAACATATGCAATCGATTTAAGAGATTACACCATAGAGAAAAGTGAAGAATATATTTGTACATATGAAATAGAAGTACCACAAAATGTAAATTACAATGATATTAGCTATTCAACACATGCTGTATATTTCTATTTAGAAACAGATGAAGGAAAATTAGCAGACCAAACAGAAACCAATAAGCTAGGATTTAAAATAGCAAGAAAATACAATTTAGAAATTAATAAAGTAAAACAAGGAACAAATAGCCCAATTCAAGGAGCATCATTTAGTGTCCAAGAAGAAGGAGCAGAAAGCTCAAGAATCATTACAAGTGATGCACAAGGAAAAATCAACATACAAGACCTATATGTAGGAAAAGTCTATACAGTAAAAGAATTAAGAGCACCAAGTGATTATGTATTAAATGGTGAAACAATCAAATTCACAACAACTGTAGATGACAATGGAGACTTACAAGTACAACAATTAGAAGGAAACAGCAATCTAAGTGTCGTACAAGCAACAGAAGAAGAGCCAGCAAAAGTTAGCTTTACAGTAACGAATGAACCAAAATATACATTAAAATTAACCAAAGAAGACCAAAATGGAAACTTAGTACAAGGTGTTAGATTTAATTTAACAGGAAAAGGCTTACCAACAGCGGGAAGAACAGTTACAACAAACAGAAATGGTGAACTTACCATAACAGGATTATATCCAAATGAAGAATATACTTTAACAGAGGTATATGCAGAAGGATATGAATACAGTGAAGCACCAATCAAATTTAAAACAGTATGGAATGGAAATAACTTAGAAGCACAAGTCATAGAAGGAAGTTTTAAAACACAACCAACAGTAGACAATACACAAGAAAAACAACCAATTATGAGTGCAAGTATTGTTAATACAAAATTAGATGAATATTACTTACAACTTAGAAAATCAGAAAAAGGAACAATAAAAGAACTAGAAGGAGCAGTATTTAGAATAACAGGAAAATGGTTAGATGATGAGTATACAACAAATGAAGGTGGAATGCTTGACGTTGGACCATTATATGAAGAAATAGAGTATACTATCAAAGAAGTAATGCCACCAGAAGGATATGCATTAAGTGATAATACGGTAAGATTTGTAGTAAAAAAAGATGAAGAAGGAAATCCATATCTACAAATATTAGAGGGTGAAATTAAGCCAATAGCTGATTCTGAAACAGAGGGAATGGATTCGTATGCTTCGGTATCAATGTCTCCAGCGATAGATAAAGAAGGAAATCTTATGGAAGATAAAATGGCAATGATAACATTTAAGCAATTTAATAAAGATATTGAACAAATTATCCTTGCATTAGACAACGAGCCATTATTTAGCCTAACAAAAATAGATGGAGAAACCCAAGAACCATTACCAAATGTAAAATTTACCATCACAAAAGTAGAAGATGACGGAACAGAAACACAAGCATTAAATAGTAAAGGAGAAGTGATAGGAGAAACAGTAGAAATAGATGATAAAACATATCAAGTAATTACAACAGATGAACAAGGTAGAATAACAGAAGATTTACCAGAAGGATATTACAAAGTGGTTGAAATAGAAACACAAGAAGGATATCAATTACCAGAAAATGAAGAAGACAGAACCTATTTCTTTGGAATTGGAAAAACAAAACCAGCAGTAAAAGAAATGGTAGAATTATGGAGTCAAAGTTTGGAAGGTAATAGAGAGATTACTTATACAGATTCAGTGGCAACAGATGATGGTGGGTACATTAAGATAGGATATTTTTCAAACACAGTAACATTTGATGCAGATAAAACGGAAAATGGAGAGGAACTTGTATTAACATCAGAAGGAAGCAATTCAGATGGTGTGATTATAAAATACAATCGTGATAACAAAATAGTATGGGCTAAAACATATAGTGGAGTAGATACAATCAATAATAATGATCAATTTAGTAGTATAGCTAAATTAAATGATGGTTCATATCTAGTATCTGGATTTGAAAGTCAATTTGGAAACAATAATAGATTTCATTTAATATATGATAATTCAGGTAATCTTGTAGAAAAGTTTGAACAAATATTAACAGACTTAACTAGTCAAGGTGAAAGAAAAATATCACAAACATCAGATGGTGGATTTGTAGCCATAGAGAACTTCAATAACACAGTAACTATTCCCGCAGAAAGTACAGTAAATAATCAAGAATTAGTTATTAATACAAATGGGAATTATGATGGATTAGTAATAAAATATAATTCAGAACATAAAGTAGAGTGGGCTAGAAGTATAGGAGGAGATAAGGAAGAACAATTTAAGGATTTTGATATAGATAAAGATGGAAATATTATAGTTGTAGGATATTTTTATAGCAGTAATCTTACTATATCTGCTGAAGAAACAGTAAATAAAGAAGAGATGGTATTAACTAATGGAGGAAACAATGATCCATTTATAATAAAATATACTCCAGATGGATTAGTCGAATGGGCAGAAATCCCATATGAAATTACTTGGGATAATGTAAACGCAATACATATAAATGAAAATAACGAATATACAATTTTTGGATATATAGGAAATGGAGTGAATTATAAGATACCAGGAGATAAAACTGCCAATGGACAAAATATAGTAATAAATGGAAGTGCTGTTTGTATAAAATATAATGCTGAAGGAAAAATTGAATGGGCAGATGCATATCCATTAGGAACTAGTTCGAGCATGTATAAAACGCAAGCTACTGCTGATGGAGGTAGTATACAAGTTGGATTAGTAAATACAACTACGGGTTTGATAAATGCAAATCAGACGGCTGATGGTAAAGAAATAAAACTTACCACAAATGGTGCACAAGATTTTATAGTTCAAAAGATGAATAAAGAAAATAAAATAGAGTGGGTGAGTATATTTGGAAGTACTGTAGGTGAAAGTAATACGAATATAAAATCTGTTATAGAATTACCAAACAACAGATACCTAGTACAAGTATATCTAGCAGGCAAAGCAACCATACCAAGTGACCAAACCACACTAGGCGAAGATGTTGAGTTATTAGGAAATGCAACACTAATATACAATAGTGATGGACTAATTGAATATGCATCAAGTGAAGTAAGTAGTAGTTCACAATATAATTCAGCAGTTGCAACAAGTGATGGTGGACAAATTGCAGTAGGACAAATGACAGGAAAATTGCATATTAATGGAGAACAAACAGCAACAGGAGAAAACATTAATTTACTAAGTAATGGAAGTACAGATGCATTAATAACAAAATATAATGCAGAAGGAAAAATAGAATGGATTAGCAATATAGGTTCAAACAATGGAGATGTAATCAATGAAATTGAGAAAGTTGATGATAAATATATAGCAGTTGGATATTATTGTGGAAATATAACAATACCAGCAGAAGATACAGTAAATAACGAAGCTATACAAGTAACAAATGCAAATACTAATTATAATGCTATGGCTATCATATTTAATGAAGATGGTAAAATTATCAAAGTCAACAAGTTAAGTAATACAGGTGTTGAAAAATTCAATGCAATTTCTAAATCAGAAGATGGTTATGTTATAGTAGGATTTGTAAGTGGCAATATGACAATACCAGCAGAAGATGCTGCTGATGGCATGGCTATAGATATTACTGTAACAAGTAATCAAAATGGAATTATTATAAAATATAATAGTGACGATAAAATTGAGTGGATAAAAACAAAAGAAACAAATGTCAACAATACAGGATTTAATAGGGTAGCTAGTTTATCTAATGGAGAATTTATAGTGTTTGTTACTCTACCAAAAGGTGAATTTACAGTTGAAGCAGAAGATACAGAAAAAAATCAAGCTATAACCAAAATAATAACAGATAACAATGGTGGAGGAGTTGCCATAAAATTTAATGAAAATGGAAAAGTGAGTACAGTTAATGTTATTAATCAATTCGTAATTAAAAGTGGTTTGTGTTCTTCTTATGACGGAGGATATATTATTGCAATGAGAAGTACATGGATGGCTTCAATGATAATACCAGCAGAAGAAACAAAAGAAAACAAAGAAATAGAAATAAATACACCAGGATATAATATATTCTTATTAAAATATAATCAAGATGGATTATTTGAAAATTATAAACAAATAGATGCTCAAGAGTATCAAGGAAATGTTAAAATTGATAGTACAAATGACGGTGGATATATATTAAATGGTGCTGAGTATACATATAAATTAGATGACGAATTAAATATAGAATATAGCTGTAAAGGGATATATGCAGCAGTAACCAAACCTCTAAGCAATGAAACAGACTATATTCAAGTTGGATATACAACAAGAAATGGAGTCAATGTAGCTAAAATTGCCAAATTCCAAGAAAACACCATCTCAGCCGAAATTCCAGAACAACAAGAACTAATAGTAGAAAACTATAAAAAGCAACACAAAATCACAACAGAAGTAGAAGGCTCAGGAGGAAGCATATCAGGACAAGGATCAACTGATGAAAATCCATATGAAATCGTAAAATATGGAGAAGATAGTACAAAAGATATTGTCGTAACACCAGAAGAGGGTTACAAAATCTTAAAAATCACCGTAAATGGAGAAGAAATCAATTTTGTAGCAGAAGAGGATGGAAGTGTCATATTAGATAAATTTACAAATATGACAAGTGACAAACATGTAGTCGTACAATTTAGTAATACAGTTTCAACCGTTATCGTTCATCACTACAAAGATGGAACAACAGAAAGCTTAGCAGATGATGAGACCTTAACAGGAGAAATTGGAACAAATTATACAACCGCACCAAAAGATATTGCAGATTATGAAGTGGTAATGGAAAAATTACCAAGTAACGCAAGTGGACAATATACAGCAGATGTGCAAGAAGTCATCTATTATTACAAACAAACACCTGTAAAATTCATTGTACATCACTATTTAGAAGGAACAGAAGAAATTGTACCAGGTTCAGAAGATGACCAAATCAATGAAGAAAGAGAAAGAGAAACAGAATATACAACCAGTCCAGCAACTGGAATTGATAACAAATATGAGTTAGTAGAAATTTCAGGAAATCCTTCTGGAACACTAACAGAAAATGAAACAGTTATCACATACTATTATAGAGTCAAAGACTCAGCAGGAGTAATCGTACATCATATAGATACCAATACAAAAGAGCAAATAGCACCAGATGTAGTAATTCCAGCAGAAGGAACAGGAAAATATGGAGATAGTTATACAACAGAAGTAAGTAGCGAAATACCAGCAAATTATGAATATGTAACAAGAACAGATAACTGGGAAGGAACCATGGTAGATACCTTAACAGAAGTTACATATGAATATAGATTGGTAGATCCAAGTATAATAAATCAAGATATTAGTAAAACAGCAACAGCAAGTATTGATAATCCAAAAGCACAAATTGAGTATGGAATCACATATACAACAACCATTGAAAACTACATAGGAAGAGCACAAGTAACCATTGTAGATACATTACCATATAAAATCGATGTTACAAAATCAAGCCTAAATGGTGGAACATATGATGAAGAAACGCAAACCATTACATGGGTAGAATTGGTAGATGGAATCGATACATATACAAATTCTGAAAGTGGAAATTTTGAAATCCATAAAACCATAAAAGTGGTATATCAAAATATGGATGTATCAAAAGAAACCATAGAAAACAATGTATCTGGAAATGTCAAACTATTCACTCCAGAAAAAACCAGTGAAGAGGTAACAGATACAGCAACAACCAATACAGAATTTAAAACAAATATTACAGTTAATAAAGTATGGGAAGATAATGATATACAAAGTAATAGAAGACCAGAAGTGATAACCATAAATGTCATTGGAGAAGATGATAGAGTTATACAAAGTTATGACTTAAAAGTAAAAGAAGGAGAAACAAGCCATACCTTTACAGACTTACCAAAATACAATCGTGAAGGAAATGAAATACCATATACAGTAGAAGAAAAAGAGAAAACATTAGGAGATTTAAAATTCTATACAAATAAGGTAGAAGGCAATGCAGAAGAAGGGTATACTATTACGAATACTTTCACAACACCAGATGATGAAATTAGCATTATTGTTAATAAAATCTGGAATGATAATGATATTCAAGCTAATAGAAGACCAGAAAGTCTAACATTAGTGGTAAAAAACGGAAATCAAGAAGTAAAAACAGTTGAAATCACCAAAGACGATATGGTAGAAGAAACCACAAATCAATGGTCAATCGTAATAGATGGATTGCCAAAATACAATGACAATGGACAAGAAATACAATACACAGTAGAAGAAAAAGAAAAGACAGAAGGAGATCTAAAATTCTATGAAGCAGAAGAAAATCCTGTAGTAGTAGAAGATAACCAAGCAACTATCAGAAATACTTTTGTAAAACCAGATGATACAACAACTGTAACTGTAAACAAAGTATGGAATGATAATAATGATGTAAATGGAAAACGTCCAGAAAGTATTGTAGTAAAAGTAACAGGAAATGGACAAACATACACACAAGAAATTAATGCAATCGATAACGAAACAGAAGGAAATGCAAATGAATGGACATATACATTTACAAACTTACCAAAATATGATGAAAATGGACAAGAGATTGTATATACAGCATCAGAAGAAGAAGCAAATCAAAATGACTTAAAATTCTATACAAATGAAGGTATAACAGGAGACATGACAAGTGGTTATACAATCACAAATACATTCACAGTACCAGATGAAAGAATAGAATTAACAGTCAATAAAAACTGGGTAGACAATAGTACACAAGCACAAAGAAGACCAGACACAATTGTTATCAATGTAAAAGCAGAAAATGCAGACAACAATAATCCAGAAGAAGTGTTATACACATATGAGTTAGATGTGGCAACAGAAAATAGTCATACATTTGTAGATTTACCAAAATACAATCGTCAAGGAAATGAAATCATATATACAGTAGAAGAGCAAGAAAAGAATCCAGGAGATTTACATTTTTACACAACAAGTGTAGGAACTGTGGAAAACACAGATGAAAATACGAAAGAAGTGACTATAACCAATACTTTTGAAAAACCAGATGACACAACACAAGTAACCGTAACAAAAGTATGGGATGACAATAATGATGAAGCACAAAAAAGACCAGTAAGTATCAATTTACAATTGAAAAATGGAAATGCAACAGTAAAAGAACAAGTAGTTAATGTATCAAATGCTGTTAGTGGAGATACAAACACATGGCAATATACATTTACAGATGTAGAAAAATACAATGAAGACGGACAAGAAATTGTGTATACAGTAGATGAAACAGAAGTTAATAACAATGATTTACAATTCTATACAAAGAAATTAGAAGGAACAACTGTAACAAATACATTTACACAAAATACAGAAAAAGTTGAAATTCAAGTAAAGAAAATCTGGGAAGACAATGAAATACAAGCACAAAGAAGACCAGAAAGTATCATGATTGTATTAAAAGCAAATGGAATCGAAAACCAAAGATATGAATTAACGAAAGAAAATGCAGATACATCAGATGAAAATATTTGGACATATACCTTTACAGAGTTACCAAAATATGATGCGTACAATAATATTATCAATTACACAATAGAAGAAGTTGAAAAAACACAAGGAGACTTAAAATTCTATACAAGCAAAATAGATGGATATACTATTACAAATACATTTACAAGACCAACAGAAACCATCCGTATAGATGTG
Organism: Bacillota bacterium; assembly: GCA_963929465.1. Lineage (GTDB taxonomy): Bacteria > Bacillota > Clostridia > TANB77 > CAG-508 > CAG-269. Next base: position 8,258 of record CAWVJG010000184.1, read on the forward strand.
AATAAAAATTGGGAAGACCAAGAAAATGTATACAATAAGAGACCAACTTCTATCAAATTAGAAGTAAAACAAGGAGACAATGTTGTAAAATCAGCAGTGGTAACCCAAGATGATAATTGGCAAACAACCTTTACAGACTTACCAAAATATGATGAAAATGGACAAAAGATTGAGTATACAGTAGATGAAGAAGAAGTATCACCAAATGACTTGTTCTATTATGAAAAACATATTGGAGAAGTAACAGATAAAGATATGGTATTAGACGAAAAAGAAGCAACGATAACAAACATGATGACAAAAATTCCATCAACAGTAGTAGTAAAATATGTGGATAAACATACAGGAGAAGAAATCTCAGATAGCAAAACAAAAGAAGGAATTATAGGAGATACATTTGATGTAACAGAAGATAAGAAAGACATAGAAGGATATACATTGGTAGAAGAACCTGCAGAAAAAACAGGAGAATATACAGCAGAGCCACAAGAAAAAATTTACTATTATGCAAAAAATACAAGAGTGATTGTAAAATACTTAGAACAAGACGATACACCTGAGACAATAGCAGATAACCAAGTATTAGCAAAAGAAGTTACGATTGACGGGTATGAAGGAAAAGAGTATACAACGGTTGAAGAAGAGATACCTGAATATACATTAGTAGCAACGACAGACAACTTAGAAGGAACAATGGAAAGAGATGAAATTGTAGTCATTTACTACTATGCTCCAAATACAAATGTAATTGTCAAATACTTAGAACAAGACGATACTCCAAATGATAATAGTGATAACAAAGTATTAGCTGGAGAAGTGAATATAGAAGGATATGTTGGAAAAGACTATACAACAGTCGAAGAAAAGATACCTGGATATACATTAGTAGCAACGACAGACAACTTGGAAGGAACAATGACAAAAGACCCAATAGAAGTTATTTACTATTATGCACAAAATACAAAAGTTATTGTAAAATACCTAGAAAAAGATGACACACCAGAAGATAATACAGATAACCAAGTATTAGCAAATGGAGTTACAATAAATGGATATGAAGGACTAGAGTACAAAACAGAACAAAAAGATATTGAAAACTACACATTTGTAGAATCAACAAACAATACAGAAGGAACCATGACAAAAGATGTAATAGAAGTCATCTACTACTATGCACAAAACACAAAAGCAACAGTACAACATATAGATAGAGAAACAGGAGAAATCCTAAAAGAGGAAACCCAAGAAGGAAAAGTAGGAGACCTATTTGAAACACATCCAGAAGACTTTGAAGGATATGTATTAGTAGAAGTACCAGAAGAACCAGATATCATCATGGATAAAACAGGAGAGCAAGTTGTAAAATACTATTATGCACATGTATCAGCAGGAGTTATCGAAAAACATATCGATGACATCACAGGAGAATTGCTATATAGTGAAGAACATCAAGGAAATGAAGGAGATAGTTATAACATACCATCAAAAACTTTTGACGGATATGATTTAGTAACAGAAGATGAATATGGAAATAGTAGATTACCAGACAACGCAAAAGGAGAAATGACACAAGACTTAATCGAAGTAAAATACTATTACATCAAAAAAGCAAAAGTTATCGTAAAATATTTAGAAGAAGATGACACACCAGAAGACACAACAGATAACCAAGTATTGGCAGAAGAAGAAATCATAGAAGGACATGAAAATGACGACTATGAAACAGAAGCCAAAGAAATAGAAGGATATGATCTAGTAGAAATACCAGACAATGCAATAGGAACCATGGTAATCACAAAAAACCCAGACGGAACCTATAATACAGAAATAGAAGTTATATACTACTACAAAAAGGTAGCAGGAGGGGTCATCGAAAATCATATAGACATCACAACAGGAAATAAATTAGCAACTGAAACACATGAAGGAAATGTAGGAGATGCCTATGACATACCATCAAGAGAATTTGAAGGATATGACTTGGTAATCGAAGACGAAAATGGAAACTCTATGTTACCAACAAATGCCAAAGGAGAAATGACAGAAGAACAAACAGTCGTAAACTATTACTACATCAAACAAGCAAAAGTAAAAGTAGAGTATATAGATAAACAAACAGGAGAAAAACTAGATGAAGAAGAAATACAAGGACATATAGGCGATAGCTATGACACAGAAGAAAAAGAATTTGACGGATATGAATTGGTAGAAAAACCATCAAATAGTACAGGAGAAATGACAGAAGAAGAAACAGTAGTAAAATACTATTATGCAAGAAAAGCAGAAGTAGAAGTAAAATACTTAGAAAAAGGAACAGAATATGAAATAGCAGAAAGAGAAAACCTAGAAGGATATGTAGGAGATAACTATGAAACCACACAAAAAGACATACCATATTACAAATTTGTAGAAAAAACAGAAAACTATAAAGGAACAATGCAAAAAGATAAAATAACCGTTATCTACTATTATGAAAAACAAGTATTTAACTTAGGAATAGACAAATGGGTATCAAGTGTCAATGTAAATGGAATCAGTCAAGGAGCAAAAACAATCAATAATAAAGATGAAATGTATGTAGTAGACATCCATAGAAGTAAAACAGACACGGCAGACATAAAAATCACATACAAAATCAGAGTAACCAATAAAGGAGAAATCGAAGGAACAGCAGGAGAAATCATAGAAATCATCCCAACAGGATATAGCTATTATCAAGAAGATAATAACATCCATTGGGAAGAAAGAGATGGAACATTGGTAACAAATGCTCTAGCAAATGAAACTATAAAACCAGGAGAATACAGAGAACTTGAAATAGTACTAAGATGGGATAGAGGAGAAGACAACTTTGGAGAAAAAGAAAACTTAGTTATCTTAAGCGGAGAAACAAATCCAGCAGGATATGAAGATATAGATAAAAACGATAACCACTCATCATCAAATATGATGATAACAGTAGCAACAGGTTTAGACAGAAATGGTAGATTTATCCTAAATATAGCTTTACAAATACTAATATTTGTAGCTGTGGTATTGTTGATTATCCGTCGTAGAAGAAAATAATGGACAGTTTTGTCCTTTTGGGGACGTTTCTGTTTGGGACATTTTTCCAAACAGGGCGTCTCTTTTTTATGTGATTTTTATCTCTGTTCCCAAAATCACCATCAAAATCATTGATAAATAGATTTTGATGTAGTATAATAATGGATATAAAGGAGAGTGTATATTATGATGTATCCATATGTAAAATATTCCGATGGTACAGAAGTTGTTTTTTCTAATATATATACAGATAATGATCAAGAATGTATTGATGTTCATTTTGAAAGGCCTACTGAAAATGGATTTGATTCTGTTAGAATAAAATTACCTACCTACGAAGTAACTGTTTGGGAAGGTAATTATACTGATGAGGAAATTGAATTTTTTAAACAAGTAGTTAAAAATAGCTGTGATTTATTCTATAAATATGCAAAAGAAGGAAGTATTAAGATTGCCTAGTATTTTTGAAAGCTTTCGGATATAAAATATATTTTTGGTCAAATGAGAATAATTAATTATTATGTCCATTTGGGACGTTTCTGTTTGGGACATTTTCCAAACAGGGCGTCTCTTTTTCATGTGATGATTTTTTGCTCCGTCCCTAAAATCATCGTTTTTAGTCGGAATAAAATCACTTGCTTTTTAAGGAATTATATAGTAAAATTGAAACTAGAAAAAATGCGGAAATAATAAGTTTGATATGTTTTATGATGCAAAAACATATGATGAGTTATCAAAGAGAAAGAGAGGTAAAGAAAATGAAAAAATTACCTTATGGAATAAGTAATTATGAAGAATTAATAAAAGACAATTACTATTATGTAGACAAAACAAAGTACATAGAACAACTAGAAAGTCTAGCAGAAAAAAGAATCATGTTTTTACGTCCAAGAAAATTTGGAAAAACATTATTCACAAGTATGATAGAAAATTATTATGATTTAAAAAAGGCAGATAAGTTTGAAGAACTATATAAAGACACATATATTGGAAAACATCCAACAAAGTTAAAAAATCGTTATCATATATTGAAATTTAATTTTTCAGGAATAGACACAACAAACACAGAAACAACAATTAAAGGGTTTAAAAATGAAATAGCATCGTCAATCAAAGTTTTTGTAGAAAAATATGGATTAGACTTCTACATAAATAAGGAGGATGAAGCAGAAAATATACTGGATAATTTAATTAAAGCATTTAATCTGCAAAGAACAGAAGAAAAAATATATGTCATTATTGATGAATATGATCATTTTGCAAATGAATTGTTAGGTTTTAATACAAACCAATTTAAAGATTTAGTATCAAAAAATGGAAAAGTAAGGAAATGGTATGAAATATTAAAAAAAGGAACAGAAACAGTAGTAGATAGAATTTTTATAACAGGAGTCGCACCAATTACATTAGATAGTTTAACATCAGGATTTAATATAATTTCAGATAAAACAATGGATAGAAATTTCAACGAAATGTTAGGATTTACAGAAAAAGAATTAACGGAAATAATGGAACAGCATAATATCTCTCAAGAAAAGCAAGCTGAAATATTGCCAATTATGAGAGAAAATTATGATGGATACAAATTTTCATTAAATGCACAAGAAAGAATGTATAATTCAAACATGTGCCTATATTTCTTAAAAGAATATGTAACATATCAAGAAATACCAGAGAGATTAATCGATGTAAACATAGCAAGTGACTATAGTAAAATAGGAAAGATGCTAGATTTATGCAAAGGAGAAAATAGAGAAGAAATTATAGAAAAGACAGTATCA
>CAWVJG010000185.1:0-3457 GCA_963929465.1 Bacillota bacterium
AAAGTTTTTACTTTCTATACTTTTTTAATTTCGTTATTTCATTATAAATTCTAAAATAAAAAAGGGTCCAAACAGATCCGGTCCCAACGGCCTCCAATGGCCCCCCCAACGGTCCCAAATGATTCCTTTGGCAACTTAAAAACTTGACAAAATAGCCATTTCCAAGTAAAATATAATAGAATAATTATGAGGAGAAATATATTTATGCAAAATACAAATAGGAAAGTTTTTGATAAACTATTATCAAAAACAAAAATATATTTAGCAATTATTTTCATATTGTTAGTCATTGTTTGTATAGAAAATGTCATCATGATAATACCATCTGTATTAATCTTTATGGCAGTTGTTGCCTATTCCTATTATGCAAATAATAGAAGGAAAAGTGAAATATCAGAAACCTTGCAAGATTTAACCTTATCAGTAGACACAGCAGCAAAAAGCAGTTTAATCAACTCTCCTTTTCCATTAATCATCATGGAATCAAATGGAAATGTCATATGGAGAAGTGGTAAATTCATATCTGAATTTGAGGGATTTGATATTAATCAATACTTAACCAATCTAATAGATGATATTAAGTCAGACATAGAAGAAACAGAAAAAGATGATACAAAAGAAAAGCAAATTTCAAGACATATAGAATTAAATGATAAACATTATGAAGTATTAGGTAAATTTGTTCATTCTAGAAAGTATGATAAAAAACATGATGATAAATATATGATGATGTTATACTTTATAGATGAAACAGAAATTGTAAAATTAAAAGAAGAATATAAAGATTCAAAATCATGTGTAACCATCATCATGATAGACAATTATGAAGAAACTATGCAACAATTAGAAAGTGAAGAAAAGCCACAGGTTACGGCAGAAATTGATAAATGCATATATGAATGGACAGATAAAAGCAATGGGGTATTAATTAAATCTGATAGAGACAGATATGTTTACTTATTTGAACAAAGATATTTTGAAAAAGTAAAACAAGATAAATTTAGTATTTTAGATAAAGTAAAAGATATAGAAACAAAAGAAAATGTGCAAATTACATTAAGTATAGCTATATCAAATGATGGAACAACAGATAAAGAAAAATATAAATCCGCTCAAGCTGCAATGGATATTGTACTAGGGCGTGGTGGAGACCAAGCAGTTATCAGAGAAAATGAAATCTATAAATTCTATGGAGGAAGAGCTCAAGAAGTAGAAAAAAGAACAAAAGTAAAAGCAAGAGTAGTAGCACATGCATTAGAAAATCTAATAAAAGATGCAAGCAAAGTTATGGTAATGGGACATACTAATCCAGATATTGATTCTATGGGATCTAGCATGGGAATTTATCGATTAGCAAAAAGCTTAGGTAAAAAAGCATATATTATTGATAGTAGTGAAACAAATACATTACAAAGCTTTAAAGCAGATTTAGCAAAAGAGCCAGAATATGAAGATATATTAATCACAAAAGAAGTAGCAGAAGAAAATATAGATAAAGAAACATTGGTGGTTGTAGTAGATACGCATAAAACCACATATGTAGAAGCACCAGAATTGTTAAAAAGAACAGATAAAATTGTTATTATAGATCATCATAGAAGAAGTGCAGACTATATAGAAAATGCAACATTAACCTTCCAAGAAGTATATGCTTCATCTGCAGCAGAATTGGTAACAGAATTACTACAATATGCAGAAGTACATGTAGATTTAAAAACCATTGAAGCAGAAAGCTTATATGCTGGAATCATGATGGACACAAAAAATTTCACATTTAAAACAGGAGTTAGAACATTTGAAGCAGCAGCATATTTGCGTAGATGTGGAGTCAACATTATAAGAGTAAAAAAATGGTTCCAAAGTAATTTAGATACCTTCAATAAAATTGCAGGAATTGTTAAAAAAGCTGAAATTGTCAATGAAACAATTGCTATTGCAACATATGAAAAGAAAGATAAAGAAGCAAGCTTAATATGTGCAAAAGCAGCAGACGAGCTATTAACAATTAGTGATATAACCGCATCATTTGTTATGGGAAAAGTTGGAAATAAAATCTGTATTAGTGGAAGGTCAATAGGAGACATCAATGTTCAAATCATATTAGAAAAACTAGGTGGCGGAGGCCACATCACATTAGCAGGTGCACAAGTAGAAGGAATGACAATGGAAGAAACGAAACAAGAACTAATTAATAGAATTAATGAATATTTTTCAGAGATAGAAAAATAATGTCCTTTTGGGGACGTTTCTGTTTGGGACATTTTTCCAAATAGGGCGTCTCTTTTTTTGGGTGATGATTTTAGGGACGGAGCAAAAAATCATCATTTGCCCTGTTTCTAAAATCATCGATAAATTTTCTATGATATATAGAATTTTTATTATAAATGTGATAATATATATTGTGTATTATCGAAGAGAAAGAGAGGTAAAGAAAATGAAAAAATTACCTTATGGAATAAGCAATTATGAAGAATTAATAGAAGATAATTACTATTATGTAGATAAAACACCATATATAGAAAAACTAGAAAACCTAGCAGAAAAGAGAATCATGTTTTTACGTCCAAGAAAATTTGGAAAAACATTATTCACAAGTATGATAGAAAACTATTATGATTTAAAAAAGGCGGATAAGTTTGAAGAACTATATAAAGACACATATATCGGAAAGAATCCAACCAAATTTAAAAATAGTTATCACATATTGAGATTTAATTTTTCAGGAATTGATACTACAAATGTAGAAACAACAATCAAAGGGTTTAAAAGTAAAGTTAGTGCCTCTATAAAAGTATTTGTAGAAAAATATGGATTAGATTTTTATGTAAATAGAGAAGCAGAGGCAGAAGATGTATTAGATAATTTATTTAAAGCATTTTATATACAAAAAGCACAAGAAAAAATATATGTTATTATTGATGAATATGATCATTTTGCAAATGAGTTGTTAGGTTTTAATACAAACCAATTTAAGGATTTAGTATCAAAAAATGGAAAAGTAAGAAAATGATATGAAATATTAAAAGAAGGAACAGAAACAGTAGTAGACAGAATTTTTATAACAGGAGTCGCACCAATTACATTAGATAGTTTAACATCAGGATTTAACATAGGTTCAGACATAACAATGGATGAAAAATTTAATGAAATGCTAGGATTTACAAAAACAGAATTAAAAACACTAATGGAAAATCAAATGATATCTAAAGAAAAACAAGCTGAAATATTGCCAATTATGAAAGAAAACTATGATGGATATAAATTTTCATTATATGCACAAGAAAAAATATATAATTCAAATATGTGCTTATATTTTCTAAAAGATTATGTAAGACTAGAAAGAATCCCAGAACGATTGGTAGATATGAATATAGCAAGTGACTATAGTAAAATAGGAAAGATGCTAGATTTATGCAAAGGAGAAAATAGAGAAGAAATTATAGAAAAGACAGTATCA
>CAWVJG010000186.1:0-6392 GCA_963929465.1 Bacillota bacterium
TGGAGGTGTAAGTGCAGTAATGCATTAAGCTGACCAATACTAATAAATCGAGGGCTTAACCACAATTTTAATAAAAGAGAGAAAAAATCTTAAAACTTATTTTTCATCTATGTATTTTTGAGTGTGCTATGCATACAATAATTTTCTAGTGACGATAACATTTAGGGTAATACCTGTTCCCATTCCGAACACAGAAGTCAAGCCTAAGTGTGCCGAAAATACTTGTGGGTTACCCTGCTGGGAAGATAGGTTGTTGCTAGATTTTTTTTATTTAATATATAAAAGTTAGAAATTAGTATATTTATACAGTATATTAATTTCTAATTTTTGATTTTTAAGGAGAAATATGGTATACTACAAAAGTAGTTTTAAAAGGTAAACATGGAAACTATTTTTTATGATTTAAGAATAAAGACGAGTTTGCTACTAATAATGAAGTGAAAAAGATAATAAAGAAAAGAAGGAGAATCTTATGAGCAATAAAGTAACTTGGAAACCGGGAACCTTTTTATATCCTTTGCCAGTTGTTATGGTAAGTTGTGGAACAATGGAAAAATCAAATATTATTACTGTAGCTTGGACAGGAATCTTAAATACTAATCCAGCAACAGTATATATAGCTGTTAGACCAACTCGATATTCTTATCACTTAATAAAAGAACAAGGAGAATTTGTTATCAATTTGACAAATAAGAATTTAGTAAGAGCAACAGATTGGTGTGGAGTAAAAACAGGTAGTCAAGTAGATAAATTTAAAGAAATGAAATTAACTAAAGAGAAAGCAAATTTTGTGAAATGTCCAATGATAAAAGAAAGTCCTGTTTCTGTAGAATGCAAAGTGAGAGAAATACAAGAAATGGGAAGTCACCATGTATTTGTGGCAGATGTTTTAGCAATTAATGCTGATAAACAATATATAGATGAAAAAGGGGCTTTTGATATTTCTAAATGTGATTTAATTGCTTATGCTAACGGACATTATTATGCATTAGGAAAAAAGCTTGGAAAGTTTGGTTTTTCTGTTCAAAAAAAGAGAAAAAATAAAAGAAAAAAGAAATAATTTCAAGAGAAGTAACGAAAAAAAATTTTACCCTTTTTCTTAAGGAATTTTCAAATTAAGTGATATTAACAAACTTTTAAAAAATTCTCTAAAAAAGTAGAAAAATTCATTGACATATCAAGGAAAAGGTGGTAAAATATTTAAGCGTATGTATATTACGGACATGCGTTCACATCGTTTAAAAAAGTAATGTAAAATTCGGAGGTGTATTTAAATGGCAGCAAAAGGTCCAAGAGAAAATATAACATTAGAATGTACAGAATGTAAAAGAAGAAATTATACAACAACAAAAAATAAGAGAAAAAATACAGATAGATTAGAATTAGTAAAATACTGCAAATTCTGTAAAAAACGTACAACACATAAAGAGACTAAATAGTGAACAAGCTATTTTAAGGAGGATATAAAATGGCTAAAAAAGATAAAAAAGTTACCAATAAAGAAAATAATAATAAGGATAACAAAAATAAGAAAAGTTTTTTTAAGGGTTTAAAGGCAGAATTAAAGAAAGTGATTTGGCCAACACCAAAACAATTAGTTAATAATACAATAGCCGTTATTACCATTGTTTTAATTACAACAGTTATTGTATTTGTATTAGATTTGGCTTTTGAATCATTAAATAAATATGGAATAGATAAGATAAAAGCGTCTATTCAAACAATAGAATCTACAAATACTGAAGATAGTAGTAATACAACTGAAAATACAACAAATGAAGCAGCAGATAGTGAGAATACAGCAACTACTGAAAATGCAACAGATACAAATACAGCAGAAGAAACAGAAAATGAAAATCAAACTACTACTGAAAATAATGTAGAATAATTTTATTAAGGAGGCTTTTATACATGTCTCAAAAAGATTATGATATGATGCCTAGATGGTATGTTGTACATACATATTCAGGGTATGAAAACAAAGTAAAAAAAGATTTAGAAAAGACGATAAAAAATAGAGAACTTGAAGACTATTTCTTTGATATCATAGTTCCAATGGAAGAGCAAATTGAGATAAAAGACGGAAAAAGAAAAGTAAATCTTAAGAAAGTTTTTCCAGGATATGTACTAATAAAAATGATTGTAACAGAACAATCTTGGTATATTGTTAGAAATACAAGGGGAGTTACAGGATTTGTAGGTTCAGGAACAGATCCAATTCCACTAACAGAAGAAGAAATTCGAAATATGGGATTTGAAGATGTTTCTATTAATGTTGATTATGATGTTGATGAACAAGTACAAGTTATGAATGGTCCTTTCGAAGGATTTACAGGAACAGTAAAAGAAATTAATAAAGAGAAACATAAGGTAAAAGTTTTAGTTTCAATGTTTGGTAGAGAAACACCAGTTGAACTAGAATTTTCACAAGTTCAAAAAATAAAATAAAGAAATGGAGATAACATTATCAAGGGTCAACAGTCAATCACAAGGGGAGGGGACATTCCTTAAACTGAGTGGAAAGACCCAAAGGTAAGGTGTGTCCCCTGACAATAGTAAAAGGAGGTGCCATTACAATGGCAGAAAAAGAAGTTACAAATATTATTAAATTACAAATAGAGGCAGGAAAAGCAACACCAGCTCCACCAGTAGGTCCAGCTTTAGGTTCAAGTGGTGTTAATATTATGCAATTTGTTAAAGAATTTAATGATAGAACTGCAAATCAACCTGGAATGATCATACCAGTTGTTATTACAGTATATAAAGATAAATCATTTGACTTTATAACAAAAGTACCACCAGTTGCAGTTTTAATCAAAAAAGCAATTAAAATTCAAAAAGGTTCAGGAAAACCAAATAAAGAAAAAGTTGCTAAAATAACAAAAGCACAAGTAAAAGAAATTGCTGAACAAAAAATGCCAGACTTAAATGCTGCATCATTAGAAACAGCTATGAGTATGGTAGAAGGTACTGCTAGGTCTATGGGTGTTGTTGTTACAGACTAAAACAAAACAAATGAAAAGCAGCAATCTTCACATTTTTGTTAATTGTTCCAAACCTCGATGTACCAACGTACACCTTCGGCTTGAACCAATTAGACAAAAATGCAAATCTTACTACTTTTGATTTGTTTTAAAATATAAATGTTTAAAAATATAAATAATAAATTAATTGGGAGAGCATAGCTCGTTAATACCAAAGGAGGTTAAGAAAATGAAAATGTCAAAAAGATATGCAGAAAGTGTAAAATTAGTTGACAAAACAAAAGAATATGATATCAAAGAAGCATTAGATATCATTGAAAAAATGCCAAAAGCAAAATTTGACGAAACAGTTGAATTACATGTTAAATTAGGTGTTGATTCAAAACATGCTGATCAACAAGTAAGAGGAACAGTTGTACTTCCAAATGGTACAGGTAAAACTCAAAAAGTATTAGTATTTGCAAAAGGACCAAAAGCTGAGGAAGCTCAAAAAGCAGGTGCTGATTATGTTGGTGCAGAAGAATTAATACCAAAAATCCAAAATGATAACTGGTTTGATTATGATGTAGTTGTTGCAACTCCAGATATGATGGGTGTTGTAGGAAGATTAGGAAAAGTATTAGGACCAAAAGGATTAATGCCAAACCCTAAATCAGGAACAGTTACAATGGATGTAACAAAAGCAATCAATGAAATTAAATCAGGAAAAGTAGAATATAGATTAGATAAAACAAATATTATTCACTTAGGTTTTGGAAAAGTTTCATTTGGTGCTGATAAATTAGCTGAAAACTATGAAACAGTTATGAATGCAATCATTAAAGCTAAACCAGCAGCAGCAAAAGGTCAATACATTAGAAGTGTAGCAATCGCTAAAACAATGGGACCAAGCTTATTTATTAACCAAAAATAGAATTGTTAGCCAAAGACAGTAGGCAATTATAAGTCCTACCGAGGTTAGTATAAAGAAGTATATACATAAATATATGCACGCTTTATATCCTCGGTATGGATATAAAGCGTGTTATTTATTGTCAAGGACAACAAGGTTCTGGGATACCCAACTGCAATCTTTGATTGCTATGTCGGGTCAGGTCCTTATTTTATAATATAAATAATCTAATAGGAGGTGAAAATAAATGGCAAGTGAAAAAATACTAAATCAAAAGAAAGAAGAAGTATCAAAATTAGCAGCAGAAATGAAAGAAGCTAAAATTATACTTTTAACAGATTACAGAGGAATCAATGTAACAGATGTAACAAACTTAAGAACAGACTTAAGAAATGTAAATGCAAAATATGCAGTTATCAAAAATAATATCACAAGAAGAGCATTAGCTGAATGTGGAATCGAAGGTTTAGAAGATAAACTAGTAGGACCAACAGCAGTTATCATGAGTAATGAAGATTATTTAGAACCAGCAAAAGCAATTTACAATTTTAGTAAAAATAATGATTATTACAAAATCAAAGGTGGTGTTATTGAAGGTAAAGTAATGACAGCAGAAGAAATCATTACATTAGCAAAATTACCATCAAGAGAAACATTATTATCAATGCTTGCTGGAGCTTTACTTGGAAACATTTCAAAAGTTGCAGTTGCACTTGATCAAGTAAGAATAAAAAAAGAAGCAGGAGCTGAAAGTGCAGAAGCACCAGCTGAAGCTTAATGAATTATAAAACATATAAAATAAGAGTGGTGAACTTATATCACTAAAAAATATTTAGGAGGATTTTAAAATGGAAAAAATAGAAAAAATAATTGAAGAAATCGACAGCTTAACAGTTGTTGAATTAGCTGATTTAGTAAAAGCTATAGAAGAAAAATATGGAGTATCTGCAGTAGCAGCAGCTGCACCAGCAGCAGGAGCTGCAGCTGGTGGAGAAGCTGCAGCTGAAAAATCATCTTATGATGTTGTTTTAGCTGAAGCTGGAGATCAAAAAATCAAAGTTATCAAAGTTGTTAGAGATGCTACAGGATTAGGATTAAAAGAAGCTAAAGAATTAGTTGATGGAGCACCAAAAACAGTTAAAGAAGGTGTTTCTAAAGATGAAGCAGAAGAATTAAAAGCTAAATTTGCAGAAGTTGGAGCAGTTGTTGAATTAAAATAATTTGTTTCAATATATAGAGCGTATTATTATATATAATAATGCGCTTTTTTTTATTTTGGGGTAGAAAAAAAGATAAAAGTGTAATATAATGTCGATATAAATAAAGCGAACTTGTTATATATCAATCTTGTATATAACAAGAACCATTCAAGTGTTGAAGAAAGACCAACTATAAAAAGTCAATAGTTTTTTTGAAAAAAATTAAAAAATTTTTTTAATATAAAAAATGGCATCACAAATAAGTGAATTTAGAAAATAAAATTCACTGGTAATATATGGTAATAAAACAACTATTGTTTAGGTACTTGATATGGTTTGTCATTCTTTAAAACAGCATAAATAATATTACACAATTTTCTTGCAACAGCACCAATACAAGTTTTGTGATGTTTACCTTCAGCTCGTTTCTTTTGGTAATATGCTTTTAAAACTGGATCAGAATTAGAAGCAACCAAAGCAGCTTGAAATAAGGCTTTACGCAAATATGGTGAACCACGTTTAGACATCACATTGTGAGTACCTTCATATTCACCAGATTGAGAAACTGTTGCATCAATGCCAGCATAAGCAACTAATTGAGAAGGTTTATCAAAACGATTAATATCGCCAAATTCACTAAGAATTACAGCACCAAGGACAGTACCAATACCAGGAATTGTAGTAATTGGAGAATTAATTTTTTTCATTAATTCTTTGATTTTGGTTTCACAATCTTTGATTTGACCTTCAATAAATTTAATTTGTTCAATTAATAATTTTAATTGAAAAGTAAAACTTTCTCTTGAGAAAGTAATGCCAAAAGAATTTTTGGCAGAATTGATAAGTTTTTCAGCAGTAGAGTGACCAACCTTTTTTCTGCTAAGATTTTCAAGAGTTTCAGTTAGAACATCAACAGAGAGTTCTTCAAAATCAGCAGGAGAAGAAAAGTCTAAAAGTAACTGCTTAGAGGTAGTTCCAAAAGTATTAGAAAAAATAGAATGATATTCAGGAAATACTTGGTCAAGAACGCAAATGATTTTACGTTTCAAATCGCCAGTAGACTGAACAAGATAATTACGCATACGGCAAATATTTCTAAGGGAGAATAAATCCTCATTAGAAAGAGAAGTTTCGACAAAGTCGCCATAGCGAATAAGGTCAGCGATTAAAAAAGAATCAATAATATCATTTTTACGTTTACGAATTTCAGTACCTTTACGCCAGCCATCGGTTTGAATAGGATTGATGACATGGATAGAATGAAAGTCATAATCGTAAAGAAAAGAATAAATAGAAAGCCAGTAATGACCAGTAGCT
>CAWVJG010000187.1:0-22697 GCA_963929465.1 Bacillota bacterium
TTTATTTTATTCTATCAAATTTACGATGTTTTTTCCTTATATTTCTATATTTTTATTGCGAAAAATTTTTATTCTTTTTTACTGACATTCCAGAAGGATATTTTACATAAATCAAATCAACCTAGCACATTCTCATCATGAGAACTACGACTAGGAACTATAGAAGTTGGAATATGTGAAGATTCATAAGAAGATTTAGGCGTAATAGAAACTTTTTGAGCATCTCTAAATCTTTCTACCAAGAGTTCTTTAGATAATTGCGTAAAAAGTGTTGTTGCTAGTTTAATAAATTTCTTTTTGGTATGTTCATCAGGATTATGACTTCCACCTGTAGAAGGGATGAATACCATTGTTTTCTCTGTAGCTGGTACATAACCTGTATCTTGACCAGGATATGAAGGCATTTCGATTGATTGAAATCCTTTTTGTTCACAAATTTGGACAAGTTTTTGATTTAGCAATTTACTTGTAACAACAGGAGTACCTTTTGATATAACTGTTGGCGTGATTTTTGTTTTGGTTTTTTCTTCTACTTGTTGTCTAATATTTTCGAAATCTTCTAATACGGATTCTGGAGTGTTTTCTCCTTGAAGACGAAAATCAATTAAGCCATTTGCTTGGTTAGGGATTTGATTAAAACTACCATTGTGTCCTGGAGTATTAATTTCAACTTGACTAGCTCTACCAAGACCTTGCTTTTCATAACGTTTTCCAAGTTTTCGAACTTTTTTACCAATAAAAGCAGTAGCATCGACCGCATTTTTTCTTTTTTTCATAGGCGTAGAACCTGTATGGTTGGCTTGTCCTTCTACATCATATTTGATTCTTACAGCCGAACCAATAGAATTGATAATACCAATTGTATCTTGTTTATTTTTTTTATAAATCTTTTTTAAACTGTCATATTGTTCAATATGTGCTTCTAAGGAATAATCAATTGTGTCAAATATTTTATCAACTTCTTGAATATCATCAACATATCTTTTTAAATAGGAATTTGCAAAATTAATTGCTTCTTGTAAAGTAATAGTTTTTCCTTGCTTTAAGGCATTTTGATCCACAATGGAAGAAAAATCTTCTTCTGTAATCGTACCGTTTAAGTATTTACTTCCTAAACAAGCATTGCCAAAACGACTGGATTCCTCACAAGCATAGATAGGAACTTTAATAATGCCAGTACAGTTTTTGCTTTTTATCAAATTTTCAGCTGTTTGTAGCCCTACTATAACACCAACGGGTCCGTCAAATTGTCCTCCATTGTAAACAGAATCTGTATGGGAACCAATGGCAATTGTTTTTTGTGGATTATTTCCAACAGAAATCGTACCACAAATATTTCCAGCTTTATCAAGTGTTATTTCCATACCTAATGCTTTCATTTTTTCAATAATTTTTATCTTAAATTTCATATCATCTTCTGTATAAGCTAATCGATTGATAGGTTCTTTTGAGTCAAAATCAAAAAAATCTTCTAATCTAATAATACGTTCTTGTTCCATAATTTATTTTCCTTTCATAAAAATTATAAAAAGTATATCACATTATGTAATCCTTTTCAATATGATGATTAAGAGAATTTGTATAAGTTTTCATAAAACAAAGGATTAATTTCATAAATTAACATTACCCCCTTTTAAAAATGAAGAAAATGGTATACAATAGTAAAAAAGTTAGAATTAGGAGAGGAATATGAATAAAAAATGGCAAATATATGAAGTAGATGAAGAAAAAGTAGAAGAATTATCCAATAAATATCATTTAAATAAACTATTAGCAACCATACTTGCCAATAGAAATATTGTAAATGAAGAAGAAATTAGATTATTTTTAAATCCAACAAGAAATGATTTTCATGATCCATATTTAATTACAGACATGGAAAAAGCAATCAATAGAATTGTAGAAGCAATAGAAAAGCAAGAAAAAGTAACCATTTATGGAGATTATGATGTAGATGGAATTACCAGTATTACTGTTTTAAAAAGTTTTCTAAAAGATAGAGGATTAGAAGTATCACAATACATTCCTAATCGATTACATGAAGGATATGGACTAAATAAAAATGCAATTGATAAAATCCATAACAATGGTTGTGAATTGATGATAACCGTAGATTGTGGAATATCTGCAATAGAAGAAATTGAATATGCCAATAGCTTAGGAATTGAAACCATTGTAACAGATCACCATGAACCTGGAAATGAATTACCAAATGCACTAGCGGTTATTGATAACAAACGAAAAGATAGTACATACCCATTTAGAGAATTAGCAGGAGTTGGTGTTGTTTTTAAAGTAATACAAGCTTTAGGAATCAAGTTAGGATTAAAAGAAGAAGAATATTTAAAATATTTAGATATTGTTTGTATAGGAACCATATCAGATATTGTTCCATTGGTAGATGAGAATAGAGTCATTGCTAAATTAGGATTGTTATTAATTAAACAAACAAGAAATATAGGGTTAAGGTCTATTATTCAATCATCAGGATATACCAAAATTGATTCAAATAGTATTTCTTTTGGAATTGCACCAAGAATCAATGCTTGTGGAAGAATGGGAAAAGCAGAAGATGCTTTACAACTATTTTTATCTAAAAATATAAATGAAGTTTCACAACTTACAAATAAATTAAATGAATACAATAGATTAAGACAAGATACGGAAAAGAAAATTTTTGAAAGTGCTATTAAGCAAATAGAAGAAGAAAATTTAGCAGAAAATGCAACCATTACAGTAGGTGGACACAATTGGCATCATGGAGTGATTGGTATTGTTTCTTCTAAAATTACAGAAATGTATTTTAAACCAAGTATCTTATTAAGCTTTGAAGAAGATGGAATTGGAACAGGTTCAGGAAGAAGTATACCAGGATTTGATTTACATGAAGCTTTATCAAAATGCACAGATACGATTGAAAAATTCGGTGGACATAGTATGGCGATTGGAATCACCATCAAAAAGGAAAAGTTTGAAGCTTTCAGAAAAGAGTTTGAAGAAATTGCAAAAGAAGCAAATATAGAGGAAATTGTTCCGATTATTAATATAGATGCTAAAATTGACTTTAGTAGTATTAATAAAGAAATGGTAGAAAGTTTAAAAGCATTAGAACCATTTGGAGAAGGCAATAAAATGCCTGTATTTGCATTTAAGAATTTAAAAATTGATTCTATTAGGGCATTATCAGAAGGAAAACATTTAAAATTAACACTAAAAGAAGGAAACACAGTTGTAAATGCCATTGGCTTTAACATGGGAGAGCTTGTGGAAGATTATAGAATTGGCGATAGAATAGATGTTGTAGGGGTTTTAGAAGTAAATACCTTTAATGGTGTAGATACATTGCAAATTAATATGAAAGATATCATGAGAGCAATATGAAAGTAATGTTATCTTACTTTGATACCTTGTGTATCGCAACCTAAATAGAAAATAGAAGAGAAAAAGGGAAGTGTATATATGCAAGAAGAAAAAAAAGAAATTACGATTAAAGATGTCATTAATAAAAGAAAAGAACATTCTAGAAGAGTAGATGTCAAATTAATTATGAGAGCCTATCGATTGGCTAGTGAAAAACATAAAGGACAAAAAAGAAGTTCAGGTGAACCATATATCATTCATCCTCTTAATGTTGCGTATATTTTAGCAGATATTGGATTAGATGATAGCACTATTTGTGCAGCACTTCTTCATGATGTTGTAGAAGATACAGATGTTACAGATAAAGACTTAAGAAATCAATTTGGAAATGAAATCGCAGACATGGTAGCAGGTGTAACTAAATTAGGAAATATTCAATTTGCATCAGTAGAAGAACAACAAGTAGAAGACTATCGAAAAATGTTTTTAGCAATGGGAAAAGATATTAGAGTTATTCTAATTAAATTAGCCGATAGATTACATAATATGAGAACCTTAAAATATTTAAAAAGAGATAGACAAATTGCTAATGCCAAAGAAACAAGAGACTTATATGCACCACTTGCAAATAGATTAGGTATTTATTCTTTAAAATGGGAATTAGAAGACTTAGCATTTAAATATTTAGAGCCAGAAGAATATCATGAATTAGTAGAAGGCATTAATAAAAAGAGAGAAGAAAGAACACAATTTATTGAAAAAATTATGGCAGATATTCGTGTGGCACTAAAAAAACAAAGAATTGATGCAGAAGTAACAGGAAGAGCAAAACATTTATATAGTATTTATCGTAAAATGAAAAGAGATAATAAGACATTAGATCAAATCTATGATTTATTTGCTTTAAGAATATTGGTAAATTCGGTAAAAGATTGTTATGCAGCATTAGGTGTCGTTCATGAATTATACAATCCTATGCCAGGTAGATTTAAAGATTATATAGCTGTTCCAAAACCAAATATGTATCAATCTATCCATACAACATTGCTAGGAGAAAAAGGAACACCATTTGAGGTACAAATCAGAACTTGGGAAATGCATAAAGTTGCTGAATTTGGTATTGCTGCACACTGGGCATATAAAGAGGCAAGCTATTTTGGTAAAAAACAATCTGTAAAGGTTGAAGAAGATAAATTAGCATGGCTTAGAGAAACATTAGAATGGCAAAAAGAATTAGAAGATCCACAAGAATTTTTAAATACATTAAAAACAGAATTATTTGAAGACGAAGTATATGTATTTACACCAAAAGGATCTATTAAAGTATTACCAAGAGGAGCAACGCCAATTGATTTTGCATATACAATACATGCTGAAATCGGAAACAAGATGACAGGATGTAAAATCAATAGTAAAATGATGCCAATTATCACACCATTACAAAGTGGAGATATCGTAGAAATTATCACATCAGATAATTCCAAAGGACCAAGTAGAGACTGGCTAAAATTTGTAAAAAGCTCAGCAGCAAGAAACAAAATCAAAAGCTGGTTTAAAAAGGCACAAAAAGAAGAAAATATTGAAAAAGGAAAAGAATTAATTGAAAAAGAATTAAAAAGAATAGGATTTTCACATGCAGATTTATTTAAACCAGAATATATTGATCCAATGCTTGAAAAATATAAATATAAAAACCTAGACGAAATGTATTCAGCTGTTGGATTTGGAGCAAACTCATCAGGGAAAGTCATTGCCAGAATGCTTCAAGAATATCGAAAAGAACATGAAGAAGAAGATATTGAAAAGAAATTAGAAGAACTAAAAAAAGCAAAACAAAAGAAACCAAAGCCATCAAGTTCAGGTGTTATTGTAAAAGGAATCGACAACTGTTTAGTAAAACTTTCAAAATGTTGTAATCCACTTCCAGGAGATGAAATCGTTGGATATATCACAAAAGGAAGAGGTGTATCTGTTCATAGAAAAGATTGTCATAATGTAAAAGACTTGATATCAGAAGAAAACAGAATGATAGATGTAGAATGGTATGAACAAGAAAAATCAGAATATCAAGCAGAAATTGAAATCTACTCAAATGATAGAACTGGTTTATTAGTAGACATCTTAAAAGAATTAGGAACAACAAAAGTAAATATCTTAGGAGTTAATACAAAAACAACGAAAGAAAGAATTGCTATTATAGACATTACCCTTGAAGTAGAAAACTTAAACGAATTAAATAAAGCACAAAAAGTTGTTAGAAAAGTAAACAGTGTTTATGATGTAAAAAGGAAGAAATAATAAACAAATTTCCCTTTTTAACTAAATTTAATATTTTTATAAAATACTTTATGAACAAAAAGGGAAAAATGAGTCCGTCCCCAATTTCCCGATTTATCCATCCCCAAAATCCCGATTTGTTCATTCCCAAAAGACTAAAGGAGGAAATATGATTTTAAAAGAACGAAAGATCAATACATGGATAGGAGACCCAACCAATTGCTATATTATCTTTGATGAAGAAAGTAAAAAAACTATGGTAATAGACCCAGCAGGAGATATTGATGAAATTGTTGAGATGATACACATTTTAAAAGGACATTTAAAGTATATTTATCTAACACATTGTCATGGAGATCATATAGCAGGTGTAACAGAATTAAAAAATCAATGTGGAGGAAAAGTATTGATTCATCGATTAGATAGTGAAGGATTAAATGATATAAGTATTAATCTTTCAGCAATAATTGATTTACCACCAATAGAGTTAGAGGCAGATTCAAGAATTGATGATAATGATTTAATACATTTGGGAGAACTAGAATTAAAAGTGCTTCACACACCAGGTCACACAAAGGGATCAACAAGTTTATATTGTGAAAAGGCAGGATGTGTGTTTTCGGGAGATACCATGTTTAGAGGAACATGGGGAAGAACAGATTTACCAACGGGAAGCATAGATGAGATTATGGATTCTATCATCAATAAATTGTTAAAACTTCCAGATGATACCATTGTTTATCCAGGACACGGAAAAGCAACAATGATAAAGGAAGAAAAGCCAATATATTTGGAATTAAAGCCTAAATTATATTGAAAATTTATGAATTATGTAGTATACTAAAAGCGGAAACCAAGAGGATATTGCATAAAAATGGAGGTATATATGATAGGAGTAGTCATCAACAATATAAATTCTTTTCGGGAAAACGGATTTCATTTTATAGAAAATGAGACCAGCGACTTTATGATAATTGAAAAGAATTATCATATTTTTCGGATGATTTCAATTAATGGAAGGGGAAATATAGAATTAAAAGACAGCAGGGGGGATCTCATAAAAGAATGCAAGAATATTGAAATCAAAGAAATATTTTTTGATGAAATATATAGTATATGGATATTCTGTGAAAACTAAAAAAATTAAAACCTCAAACTGGGCTGGATTAGCTTAATCTGGCCCACAAAAAAAGAAAATTATTAATGGAAATATATATAAAAAAGAAGAAAGGAAGTTAAAAAATGGAAAAAGTAGAACCAAGAACATTAGCTGGATTTATGGAATTGTTACCAAATGAGCAAATTTTATTTAATCAAATGAAAGAAAAAATCGAAAAAACATATAAAAAGTTTGGATTTTTACCATTAGATACACCTGTGATAGAACTTGCAGAAGTATTACTTGCAAAAGCTGGAGGAGAAACAGAAAAACAAATTTATCGTTTCCAAAAAGGTGATACAGATTTAGCATTACGTTTTGACTTAACTGTACCACTTGCAAAATATGTGGCAAAAAATTATGGAAATTTAAGTTTTCCATTTAGAAGATATCAAATTGGAAAAGTATATAGAGGAGAAAGAGCACAAAAAGGAAGATATAGAGAATTTTATCAATGTGATATTGATATTATTGGAGATGGAGAATTAGATTTAATTAATGATGCTGAAATTCCAGCTGTTATCTATACAATGTTCAGAGAATTGGGATTTGAAGATTTTACGATAAAAATCAATAATAGAAGAATTTTAAATGGTTTATTTGAAAGTGTAGACCAAAAGGAAAATTCAGTTGAAATATTAAGAATTATTGACAAAATTGAAAAAATAGGAAAAGAAGAAGTTATAAAAGAATTTGAAGAATTAGGACTAAAAGAAAAACAAATAAGCAATATTATTGACTTTATAGAAATTGAAGGAACTTCTGATGAAAAAATAGAAAAATTAGAAAACTTAGGAATTGAAAATGAAACCTATTTAAAAGGTGTAGAAGAATTAAAAACAGTCATCAAAAATGTAAGGTTATTTGGTGTCCCAGAAGAAAACTTTACAGTAGATTTAACGATTGCAAGGGGATTAGATTATTATACAGGAACTGTTTATGAAACCTTTTTAAATAAATATAGAGAAATAGGAAGTGTATGTTCTGGAGGAAGATATGAAAATCTAGCAGAATATTATACAGATAAAAGTCTACCAGGTGTTGGTGTTTCTATCGGATTAACAAGATTATTTTATAAATTAAATGAGTTAAATCTCATAAAAGCAGATAGAAAATCTGTTGCAGATATTTTAATTATTCCTATGGAAGAAAATTTGGGAGAATCTATAAAACTAGCAACAAAATTGAGAAATATTGGAATTAATACAGAAATTTATTTAAATGATAAAAAGTTAAAAGCAAAATTTAAATATGCAGACAAACTAGAAATTCCATATGTTATTGTATTAGGAGAAGATGAAATTGAAGCAAAAGAAATTACATTAAAAGATATGAGAACAGGAAATGAAGAAAAATTACCAATGGATGAAGAAAAGATAAAAGAAGCAATAGAAAAATAAAAAAGCATATATGAACAAAACTAAAATAGCAAATATATAAATGCAAAGACAGTTTTGATAAACAAAAAAAAACACAGTTTTATAAACATATAAACTGTGTTTTTATGTATTTCTTTTATCTATATCTAATTTGTATTTGAAAGGACATTTTTTCTTGATAAAATTTCTAAAAGCGACAGGTGTGCCTTTGGTAAATCCAGATTTATCTAATAAAAACGAATGTCTATTATCTAAATATAAATAGAAAAAAGTGTTTGTTTCAAATATTTTATAAAGTTTTCGATAATAAATAATGGAGTATTCTTTTTTTGTATAAATCTTGAAATATTTATCATAAAATGAAAAGGTAAAACTCTGTTCTTTTGTAATTTTATCACTGTGATAATCTTTCTTTACTTCTTCAATAGGATGAAAATATCTATATAAAATAAAAGAAGTTAAGAAAGCACAAGAAATAATAGCTAATCCATAATAATGATTTTTAACATATAACATCATCAAAAAAAGAAATAGCATAGATACAACAAGTGAAAATAGATGATATCTAAATGAAAATTTTTTAGAATGAAATTTTAGAAAATCATCATACATGTGTTTTGAATATGTAGTTGTATTTTTAAATAATAGTTTCAACTTAAATCACCTAATATTAGTATAGCATAAAAAATATGGAATGAAAATACAATCGAAAAATTTTGAATTTTGATACTTTAACATACCACCTCATATGTCAAAATAATTCTAAAGGTACATGTCTTGCACATTAGAAACTTAAATGATATAATGCGTGATATAAGAAGTGGAATATAATTCTATATTAACTTCATATGTGGATAAAAAATGAATTTTTTAAAGGATAAAGAAACTACATAATAAGAAAAAATATAAAACAAAGGAGAGAAAGGGTTAAAATTTATGTATGATGTTATTATCATAGGTGCAGGACCTGCAGGTATTTCAGCAGGATTATATACAAAACGAGCAAACTTAAATGTATTAATACTATACAAAGACCAATCAGCACTAGAAAAGACAGAATGGATAGAAAATTATTATGGTTTTGAAAATGGAATATCTGGAAAAGACTTATATAAAACAGGAATACAACAAGCAAAAAACTTAGGAATTGATGTAAGAAAAGAAGAGGTTACAAATATACAATTTGGTGAAAACAATCAATATATGGTTATGACAGAAAAAGAAACTTATAAAACAAAAACTGTGATATTTGCAACAGGTAACAAGAAAAATACACCAAAGATAAAAGGGATTAAAGAATTTGAAGGAAAAGGTGTTAGTTATTGTGCGGTATGTGATGGTTTCTTTTATAGAAATAAAGATGTATCTATTTTAGGAAACGGAAAATATGCTATCTCAGAAGCAAATGAATTAATCAATATAGCCAATAGTATTACCATATTAACAGATGGAAAAGAAGCGCCTGAGATTAGAGCAGATAATGTGAAAATTGATACAAGAAAAATCCGTGAAGTAAGAGGAGAGAAAAAAGTAGAAGAAGTAGAATTTGACGATAATAGCAAAACTAAAACAGATGGTATATTTGTGGCTCTTGGCGTGGCAGGTGGAAATGAATTTGCAAAAAAATTAGGAATTATAACCAAAAAAGATAGAATCGTGGTAAATGAAAATATGGAAACCAATATTCCAGGAATTTATGCATGTGGAGACTGTGTAGGTGGATTATTACAAATATCAAAATCTGTCTATGAAGGAGCAAAAGCAGGTTTACAAGCGATTCAATATATTAGAAAAGAAAATGTATAATTTTGCCAAAATGGCAACAAAATAAAAATAACCTTATTGTATATGAAAAAATCTGTATAGGGTTAAGATAAAAGTAAATGTTTGTATACAAAAAAAGATAAAGGAGGAAAAAGATATGAGTATGTTAACATTTGAAGAGAAAAATTTTGAGGAAGAAGTATTAAAATCAGAAGGGAAGGTCTTAGTAGATTTTTATGCAGATTGGTGTGGACCATGTAGAATGATGTCACCAGTGATTGATGATATTGCAAAAGAATTAGATGGAACAGTAAAAGTAGGAAAAGTGAATGTAGATAATAACCAAGAATTGGCTATAAAATATGATGTAATGAGTATACCAACGATTATGGTATTTGAAAAAGGTAATCCAGTAAAAACATTTGTAGGTGTAACAGATAAACAAGAAATATTGGATGTATTGAAATAGAGGTGTGTATAAATGGAAGTAATATATTTTTTAGCAACAGATGGAATTAAATTAGATGGATTATTATATACCAGTAAAAATAAAACAGAGGATATTATTTTATCCGTTCATGGAATGGGTAGTAACTGCATGAAAAAAAGAGAAACCACAATGGCAAAATTTGCCAATGAAAATAACATAGACTATTTTTGTTTTAATAATCGTGGAAGTGAATTAGTAAAATATATAAGAAGATACACAGAAGGAAAAAGAGAAAAAGAGCTAGGTGGAACAAGTTATGAAGATGTATTAGAAGGTTATGAAGATATCACAGGTGCTGTCATCAAGTTAAAAGAATTAGGATATAAAAATATATATTTACAAGGACATAGCTTAGGATGTACGAAAATTGTTTACACATATAATGAATTAAAAGATGAACAAGATGATATGGTAAATAATATAAAAGGAATTATATTAAATTCTTTAATAGATATTCCAAGAGCTCTAAAGGTATATTTAAGAGATAATTTTGAAAAATATTTAGAATATGCAGAAGAAAAAGAAAGAAATGGGCAAAAAGATGAAATGATGCCACAAGAAGCATTTATACATCCAATTAATGTCAAAACATTTTTAAGATATGCAAGAGATTATCAAGATATTAATTTTGCAAATTTTGGTGAAGACAAAGAATTAAAAGTATTAAATAATATTGATATACCATTGTTTATGCGTTGGGGAAATGTTAATGAGATGATCGTTCAAATGCCAGAAGAATTAGTAGATCTTATGAACAAGTGTATTACCAATCCAAATAAAGATATCTATTATATGGATGGTGCAAATCATAGTTATGAAGGCAAAGAAGAGGAATTGGCGAAACAAATTATTGCTTTTATTAATAAGAATAAATAATCATAAAATAAAAAACAGAAATAACAAAAATTAAATTAAAAAATAGATTGACAAAAAAAGATTACAGATGTAAACTATAATTGGTTTACATTTGTAATCTTTTTGCAATATAGGAAAAATCACCTTTTACGATACCATAAAAAAACAACGTTGCACAGAAAAATGAGATTATATGAAATTACATATGTAAAATCAAAATATATAAAATAATTTTAATAAAAACTTTTAGGGAGGAAAACAAGTATGAAAATGACAAATCAAATTACAGACGCAGAATTAGAAATTATGAAAGTATTGTGGGAAAAGAAAAGTCTAACTTTAAATGAACTTGTTGAAGAATTAAGTAAAGAAGAACCAAAGAATAAAAGTACAATTAAAACATTGTTATATAGATTAATAGATAAAAACATCGTAAAATCTGTTGAGAAAAACAAAAAAGCAAATGAATATAAACCATTAATCTCAGAAAAGAAATATTTAAAAAGTGCTAATGAAACTTTTTTAGAGAAGATGTATGATGGAAATGTCAACAATATGTTATTAAATTTTGTGGAAGATAAAAAAATAACCAAAGAAGAAATAGAAAAATTATTAAACATCATCGATGAAAGGGAATAAAGGAATATGATAGAAACATTATTTAGATATGTCAATATTGTTATTGATAGAATCCAAATCAGAGAAGCATTTTATATGATTTTATATATGTCCATATTTGCAGTGATTGTAGGATTTACCATATATTTAATTCAAGAAATATTTGATAAAAAGATTTCACCAAAGTGGAAAGTCATCATGTGGGGAATTTTCATAATTTCCTTAATTGTACCATTGAATATCAATGGAGTATATGAAAGCAATAATATTTTTATGAAAATCCTAAATCCAATACAAGAAATATCTTTTAAGCAAGAAGTAGATGAAAGACAAGCAGAATATAATGCCTATATTCAAAGACAAGATACCACATTTGAAGAATATAAAGTGGTAAGAGGCAATCTCTATATAGCTTATGCTAAATATCTTGCGTTTGATATTGTAATACCTTGTCTTTGGATAGGGATGATAGGCATTTTAATGATAAGATATTTATGGTCAAGAAGAAAAATAAATCGATTAAGAGTAAGTGATTTATTGACAAATAAAAGGATTTTAGAAATTTTTGAAGAGACAAAAAAAGAATTAAATATGAAAAAAGATATTGCATTAATTAACCAAAAAGGAATTTTATCACCTGCTATATATGGAATAACAGATACAAAAATATTTTTAGATGAAGATAATATAAAAGAAAAAACAGATAAGGAAATACAATATATATTCATGCATGAATTATCTCATTATCAAGGAAAAGATTTAATCATCAATTTTATATTAAACCTATTAAGGACAATTTACTGGTTTAATCCCTTTTTATATATTTTATTTAAAAGAATGAGACAAGATATGGAATTAAAAGCAGATGCTAATGTATTAAAACATTTGAAACCAGAAGAAAACAAAGAATATGCGATGACAATTATTAATGCTTTAAGAGACAGATTATATAAAAGTTATGAACAAGAGGTATTGAACTTAGCAGGAGTAGAAAATGATACAGAAAGAAGAATTTACATGATAAAATTCTTCCCTAAATTTAAAGCAAAACCAATTCGAATTACCATGATATCACTAGCACTCATTGTCATAATTGGTGGAATCTTTTTTATAGGTAATATTGCAAAAGTAGAAGAAAACTATTTTGCATATGATTATGAAGATATGATTCCATATAAAATACAATATGTAGGAGATTTTAATAGTGTTAAAAATCTTGTCCAAAAACTCAGCTTAGGAAATTATGCACAATCTATTTTTACAAGAAGCGAAGAAGAAAATCCAGAACAATATTATCTAGAAATTCATTATTATACCAATTACATAGTAGAAGAAAAGAATAGAGAATTTGAAGCATTTAAAGAATTACCTTTAGAAAAGAAAGAAGAATTATTTAAGAAAAATGCAGTCACATTATTAAGCTTAATTGATAATTTACATGCTGTAGAAGTGATTGTCAATGAAAGCGATTATGATTCAAGTATGATTTATGAGAAAAAATATACAAGAGAAGAGTTGGAAAAAGAATATGGAGTAGATTTAAGAACATATACATATAATCCAGATAATTTTCCATTTAAAGAAGATTTGGAATAGTGAAATGCAGGTTGAAAGAAAATTTGGAATCATAATAGCAAAAAACTAGAGTGATTAGACGAAAAGTAGATGCAAGTTTCAAAGTAATAAAACAAAAAATAAAAGATAATAAATGAGAAAGGCATATAATATTTATTATATGGAAGAAAAAAATGAAGTTTAAAAAGAGATATATTATCATACCATTGGTTGTTATCTTAATCGTTTTAGCTGGAATTGCTATATTAATCAAATTAGATAGAGATTATCAAAAAAAAGTGATAGACCAAGAAGAAGCAGAATATGGAAATGAATATCTAAAATTAGGGGAAAGTTTAAGTTACTATACAGGTAATCCAGATAGAATTATCTATAAACCGAAAATGAAAGATTATTTCTATGTTATCGATAAAAATGACGAAAATTATGCACATTTGTTAGAAGTAGCAGAAGATAGGATGAGTTATAGCTTAATGACACCACTAACAGATGATTTCAATGTAGATTCTATGGATAGAATTATGTCATCAGGTAAGAACTATATCATTTTAGATTATGACAAAGAAAAATATGCCAATATAGGTGTAGATGACGGAACGACTCCACGACCAGTTGTATATAAATTGCTAGATGACAACAGGTGTGCAAGATTATTTAAATATGTAACACAATTCATGAAACGATATACCATGGAAGAATTACAACAAATGCTAGGAAAAACAGGATTTTCAAGAGATGATGTTAATGTAAATCTACAGATATTTTAACTATTCAAACATCCACACAATATGAACAAGATATATTATATATTGGAGGAATCGTTGGAAATCATATATTAGGAAATATAGAAGGATGTAGTTTTGATGGAGGTATTATTGTTAATACAAATAAAACAACCTATCAAGGGATTTTAGCAGGTGCTAAATCTTCAAAAGCAGAAATAAATCCAAGCACAGGGTATGGACATAATTATGATTTTGAAACATATTATGATGAACATGCAATGGAAACGTTAAATGATTAAAAATATATAAAACTAGAAAAAATTACTGTAAAAAAGTGAAAGAAGTGGTATAATAATATTGAAATGGAGGAATTCATATGAAAAATAAAAAAGTAATTATTGGAATTATTATTGCAGTCATACTAGTTGTAGCAATTGTAGTAGGAATCATCATCATGAACATGCCAAAAGAAAAACCAGAAGAGGTTTTAAATTCGTATTTTTCAGCTATCAATGACAAAAAATATGACGAGATGTATACATATTTAAGTAGTTCATCAAAAGAAAGTATTAGTCAAGAAGATTTTGTGACAAGAAATGAAAATATATATGAAGGAATTGACAGTAGTAATATTAAAATTACAGTAAAAGAAGTAACCAATGAAAATGACAAGAAAAAAGTGTCATATAGTGAAGAGATGGTAACTTCAGCAGGGAATATTCGCTTTGACAATGAAGCATATTTTGTAAAAGAAGAGAACATATATAAATTAGAATGGTCATCAAGTTTAATTTTTCCTGAGTTACAAAGAGATTATAAAGTAAGAGTAGAAACTTTAAGTGGAAAAAGAGGAAGTATATTAGATAGAAATGGAAATCCACTGGCTTATGATGGAACCATTTCTCAAGTGGGAATTGTGCCAGGAAAATTAGGAGAAGCCAAAGAAGAAAGTATTAGCAAAATAGCAGAACTAACTGGTGTATCAGTGGAAACGATTAACAATTATCTATCAGCATCCTATGTAAAAGATGATACATTTGTACCAATTAGAAAAGTTGCAAAAGATGATACAGAGATAAAGGAACAATTATTACAAATTCCAGGAATTATGATAAATGATGCAGAAGGAAGAGTCTATCCATTAGGAGAAGAAGCAGGACATTTAATCGGATATGTGCAAGCGATTAATGCAGAAGAATTAGAAAAATATGCAGATAAAGGATACAGTTCTACAAGTTTAATCGGAAAATCTGGATTAGAAGCAGCTTATGAAGATAGATTAAGAGGAACAGACGGTGTTAGAATCTATATCGAAGATGTAGATGGTAATGAAATAAAAACATTGGCAGAACAAAAACAAAAAGATGGAGAAGACATTCCCCTTACAATTGACAGTGATATTCAAACAAAATTATATAGTCAATTACAAAATGACAAAGGTTTATTTGTGGTAATGCAACCTGCAACAGGAGAATTATTAGCTTTGGTTAGTACCCCAACATTTGACTCAAATGACTTTACTTTAGGAATGACAACAGATCAATGGAATGCTTTAAATAATGATGAAGCAAAACCTTTATATAATAGATTTATTCAAAAGTATTGCCCTGGCTCAACTTTTAAAGCAATTACAGGTGCGATTGGATTAACAACAGGAAGTATTACAGCAGATGAAGACTTTGGATATACAGGAACCAGTTGGCAAAAAGATTCTTCATGGGGAGATTATAGAGTAACAACATTAACAGCATATAATGGAACTAAAAACTTATTAAATGGATTAATGTATTCAGACAATATCTATTTTGCACAAACAGCTTTAAGAATTGGAACAAGTAAATTTACAGAAAGCTTAGATAAAATTGGATTTAATAAGCAATTAGAATTCCCATTATCACTTGCAACATCACAATATGCAAACGAAGACGGAATCAATTCAGATGGAAAGTTGGCAGATACTGGATTCGGTCAAGGAAATTTATTGATAAACCCAATTCATATGGCGTCTATTTATTCAGGATTCTATAACAATGGGGATATGGTAAAACCATATATTGAATATAAAGAAGATAAAACACCAGAAATTTTAATAGAAGATGCTTTCTCAGAAGAGGCAGCAAATACGATAAAAGAAGATTTAATTCAAGTTGTTGAACGTGGTTCAGCAAATGATATGAAAGTAAATGGTGTAACCATTGCAGGAAAAACAGGAACAGCTGAATTAAAAACAGATAAAGAAGATAATGAAAGTGGAACATTAGGATGGTTTGATTGTTTTACAACAGATCAAGGAGAAAATGATATATTAGTTATCAGTATGGTAGAAAATGTTCAAGATAATACTGAGGGAGGAAGTCATTATTTAATTAAAATGATTAGAACTTTATTTGAATAAAGATAGTTAAATAAAAGAAAGGGAAATATTATGAAAATAAAAGATTTATTACCAATTGGTTCTATTGTAATTCTGAAAGATGGAGAGCAACCACTTATGATTTATGGCATTATGCAATCAGATGGAGAGGGAGGTTTATTTAAGAAACCCAAGGAATATGATTATGTATCTGTACCTTATCCACAAGGAAATTTAGGACCTGGAATGATATATTTGTTTAATCATGAAGATATTCAAGAAATTATTTTCAGAGGATATGAGGATGAAGAAAGAGATAAATTCTTAGATGAATTATCAAACCATTATGAAAAAGAAAATGAAAATTAATAGAAAGATAATACAGTTCAAGATTGCTGTTTTTTATAAAAGGGGAGTGTTAACATAAAGATGGATTACAAAAAAGAAACAAAAAAATCATTTAAAATTGTAGGATGGATTTTACTAATTATAGGAGTTTTAATTTTTATTACGAATACAAATTCGGTTATTAGTTGGAATGCTAAAAAAAGCAATTATACATTACAATATGTTTATAGTGACTCTGGAACATTGTATTATGAAGTAGATAATGAAAGAGTGTATATTCAAAATATTTATAATATAGACAATGAAAAAATTACACCAAATATACCAAATAATGAAACAGTTATAATGTATATAGACAAAAATAATGTTAATGATGGAATTTACATTGAATTAGATCATACATCATCTGGTATAAGTTTGTTAAATCCTGTATTATATATATTTGTTACTCTATTTTTTATTTCAGCTGGATTAACTTCTATATTAACATATGAAGAGGAAAACGGAAGAGAACATAAGGTATCATCATTAACTCCAATTTTTATATTTTTAATCATAGTAGGATTTGGATTTATTGGCTCTCAAGTAGATGATGCTATTAATTACTTTAGTTTAAAAGGAAAAAATAATGTAGCAGTAGCGACTATATATTCAGAGATATATAGCAAGGGAGGGGCGTCAGATAATTATAAATTAGTTGCATATTACTATGTAGATGGAAATAAATACATATATATTAATAATGAATATGAAGAAGGAGTGCTAGCTGATCATTTAGGTGATACCTTTGAACTATATTATGATGAACAAAATCCTAGCAAGTCTGTGAAAAAAGATAATCCAATCAATATTTTGGTATTGGTTGTTGGAATTGGTCTTGTAATATTATTTTCTTCACCATTTGTGACATTAAGGCGTAATAAGAAAAGTAAATCTTAACAGCAATGTATCGAAGTGGAAAAAGAAATAGATTTACCAGTACCTTATAAAAAAGTACATGACGAAGAACAAGAAATATAAAATATTATAATTTAAAGTGATGGAAAGTGATGAAAAATGATAATAAAAGTTGAACAAACAAAATCAAATTTGAAAAATAAATTTGAAATCAAAGTAAATAATAAACTAAAGTATTTAGCAGGTATGCCATGGATGGATATTTCTGCACCATTAAATATTGATAATGTTAGATCTTGCATAATAACAAAGACTGATGAAAGTATTTGTTATGCGACTTCTTATAATATTATAGAAAATATTTCTAATACTGCTGTACCAATGAAATGGGCATTTACAGGAGAGCAAAAGAGTTCTATTTTTAATGTGATAGATAGTAAAAATAATACCTGTGGAAAATTTTATAAATTAACAAATGGAGTTTTAGATACAAAATATATAATAGAATATGAGAATTATATATTAAAAAGTTATGATATATCTGTTGGTAGAACGAGAAACATTCCAATATATGATGGAGATAATCAAATTGCTGAAATTATAAAACCTTTAAATGTATCTAACAATCAAGATAATTATTATGTGTTTTTACTAGATGAATATAGCCATTTAGAAACAATATTATCATTCTTTGTCATAGTTTTTGACTATCAAAATTATTCTAATAGTGGTCAGGTTGTGGCTAATAAAAAAGAGGTAAGTATAAGATATACATATGATAAAAATAATAAGTATTATGATAAAGATTGGATAGCAAATAATTTTAATAATAATGACATAAACTTAATTAATAGTCAAATACTAGAAGATAGAAAAAATATTATGAATAGTATCAAAAAACAGTTAAAATATGTTTTTATATTTGTTATGATAATTCTATTATTTTTGATTGTAGTTTTTAGCATATTGTATTATCTTTAATAATTCATTTGGATATGTGATTACTATACCCT
This sequence comes from Bacillota bacterium, assembly GCA_963929465.1. Lineage (GTDB taxonomy): Bacteria > Bacillota > Clostridia > TANB77 > CAG-508 > CAG-269. The sequence continues at coordinate 18,814 of CAWVJG010000187.1, forward strand.
TTTGCATATCCAAATTTTTCTTTTATTTTTTTACTCTTTTTTATTATATTATGATAATATATCTATTTTTTTGTTTTAATAACAGAATTAATATTGATTTTAAATAAATACTATAATAAAATTAATAATATCAATATCTTAAGAGGAGAAATAATTATAATGAGAAAGAGTATAATTCATGCAATGAAAGATATCGGAACTTTTTTTGGGTATATAGCAGAAATTCGGAATAAACGGATATTTATTCCTTATGATATTTTCTATTGCATCAGTAGGACTAGCAAAAATAATATTAAAAACTTGCACAAAACAAAATTTTAAATATAGTAACTTTTTAATATTTTGCATAATTGGATTAATTTTATCAATCATTCTGAAGCTATTTAATTTTAAATTATCATATAGACCTTTAGAAATACTTATATGCTTAGTTATAAATATTATAATTTTTATCATTTTTAAATATATAAAGAAAATTCTAAAATCTAAAAATACACAGTAATCGTTTGAAATTTATCTACTTTATAAAGAATAGTTATTAATTTTAAAAAATATTTGTATATAAAATGATGTAGTATAAAAATGCTACATCATTTTTAGTATACATTAAGTTATTTGTATAATTCATTATAGTCAGATAAAAACGTATAGACTTTTTCCTAATTTTATGATAATATATTTGTAAATTTTGTAAAGAATAAAATAAAATGAGAAATAAGTACATGATGCAAATTGATAAAGGGAGATGAAAAATTTGAACAATAAATTTTATGTAACAACACCAATTTATTATCCAAGTGGAAAATTTCATATAGGAACAGCCTATACAACCGTATTGGCAGATGCTATGAAAACATATCACCAACTAAAAGGTGAAGATGCATATATGCTTACAGGAACAGATGAGCATGGTCAAAAAATTCAAGGAATAGCTGAAAAAAATGGTAAAGAACCAAAACAATATGTAGATGAAATGGCTGAACAAGCAAAAGAATTATGGGCAAAAATGGGAATTCATTATGATGACTTCATTCAAACTACAGAAGAAAGACATACCCAAATTGTTCAAAAAATATTTGATAGATTTATGGAACAAGGAGACATCTATAAAGGAGAATATGAAGGTTGGTATTGTGTACCATGTGAAACGTATTTTACAGAAACCCAACTAGTGGATGGAAAATGTCCAGATTGTGGTAGAGAAGTAAAATTAATGAAAGAAGAAGCATATTTTTTCAATATGAAGAAATATGTAGATAGATTAGTAAAATATTATGACGAACACCCTGATTTTATCAAACCAGCATTTCGAAAAAATGAAATGATAAATAACTTTATCAAACCAGGATTAGAAGATTTATGTGTTACAAGAACCAGTTTCGATTGGGGAATCAAAGTATTAAAAGACCCAAAACATGTGATTTATGTATGGTTAGATGCCTTAACCAACTATTTAACAGCTTTGGGATATATGTCTGATGATGATACATTATTCAAGAAATACTGGCCAGCGGACTTACAAATTGTTGGAAAAGATATTGCTAGATTCCACTTAATTTATTGGCCAATATTCTTAATGGCATTAGACTTACCATTACCAAAAACCATTTTAGTACACAACTGGATTATGATGAAAGATGGAAAAATGTCAAAATCAAAAGGAAATGTGATTTACCCAGAAACATTAATTGATAGATATGGATTAGACCCAACTAGATATTTCTTATTAAGAGAAATGCCAGTAAATCAAGACGGAATTTTTTCACCAGAAGCATTTGTAGAAAGATATAACTTTGATTTATGTAATGATTTAAGTAATTTATTAAATAGAACTGTATCAATGGTAAATAAATATTTTGAAGGAAAAGTTCCAGAATATAATGGAACTCCAAATGCAGTAGATAAAGAATTAGAAGACTATGCAACAGAAAAAATTAAAAAGTTTGAAGAAAAACTAAATGAATATGAAATTGCAAATGCATTACAAGAAATATGGGATTTGATTGCAAGAACTAACAAATATATAGACGAAACCATGCCTTGGGCTTTAGCAAAAGAAGAAAAAACAGAAGAATTAAAATCTGCAATGTACCATCTAATTGAAAATTTAAGAAAAATTGCAATTTTAATCAAACCATTCATGACAGATACAGCCAATAATATGTTAAAACAAATTGGTATAACAGATGTTGATAAAATTAGATGGGATGACATATATGCTTATGACACGTTAAAAGATATCAAAGTAATTGAAAAAGGAGAACCAATTTTCATGAGATTAAAAGTAGAAGACGAAGTAGAATACTTAAAATCTGTTATGAAAAAATAATGTCCTTTTGGGGACGTTTCTGTTTGGGACATTTTGGGGGATTTTGGGGACGGACCCAATTTTTCCTTTTTAAAATTTAAGGTACTTAAAAAATATATAATATAAAAGAATGTAACGATTTAGCTTATACAAAATCGTGTAATGGCTTTATATTATATATTTTTATACTTTTTAACTAAAAAGGGAAAATTGAGTCCGTCCCCAAAATCCCTCAAAATGTCCCAAACAGAAACGTCCCTAAAAGGACAAATTTTTTTATATATCTATATGAATTTTTAATAAAATAGTATATAATATAAACGGAAAAATAGAAATCATACTAAAAAATAATAAGGAATAAAAAATGAAGGAAGAAAAGAATATGTCTTTAGTGCCTGCAAAATTTAGATTTACTACAAAAGAAAAAACGTTAATGGTAGTGATTATCATATTCATGGTTGTGGGAATTGTTGTTACATGGATAAATTGTATTGAAAATATAAAAGTAAATGCAGAATATAAACTAGCCTATCAGCAATACCAAGAAGCAATTTTAAAAGAGCAGGAAGAGCAAGAGAGAAAAAGACAGGAAAAATTACCCAAATTAACAGAAGAAGGAAAAGAAAATATTAAACATATATATAGTGCAGATGTTAAAAGAGCTTTTTTAACATTTGATGATGGACCATCTAGTAATACAAGTCAAATTTTAGATATATTAAATGAAAGAGGAATTAAAGCAACTTTTTTTGTATTAGGTTCCAATGTTGAAAAAAGTCCAGAAATGGTTAAAAGAATGTATGATGAAGGACATTTTATTGCAAACCATGGATATTCACATGTATATGAGACAATATATCAATCACCGCAAGCTGTGCTAGATGAGTACAACAGATGTAATCAAGTAGTAAGAGATGCTCTTGGAGAACAAGAATATAATTCACATTTATTTAGATTTCCAGGAGGATTAGTAGGAGGAAAATATGCAGATATAAAAAATCAAGCAAATGATTTACTTTTACAGAATGATATTGTGCATGTTGACTGGAATGCATTAAATGGGGATTCTGAAACAACCAGTCCTACTATTGAATATGAAGTACAGAGAATACAAGAAACTGTTGGAGATAAGCAAAGTGTCGTAATTTTAATGCATGATGCACAAGCTAAAACAGTGACAGTGGAAGCTTTGCCTACTATCATTGATTATTTAAAAGAGCAAGGATATGAATTTAAGAATTTTTATGAAATTATAAAGTAGGTGTGCATTAACGAAATGGAAGATTTCTATGCACATAGTGCAAAATTGTTTTGCAATGATGCACAAATAAAAAATCAATCAATACAAAGCAGAGAGGAGAATTGTTTTGCCAAGGAAATCAGGAGAAAAAATAGATGAAATTAAAGAAAAATTAGACTACTTGGGATTAAATCTAGAGGATGCTAAAAATCAATTTGAGAATTATGAGCCTCTAAAATTTAGAATCCATAAAGCTTATGATGAAAAACAATATAGACAATATCGATATATACCAATCAAAGATATACAAATCTTATTAACACCAACTAATCGATT